>JAWUWJ010000028.1:0-59060 GCA_034111925.1 Crocinitomicaceae bacterium
CCCAAATCAATAGTTACTTGGCCGTCTGTAGGGTTTGGATGAAAGCTAAAATCACTGAATGTATTCTCCTCAATTCCAACGTTGTCTACAACAAAACAATCCGAAGTGTCACCACAAAAGAACGGGTCACCGCTCGCGAAAACCGCATAAGAACCATTTGAAGTAGGTGTAAAAGTAGCAGATGTTTCTCCTGCAATTGGCAGATTCGTAATACAATCTATCCATTGATGATCAAAACCAGGACCAATGGCAGATAAAGTACCATTGCCATTATCAACAACGGTGATCGTTGCAAATGGAACAATAAATAAATTGAGATGAGCGATAGAATCACAATCTCCTGGTGCATTCATAACATAGGAATATATTCCTGGGATCGAATACGTCAACCCGCTGACTGACCATATATAACCTTCACAAGAAGAAACTGAATAGGTAGAATCGTAACTAGTTCCAAGGGTTAAATTCAATGTATGCAAGTAAGAACAACCTTGGCCAGTCATTAAAGTCTCCGTTACTGAAGTGCTAGAGGTATACGTAACACCGTTAGCGTTCCATGTAAACGAATCGCATGCAGTAGCATTTGTCGTTAAATCATTCGATGTGTTTATTGTCAAATCAAGGTTCAAAATAGAATCGCAACCCGTTGAGTTTGCACCAGGAAGCGTAATTGAATAATTTCCAGAACTTGTGTAAGTCGTGGCATTCGCTGCCCATGTATACATATCGCAAGCCGCGTCGACTAATAATGAGGAAGTTACTCCTGCAGTCAATGCCACACCAGTTACCCAATTTGATGTCGCACCACTTAAAGCCATATTGGTTAATGTTCCATTGTTTCCATTTCCAGAATCATCAATAAGTACCGTCTCAGAAGGGTTTGCACCTGCAGCAATTCCTTGATTGAACCTGTAATAGGCGACTAAATCACTAGGAATCGAACACAATTCATTGTTCATATTTGCAGTCAATTCAACAAGAGATTTCGGCGTATTCCACACTCTCACTTCGTCAATTTCGCCATCAAAGCTATTGATTCCATCAATTCTTTGACCAATTCGCACATTAACAGAAGACCCCGTATTGACTGGGACAGTAATATTCCCAGCGGCATCAAGAACACCATCTACATACAATCGTACTGGTGTTGGTGACGTTGGGTCATAAACACACGCAACATGATGCCAATTACCATCATTTACTGCTATTGTACCTGAAAGCCCGTTCCCTCCTACTTCTAATCGAATGGCATTTGCCCAAAGAACATTGAATGTAAATCTCGAACCAGTTGTAAAAGCTCCCCAATCGGTTATTACCTTTTGAACACCTCCATTCCCTGGATCGCAATTGGCTGTTGTCTTTATCCACGCTTCAACCGTACGCGTTGCATTTCCAGAAATACCTGAATAAGTTGTTTGAATAAGATCATCTGTTCCATCCAGATTTAGACCGTTTTGAGCATTTGTATTGAAAATTGAAAATAGGGCAATCGATGTAATCGCAATTCGTAAAGTTATCGTCATAGAGTAAAGCTAAAAAGAAGGACAACGAAAAACTCCCATTCTAATGGATACTTATGAACATGGAAGGATATTTAACACTTCAATACTTGTACGTTAAAAGGCGAATCTCTTGGGTGAGATTGTTTTGCGCATCCGCAAGTCCAAAAACAGGAATGTAACGACCGCCACCAACTTCTGCTGCGTTTCGCATGTCTTCTTCATACCGTTCTTTGTTCTTGATTCCAACCACAGACATCTTGATTCCCTTCCGCTTGTACTTTCGAACGTATCTCTTATAGTCATCAGAATCTCTATTGAAAGCGCCATCCGTTATGATAATCACATGATTGACTCCGTCTGTAATTTTGCCCGCCAATGCTTGTTTGTAACCCAATTTGATTCCTTTTCCACCTGCCGTAAAACCAGAAGGTTTCAACTCTTCAACTTGCGTGTTAATCTCGTCTTTATTCGCGCCACTCGTTGGCTTCAACAAAACCTTCGCAGTCGACGAGTACGTTACAATTCCCATCTTGTCTTGAGAACGAAGCATTCCCGAAAGTTGAAACAAAGAATATTTCATGAGCTCCATTTTGTCCGCGTTTTTCATTGATGAAGAAACATCAAGAACGAAAACGACATTAATTGGATTGAAATGCTCTTCAGTAAAATCGTCTTTTGGAATGTCATTAAACGAAGGTTGCGCTTCGGCGATGAATGTTGTGTCTACTTCGATATGATCGATTATTTCAATGTCTGGAACGGGAACAGGATCCGGTTCAACCATAACAATCAAGGTATCGTCGATTGGTGTTGGAAGCGGTTCAGGAACAATGATTCGTTCATCGCGGTCCAATTCCAAGACAATATAGTTTCTCTTAAAGTTAATGTAAGCGCCGAGTTCTGCTGGGTAATAGCCTTCATGCGTCCCATAGAAATAGCTCAAGCCCAAAGTGGCGTCCTCCTTAATAATCCCTTTTTTATTCGTGTTTTTTGTCCAAATTGGTCGGCCATTCTGGAGCATACTCACGGTTGATTGGCTCAACTCCTCTTTCGTTTTTTTATCAATCGTAACTACCGTCAAGTCAAATCCGTTGGGGTCTTTGCCTCCCGGACGTTCACTAAAGCTTGGACAGCTTGTCATTGAATTGTTATTGTTCTGATCAATGTTTGTCAATGTTCCTGTCAACTTCACTTTTACAGCTTCATCTCGATCGCTAGTAAAAATCTGAACATCGTAGGAAAAACGCCCTTTTGTTTTGGGGTTGACTTGTAAGCGAACAATTATTGAACTGTCCTTTTCGATAAATTGATTGGAATTGATGTAGACCACATCGAACGGTTTCTTGACCGATAAAAGCCATTCTTGCTTGTTGCCTTTGTTGGTCAATCGGATGTCGACATAGCGAATCGAATACGATTCAAGTGCACCAAAATCATGCTTCACCTTGTCAAATTCAATTTGACCAAAGCTAAGGCTTGTGAGAAACAAAAGAAGTACGGTTATGAGTTTTTGCATAATGGTCTACTAATCAAAAAACGAGCCTTTGCCCTATTTGTTACATTATCTGAGGCAAAAACCGAGTAAAATATCAATAAATTCACCAGGTGATTCCGCGTGAACCCAATGTCCAGCGTTCGGAACCGTGATAACCTCGGAGTCGGGAAATTGATTTTCCAAATCCTCAATATCTTCGTCTAAAATGTAATTCGACAATTCGCCGCGAATAAACAAGGTAGGAATCATCACCTCATCATCGGTCATTTGACCTAAGATATTTGGCATTTCCCGTTCCAAAACATCGACATTCATTCTCCATGCCAATTGTCCCTTCTCTTTCCAGTACAAATTCTTCAAAAGAAATTGCTTGATCCCTTCAGATTCAATATACTCATTCATTTGCACAGCGGCTTCACGGCGAGAAGAAACGTCATCAAGCTTCACCGAGTGAATCCCTTGCAAAATATGATCGTGGTGCATTGGATAGCCCTTCGTTCCCATATCAACGATGACTAACTTTTCCAGTAAACCTTCGTGCTTTTGAGCAAAATTAATGGCCACTTTACCTCCCATGGAATGTCCCACTAAGATCAATTCGGACAAATTCAATTCGTCATACAATTCCTTAACGTCATCCGCCATGATTTCATAGGAAAACTCTTCACTCCAATCTGAATGTCCGTGGTTTCTAAGATCGACTAGGATAACGCGGTAGTATTCCGACAACTTCTTCGCATGCGTTTGCCAGTTGTCCGAAAACCCAAACAATCCGTGTAAGATCATTAACGGTTCTCCCTCTCCCATTTCTCGATAATGAAGTTTCATTTCCTAAGTTCTTTCTGCAAATTTAGCGAATAAAAAAGCCCTCTTAGAGAACTAAGAAGGCTTTTTTGAAATGTGTTTATTTATTTAGAAGCTTAATAAGCCTGAGAAAAGGTCAAAGATATTTGGAACTTGAAAAGACGAACTTGAAACTACTTTAATTTTCGCATCAGAAGTTCTATGTTGTGAACTCGTGTTGTCTTCTTTTACTATTGGAGCTGCCATAAACTCTTCTGACTCTGTTTTACCTATTGAAAATTGACCGTCATTCATTTCAGAAACGATTTTCACGATTTCATCAGCCGTAATCTTATCCTTGTCAAATTGGATCGTAGCAACATCCGTTGTTCTTTCATCTTCAAAATCAAAATCACAATCTGCAATTGCTCCAGTAGCGTTCAATTCTTTACGAATACTTCCACCGCAACCCATTGAACAAACCATTCCGTCCAATTCCATTGTCAGAACTCTATTCGGTTCAACAACGAGTTTTACCTCCGCAAGCTCATCCTTATTATCTTTGCTTTTGTTGTCTTTCTTCTTTTCTGTTAATGATTTACCATCTTCAGTTGATGTATTAGCAGATTCACAAGCAACAAGGCTCATGGATAAAATAGCGATAACAAATAGGCTCTTTGTCATAATATTGAATTTGAAGTACAAAATTAATCCTTTTCGCATTGATTTCGAGAATAATAAATGTTAACTGTTTCCCAATTATGCCACGATAGAATAACCATTCTTACAGAAATTTAATCGTAATTTTGTAGAAAATAATTCCTGATGAAAATCAAAACAGCAGATTTCGTTATCTCAAATACAGAAGTAGACAAATGCCCAACCGACGGAAGGCCCGAATACGCCTTTATCGGAAGATCTAACGTCGGCAAGTCCTCGCTAATCAACATGTTAACTGATAACAAAAAGCTTGCGAAAATCTCTGGACGACCTGGAAAAACGCAATTGATTAACCACTTTATTATCAACGATGAATGGTACTTAGTTGATTTGCCAGGGTACGGATATGCGAAATCTTCAAAGATGAATAGAGCACAATGGGAGAAATTCATTGTCGAATATTTAACGAAACGCGAAGAATTATTAAATGTATTTGTTCTCATTGACTCACGACTCGAGCCTCAAAAAATTGATATGGAATTCATGAATTGGTGTGGAGAAAAGCAAATCGCTTTCTCAATGGTTTTCACCAAGATTGATAAATTATCGAGTTCGGCACTTCAAAAGAACGTAGCGAAGTACAAAAAGGAGATGCTTAAATCGTGGGAGGCACTTCCTCCAGTGTATACAACGTCGAGTGTTTCTAAGTTCGGGCAAGAGAGAATCCTCAATTATATCGAGCAAATCAACGCGAATTTCGCTGAAGAGATTGCTGAGCAGAAACAAGATAAAAAATCTTAAATTTTTCGGTAATGTGACAATTGTCACAATTCAACCATCAATTTATCACGATATTTGTACCAATAGAACATCTTAGATATGAAAATAGAACAATTATATACATCGTGTTTGGCAGAAGCCGCTTACTACATTGAAAGCAATGGAGAAGTTGCCATAATCGATCCGTTGCGAGAAACCGCACCGTATATAGAAATGGCTAAAAACAATGGTGCGACAATCAAATATATTTTTGAAACACACTTCCACGCGGATTTCGTTTCGGGTCATGTTGATCTAGCAAATAAAACAGGCGCTTCAATTGTTTATGGACCAAAGGCGAACCCTGTTTACGATGCAATTATAGCTGAAGACAATCAAGAATTTAAAATAGGTGATGTAACGTTAAAAGTTCTTCATACGCCAGGCCACACGCAAGAATCTTCGACTTATTTGTTGATTGATGAAAATGGCAAAGAGAACGCTATTTTCTCTGGAGACACTCTTTTCTTAGGAGATGTAGGCCGCCCGGATTTGGCTGTTAAAACGGAATTGACGCGAGAAGATTTGGCAGGAATGTTATTTGACTCGCTTAGAAATAGAATCATGACGTTGCCTGATGACATCATTGTATACCCCGGTCACGGAGCAGGTTCGTCTTGTGGAAAAAACATGAGTTCGGAAACGATTGGATTATTGGGCGAGCAAAAGCAAACCAATTACGCTTTACGCGCAGACATGACCAAGGCAGAATTTGTTAAGGAATTGACGGAAGGAATTTTACCTGCGCCGCAATACTTTCCAAAGAATGTTTTAATGAATCAACTAGGATATGATTCTTATGATGATGTTCTTTTAAAAGGAAATCGTTCATTGACTTTAGATGAATTCAATTCTGAAGTTGAAAATGGAGCATTAATCTTAGATGTTAGAACGCAATCTGAATTTATTCAAGGATTCATCCCCAATTCGTTGTTTATTGGATTGAATGGAACTTTCGCAATGTGGGTTGGTGCAATCATCGAAGATATCAACCAAAAAATCGTTTTGATTACTCCTGAAGGACAAGAGGAGGAAACGATTATGAGATTATCACGTGTTGGTTACGACGGTGCAGTTGGTTTCTTAAACGGCGGCGTTAAAACTTATGCTGATGCAGGAAACACACTTGAGACGATCACTTCGATTTCTGTAGAAAAACTTTCTGAATCATTGGATACTGTAAATGTCGTTGACGTTCGTAAACCAGGTGAATTTGATGCAGAGCACGTTGCTGATGCGAAACACTACCCTTTGGACTATATGAATGCTCATTTATCTGAATTGGATAAAGACACGGAATACCATATTCATTGCGCTGGAGGATACAGAAGTATCATTGCGATCTCATTGCTAATGAAAAATGGATACTCGAAATTAATCGATATTGATGGTGGGTTTGGAGCGATCTCAGAAACCAACATTCCGACAACTGAATTCGTTTGTCCATCGACTCTTAAATAAATCAACAAAAAATACCAGAAGCCGACTCTTTATTGGGTCGGCTTTTTTACTTTTACGCCATGCAAAAAGAAGACAACCTGAAAGATATCATTTCGCACGCGAAAGAATATGGATTCGTATTTCCTTCATCTGAGATTTATGATGGATTATCTGCAACTTATGACTACGGTCAACTGGGTGTAGAATTGAAAAACAATATCAAATCATATTGGTGGAAATCGATGGTGCAAATGAATGAAAACATTGTTGGACTTGATTCAGCAATCTTCATGCACCCAAAAACATGGGAGGCTTCTGGTCACGTTAATGCGTTCAACGACCCATTAATCGATAATAAAGATTCAAAGAAAAGATATAGAGCAGACGTTCTGCTTGAGGAATACATCGAAAAGATTAGAGCAAAGATCGATAAGGATGTAAACAAAGGAATTAAAAGATTTGGAGATGATTTTGACAAAGATCAATTCCTAGCGACAAATCCAAATGTTCTTCGCAACAAGGCCAAGATTGAAGATGTTGAACAACGAATGAAAGACACGCTTGGAAAAGATGATCTCGAAGGCGTTTACAATCTAATCATTGATTTGGAGATTGCATGTCCTGTTTCTGGAACAAAAAACTGGACAGAGGTACGTCAATTCAACTTGATGTTCTCTACAGAATTGGGTTCTGTTTCGGGAGAAGCGGCTACGATTTATCTTCGTCCAGAAACGGCGCAAGGTATCTTCGTTAACTTTTTGAATGTTCAGAAAACGGGTAGAATGAAGATCCCGTTTGGAATTGCTCAAATTGGAAAGGCATTTAGAAACGAGATTGTTGCGCGTCAATTTATCTTTAGAATGCGTGAATTCGAACAAATGGAAATGCAGTTTTTTGTCCGTCCAGGTGAAGAAATGAAATGGTACGAGCATTGGAAAAACCAACGTATCGCTTGGCACAACAAATTGGGACTGGGTGAAGAAAATTACCGTTTCCACGATCATATTAAATTAGCGCACTACGCAAATGCTGCGGCCGATATCGAGTTCAACTTCCCAATGGGATTCAAAGAACTTGAAGGTGTGCACTCAAGAACAGATTTCGATTTAAAACAACACGAAGAGCATTCTGGTAAAAAGCTTCAATTCTTTGACCCAGAAATGAATAAAAACTACGTTCCTTATGTCGTTGAGACTTCTATTGGTTTGGACAGAATGTTCCTTGCGGTATTGAGTTCTTCTTTCAAAACTGAAAAGTTGGAAAATGATTCTGAGAGAGTTGTTCTTTCACTTCCTCCAGCCTTGGCTCCTTATAAAGTTGCGGTTATGCCGTTAACGAAAAAAGACGGTCATCCAGAGAAAGCGCGTGAGATCATGAATGCATTGAAGCTTGAACACAATTGTGCTTACGATGAGAAAGATTCACCTGGGAAGCGTTACAGACGTCAGGATGCAATTGGAACACCGTATTGCGTAATGGTCGATCATCAGACAATGGAAGACAACACAGTAACGATTAGAGACCGTGATACAATGGAACAGGATCGTGTTTCAATTGATGAATTGGCTTCGATTATTGAAAGTAAGGTTTCGATGACGAATTTACTTAGATAGAATTTAGATTTTAGATCGGCTAACGCCTTTTAGATATTAGATCGCCCTTTTGGGCTTTTAGACTATTAATGATTTCAATGAAACCATTAATAGTCTAATATCTAAAAGTGAGGAACGAACGGTTTAAAAGGAGCTTGCGACGAATCTACTTCCCTCTTCCCATCTGAATCAGAATGAAAATCAATGCGATCCAGGGTGCTCCGTGCATTAGTAGATCCAACCAATCCATTCCAGCCATCGGGTTCCCCAACCAGAGATTCTTTAATTGTTTCCAAATGTGAGGGTGTGGGACAAAAGGTGCCAATCCCAGCGTTAATGACCCTATAACGGCAATACCTAGATACTTTTTCATTCTTCTGTTTGAAACGGTTTAACAACTTGCCCGACAAATCCTTCGGGGTAATTTTCATCATTTGGAAAACCCAATTCTATATCTCTGCCATCAGACGGAATGTAATTTGTTCCAAAAAGGTAGTCCCAAAGACTCAATGAGATTCCGAAATTCATTCCTTTCGGATGCGAACTCGGCAATTCTTTCGCATGATGCCAAATGTGCATTTTAGGATTGTTTAAAACGTACTTCAACGGTCCATAGTCCAAATTGATGTTGGCATGGTTTAAATGTCCAATTAGCACAGTGAACGTATAAACGATAAAGGCGTTCTCTAAAGCAAACCCAAAAATCATTGAAAGACTAATGTACTTTAAGGATTGGTAAACGAATGTTTCTAAAAAATGATACCTCAAATGTGCTGCAAAACCCATTTCCTTCACTGAATGATGTACTTTATGAAACTTCCAGAGGAAAGGAACGCGGTGAAGCATATTGTGAATGGACCATTGAACAAAATCTGCAATGATGAAGAGTATAATCAATTGCCAACCCCAATGTAAACTAGAGAAATCTATCAAGTGACCGCCATCGTAGCCAAGTGGTTTTAGCACACTCATCATAGCCTTATAACTGACATTTGAAAGAGCGGCTGCCAAGAGTAAACTAAAAATGTAGAAGTTGAAAAACATATAGAATCCGTCCAACCAGAAATCCTTTCGAATAATGTTTTGCTTTTTACGCCATGGCATTAAATACTCCAGTCCCCAAACGACAAGAGACGCCACTATTAAAAAATAGAACATGTTAACTCCCTTTTCTGGGAATGGTGTAGAAACAGTATATTTTAAATACTGCCATGTACCCTCATAACTATTAACTACAGTCGTTAAATAATCAGCAGCCATATTTGCGTTCTTTTTATTTGATTCAAAGATACGAAAACAGAAACCAACGTTTGTGACTTATGCTACATAAGCCGTTATTTGAAGGAACCTCAAATTAGAATTTAGCAATTCAAGAACGAAGACTTTATTTCTCATCTTCAGAAGCATTTTTTAACTTTAGCTTCTAGCACTTGCTTCAGAACGGAAAAAGCAGCTTTAGAAAAAATTGAATGGTATGATCTCAAGAGTTAAGCTTCTCGTCACTTCGTTTTTTATTTCGATGTCTGGCCTTGTCTTCTGTCAATGGGAAACAAATCTGTTGCCCAACGATTTCGAGATGCACCTCAGAAACAATGCTAGAATCAAGGTGATCTCTCTGAGTAAGCCAGAAGAATTTGCGAAAAGCCATGTTGCGTCAGCCGTACAAATTTGGAGGGGCGACTACGAGGACAAAACACGTGAATTTGGTGGGATGATGTCCCCGAGAGATTCGATTGCGGCTTTATTAAGCTCATGCGGAGTCACTTCAGAAGATACGATTTTCTTATACGATCACAAAGGTGGTTGCGATGCAGCGCGGTTTTGGTGGATACTGAATGTTTACGGACACAAAAACGCCCATTTCTTAAATGGTAGTTACAAAGATCTGTCAAAGGTGAATGACTCGCCATCTGCAATTGAGCCAACTGAATATTCATTCCCAAATTCGATTGACCCGACCTTATACGCGGATCTAGAATACGTTCTAAAAGCGACTAAAAGAGGCGCAAAACTATTGGATGTGCGTACCATTGAAGAATTTGAAGGATCAATAATCAAGGACGGTGCTTTTAAACCGGGACGCATCCCAAACGCACTTTTTTATCCTTGGACCAATGCAATTAACTCGAATGGAGATCAACGTATAAAGGGCGAAGACATTCTCAAAGAGCAATTCGCGGAATTGGGATTGGAAAAGGACGACGAGATAATCGTTTATTGCCACTCAGGAACGCGATCAGCGCATACTGCTTTTGTCTTAAAGGAAATTCTCGGGTATACAAACGTGAAAAATTATGAAGGTTCTTGGATCGAGTACAGTTTCAATAAGGATTTACCGACGGAAACGGGCGAACAAAAGAGGCTATTTGGGACTTTGGATCAAGACGAGCCCTATACCGTTCTGCAAATATTTCTGATGTTATTGTCGGCAATGGCGATTTTCGGTTTGTACCGTTATCAATTGCGGAAAAGACGTTAATCAACGAAAGGAATCATTTTTGTCCAAGCACCGCCGTTGTAGACTTCGATGCCTGCAGCTTTTAATTGACCTTTTGCGACGCCAGACCTCATACCAGATGCACAAACTGTTATAACGGGAACTCCTATCAATTTTAGCTCTTTCACCTTAGAAGACAAGCTAGCCAACGGAATATTTTCCGAACCAGGAATTGCACCTCCCGAATATTCTTGAGGGCTTCTTACATCAATAATTACAGCTCCGTTCTCAATTAGATTTCTGTAATCCGTTTTTTTGAAAAATCTTCCTAGCATGGCGCGTTTTCTAGTCGTTATTTTTTCTCTTCTGGCTTACTTGTCACTTTCAAATACATGCGGTAAGCGAACAAACCGGGCATACCAAAAATCATGATTCCTGCGATTATATATCCCTGCGGTTTCAAGTAGAAGTCAACAATTCCGCTTTCTTCCATCCCTTCAATTCCGATTCCTATAAAATTAGAAAGGCTCAATTTAAAATCGGCGGTATAGCTTTGCAATCCGTTTTCAACCGCAATCTCTCCATCGAAAATACTTATCGGAAAGAAAAAGAAAATGGCTGCCAATATTCCTGAGAAAATGGCGAAAACGAGAAATGGTTTCTTAAATACTTTTTCCATGCTTACCACAATTGTTTGTGTGGGATAAAATTACTCTTATTTTTACAACCATCGTCGCGCATTCAGACTGATATATCAGTTAAATTGAGAGATTGATCGAGGATTAAAATTTTAAACAATCTTTTTACTCTAAATACGTTCACACTATTGATTTTATGAATTTATATTCGAATAAACAGAAATGGAAAATTGCACTGATGGCCTTTGCGCTGCTATTGGTAGGTGCTTCCTTGTTTATTTCAAATCAAATATTGTCTAAAGTTGGAGAACACGAAAAAGAACGTGCCGAGCAATGGGCAGACGCAATTCAGAAAAAAATAGAGCTGGTTCAATTAACAAACGGAACGTTTTCAGAAATGAGAGAAAACGAACGCGAAAAAATGGACTTATGGGTAGAGGCGACTACGTCAGTATCAAAAAAAAGTGCTAAGGGTATTGATATAGATAGCCTAACGATATTTATTGTTAGTCAAAATGATGAAATACCTGTAATCGCCGTTGATGATTACGGTTATATTTCTGGAGACCGAAATCTGGACTTCGATACTACAACTTTAAGAAAGGCACACCCAGATTTGTCGAGAAGAGAATTGATGCAATTATTTGACGATTCACTTCTTGTTTTAGTCGGTATTTGGGAAAAAGAGAAACCCGCCATTACAGTTGAAATTATAGACGACTTCTTTATTTCCTACTATTATAAAGATTCCCCAAAAATTGATTCTCTAGAGAACACCCGTGATTCAATTATCGATGCATTCAATATGGATCTTTTGAACAACCAAAGCCTTGTTCCCGTTTTACTCGTCGATAATAAAACGAATGAAATTACAGGAACAAATATTCCTGAATTGAAAGAAGACCCTTCTAAATTGGAGGAGATCTTAGCGACAATGCCTTCAGCGAACAAACCAATTATAATTGATTTCCAAAATGGACAATCGAGTAAATTATACTATGGTGAAAGCCCTGAACTAAAACAGCTTCAATACTTTCCGTACATCCAGTTCATTGTGATTGGGCTCTTTGCGTTAATTAGCTATGTCATCTTCAGTACGTTTAGAAAGGCTGAACAAAACCAAGTTTGGGCGGGAATGGCGAAGGAAACAGCTCATCAACTCGGAACGCCATTGTCATCTCTTATGGCTTGGATTCAGTTGTTAGAGGCTCAAGGGGTAGACTCTATGATCACCAAGGAAATGCACAAAGATGTCGATCGCCTGGAAAAAGTAACGGATCGGTTCTCGAAAATTGGGTCTGGTGCTAAACTGGACGATCAAGACATTTGCTTAACCGTTCGAAATGTAATGTCGTATTTAGCACCTCGAATTTCGGACAAAGTAGATGTAACCGTTGACTCAGACGCCAACATTATAGTAAAGCATAACGCCCCTTTAATGGAATGGGTTGTTGAAAACATTTGCAAAAATGCCATTGACGCAATGGAAGCGGAGGGCGAACTTTTCGTCAGCGTTCATTCTTCAACAGATTGGGTGCACATTGACATCAAAGACAACGGAAAAGGCATTCCTCAGAAGCAACTTGCGACAATTTTCGAACCTGGATTTTCAACAAAGACAAGAGGTTGGGGACTTGGATTGTCACTTGTAATGCGAATCGTTAAAGAGTACCACAAAGGCCGCGTATTCGTCCTGGAATCGGAGATCGGTGTTGGAACAACGTTTCGGATTAGTTTACCGGTTAAGTAAAGCGCTGCGCTTTTAGATTATTGGATTATTGGATTATTGGATCGCTGCGCTTTTGGATCGGCTAACGCCTTTTGGAATTGATTCGGATTCATTGAAATCATCACCAGTCTAACATCTAAATTCTAATATCTAAAAGTGAGGAACGAACGTTCTAACATCCAAAAAGGAGCATGCGACTGATCCAACAGTGAGGCACGAACGATCCAAATCCTACGTTCCATTCAAATCCACTTGACGCATCGCCAAAAATGATTTAACCACGACCTCGCCAACACCTGGAACATCCACATGAATAAGATAAACACCAGACGCGACAGCAATTCCTTTGTGGTTCGTTAAAAGCCAGTCTTGGAATGTTGATGAGTTGTCTTTTTTGAACGTCTTCACCAACTTACCATTCACCGAGTAGATTCGAATTGTACAGCGTTCAGGTAAGTTTGTGATTTTAACACGAGAATCAATTCTATTGCGTTCGTATTCAGAATACGCTTTATATGGGTTCGGAACAACGTTGATCAGCTTCAAGGCTTCTGCCAATTGACTTTCCAAACCTTTGTCTGTCGCAATTTCATCCATACTCCATGAGTATTTTGGGCTCCCGCCATTCTCGTTCGTTGCAACGAAGTTTTTGTATTCCTTATTTACACGCAACTTAATCGTCGCATCATTCGAAAGGTGCTCTTGACCTGGCGTTTTCATTGAATATCCGACCCATGAAATACTTCCATACGTATATCTTTTTTGAGCCGTGTTACCCGCCTCAATATCCAACATTCGCAGATACAAATGATTCGTAGCATTCACTTCCGCAACATTAGGATCGTATGCGGGAAAATCATAACCAACGACATAGTTGTTCGTTGTATTATTGTTGTAGCTATACACATAGAACGGTTGAACCCCACCCATAACCGGTGTACCCATATCATCCACAAGTTTTTCACTTGGATTCCAAATCATGTCCGCACCGTTATCGGAAGCTAGGAACGAATTTTCACCAAATGCCATGTACAATCGAGCACCCGATTCAAGATCGATTGCATATCCTGGGAACCAACCCATTCCTGTACTCGTACTTTCCGGGTTTCCGTTTCTGTCTACGGATTGACTTTTTCGCATTGCACCAGGCTCTGCTCCACCGACATTTAAACTGGATGCTCTACCCATTTCAATCACAGGACATCTTGTCCACAAGGTCTTATCCGTAGTCATGACAATATCCACACTTGGAAGAAAACTCAACGAAGCGGCGTTTTTAGCCGAAGTTGGAGTCGCATAATCATAGTAAGCCAATGGCATATAACTCGCTTCATACCCTACAACTTGGTGTGGAGCAATTCCACCACCTAAAACTTTCGAAAATTCCTTGTTTGGATCTGCAAAATTAGATGGTGCGCCCCAATCTTTATAGTTACATGGATCAAGATAGTCTCTATAAAAAGGACTAGCGGGGTCTAAGCAATCCGTTATTGGCCCTCCAAACGGATCCGTAGTATACGTTCCTGATCGCACCCAATTCGTTGGAAAGAAAGCATCATTGTCTTGAATGAAACTCATCCATTGTCTCGAACTATCTGCATACGATATTTCAGAACTAATCATTGTCGTATAAAACGCTGAAGCCCCAAATCCCACTGGGGAAGTATAGACCTCTTGATGAATTTGCACAGATATCCCCCATTCAGGAACAATCTGTTCATTATCTGCTTGCACCGTTCTTTCTGAGAAAATGGACCCTAACAAAACCCCATTCTCTTCATCATAGCGATGTACAACCCAACTCGCAGTATCTGCACCATTCCTTGGAGAAACTGAATAATCAATGAATTCACATTCAAAATAACCGTCGGCTACATTCAATGGATCAACTACTTTAATGTTGATTGGCCCATTACCACGTGTGTATTCGGGAGTTTCCAAGTATCCATTTTGAAGAATATAATCTTTGGAAGCTTGTGTCAATTCTAGAGCACGATTTCCATTCCCGTATCCATCCAAACGTCTTATAATTGGACTTGAACCGTATTCTATATTCTGGCTAGTTCCATCCGCTTCAGGAGTTGGATTGTGTGGAATTGCTTCAATCACTTTTACTTCTCCAATAGCCGCTTTTCGACTCGGTAAAAAAGGTTTTTGCTGTCCATCTAGCCCTCCTGGGTCTGTTGGGTCGTATTCTTTGTAATTGTTATACGCATAAGCCACAGCAATGTAATGGTACCGTTTGAAGTTCACCAAGGCTTTATCGCCCTGAGAAAATTCATCTTCTTTCACACTAAAGCTGTGACGAATCCCTTTGTCATCGCCATCAACCATCTCTTCAGCTATACCTGCTCCAAGGTTTTGGTCAAAATCAAAATTAATCAGACGATCAACCCCATCTTCGATATCGCATTGCGCCACCAAACGAGATTTGGATACATCGGTAATGTCTGAAAGCGAAACTGTTTCATCTTTCAATTGATAAATCAGGTAGCCTTGAAATCTATAATTCCGATCTGCAGTTGAATCTTCCGTCACGATAAACGGATCAAATTCAATGTATTCTTCCCCAAAATTATTCGAAGCAGGAGTATTGCTAATTGTTAAAATCAATTCATTTTCCAATTCCTGAATCTCCAAAATTGGAGCGTGCGGTGCTTCCAACACTTTGAAACAGTTCTCGAACAAGGCTTGTGCTTTATCATCCGCTCTTCTCAAGATTTCTACCGATGCAAAAGGATCTCCTGCCGTAGCTCGTGCCCAAACAACACCAACAGTAATATTATTAATCGATCCAGGCTTTAAAATGAAAGGCCCAGCCGATTGTACAAATCGTCTATCATTCGGCGGATTGTTTGAAGTTTGCTCTGTCCAAGGTGCTTGGATATTTCCTCCAGTTCCCCATCCAAGTGGATCGGTATCGCCTGGGAACATAAAATCACAAGGAACTGTTTGATCAGCTGCAGGATCGGAAATATGTCCTGTTCCTCCATAATAAAACGGAGTTCCATCTTTCCAAAAACCTTGCAAATAGCTATAATAATCAGCCGCCGTTGTAGGATCTGTTTGATTTGGATTCGCGCCTAACGTAGTATTACTATAATACAAGAACTGTCTCATTCCAAAGCGCTCATTATCAACAATCGTATCGCCATATCCAATACCGTTCAATGCTTCACCTGGGCCAATTCCATAATCATTCGCAATTCCATCATCATCTTGAAACGGACCTTCAAAGAAATCAACTCCAACTGCCGGAGGATTGTCTCCATACCCTAACCATCCTGCATTATCGCCATCATAGTTATCACCGTTGTAATAATACGCCAATCCTCTATCGACATCACAACCTACGTAATCATCAAGTGGATCACCCAACGCGCCATCGGTAAAATACCCGAAATACGTATCGTACAACGTTTGAGTTCCTCTATTGATTAACTCATAATTGTAAAATGTCATGTTATTGATCTCATCATTTGAAGTAAAGGCAAAGGCTTGAGCACGAATTTCCATTCCAATTGGATCCCCTCCAGTTTCAGTATGAATATTTCCTTTGTCGTTCATTACAAACCAATAGTTGACATCACCGTAAAGCGAAACTCTTCTATCCACACCACATTCTTTCGATTTTGCAATGTCATGCCAAGGATAATCACCTAGTTCATAGTTGTATTGCCCATCCTGATCTCTATCGTAGAAAGGAGCCAAATAATAATCTTGCCCTTGACCGATATCTCCGTGTGCTGGCCAATCCTTTACAATCAATGGGATTTCATAATCAGGAAACAAGTCCGATTGTGTTGATGTTCCATTCAATGCATCTTGCTCACCTGCTGTAAACCATGCATCGAACAATCGAATATCGTCTTGTGTTGTCACAAAGTGCTTGTCGTATTTAGTACAGTTATCAAAAGTCGTTTCAGCCGCCCCTTGTGACAAAGGTCCTGTCCAATAATCTTGTCCGTTTCTATAACGCAAAGCAGCCAATTTCAATTGACCATTAACGTCTGTTCCTCCTAACCAAAGAGCAGAAGTAAACAACGCCATAATTCCCGAATTCTTTGGCACTTCGTACTGCGCTAAATTTTGCCCTGGAACTTGCCATAAGTTTCCCGCCGTGTGGATCATTGCCTTCACGTTGTTCAACTCTAACATGGTTGTTGTAGTTGGCGGAGTACAATTTGCCGCCTTGGAAATTGTAAGATTTGCTCCTTTGTATTGTTTTCCAGCGTATTGCTGAGAAAAACCTAAAAAAGAAAATGATACGAATAGTACAAGCAGGAGTGATTTCATAAATCAAGTATTATGGTCTAAAAGTACGGAAATTTAACAATATGTGAATCAGTAAGAACGCCCATTTCTAGGGAGTTATACACGTCTAAGTTATTTGAGTTGTTTTACGAACTCTATCAATAAGGTAGTGATGTCCTCGTATTCCTTAAAACTTAAATTGTCGTAAACATCAAATACATCGTGGTAATTTTTGTTTGGACCCATTGTATAAATGAAGAATGCAGGAACTCCTTCAAGCGTAAACCAGTAATGATCCGAATTGGCAGCAGGCCCACGTTTTTTGACAACCTTGAGGAGAGATTTCTCAGCATTAATTTTCTGAAGAAGCTCGAATTCTTTTTCAAAAAGAGTCGCATTTACAGCTGTAATACCATCTTCACCCGATCCCATAATGTCCAGGTTAACCAAAAACTTGATCTTCTTGAGTTTTAGAACTGGGTTTTCTACGAAATACTTCGAACCAAGTAAGCCAGCTTCTTCTCCAGCAAAAGCGATAAATAGCACGTTGTAATCAGAAGGATTTTCCTTAAAATACTTGGCCATTGTCAACAACATGGCGGTTCCACTTGCATTGTCATTCGCTCCAGGGAAATAGGTATCATCACCCATCCGACCCAAATGATCATAATGAGCTGTGAAGACTACCGTTTTAGCACATTTCTTCTTTGCAGGAAGATAGGCCATTACGTTTTGCGTGTGGTAGTTTTTGAGCAATTCAGCATCAATATCAATCGTTAAATTTCCATCCTTATAAATAGAATCTTGAATTCGAATTAATGGAAAAGCAAATTGTTCTGAACCTACTGACCATGTGAATTTCGCATCGGTAACCTCAATGATTGGGAAAAAATCAACAAGTGCTTGAGAAATACCAGCCAATTGTTTCAAAGTGTCCTTGCTTAGCCCTTCAAGGTGAATTGCCATTGCATTGAACTTGGTATTTGGATCAGCAATAATGTTAATCGCCCTTGTCAATTTATCCTTATCCAATAAGATCGAAACATCGACTTGTTTTGGAGTTAAAGTTGTACGACCACCATTTGATGAAGGATCAACGATATAATGAACACCTGTTTTCAAAGCGACACCTTCCTGTTTAACCTCCATTGCACCGGGAAATGAATTCACCGAATTGATATCGAAATGTTGCAGAAATTCTCCATCATACCCTTCGATATTCAGCTTTTGAAATTCTTTGACAATATAATTTGCAGCTAGGGAATCGCCTTTTTTGTAATAACCCCGCCCGTGAAATTCTGGCGAACACAATTGTTTTGTGATTCTTCTCACTTCTTCAATTTGACCAAACGAATTGAATCCAATAAAAACAACGGCAAGAGTAAGTAGATTACGCATATCTTCTATTCAAATAAGACATAAATTCGATGACTATTTCCTCTTCTGGGTCCCACTCGTTCTCAGTCGCTAAGGTTGCAGCTTTTAAATTCGCTTCATTCAAAGAAGGTTGTGAATCCAATGCTTTGATCGCATCTGAAAACAACTCACTTGATCCATCAAACAAATCGTTGATGTACCTCAAGCGTTGATTCAAACCAAATGCTCCAATCAAAGAGTCCAGTTTGCTATTTGTAAAACGAGAAGCAACAGAATTGTCCTCAATTTTTATTTTATCTAAAAACGATTGTGCTGACATTGATGGAGATTCGGCAGCTATCGGTTCGGCTTTCACTTCAGCAGGCTCCTCTTTGACAGGTTCAGTCTCAACATCAGGCTCAACAACCGCAACAGGTTCTGCAATCACTTCTGGTTCTGGTTCAATAACAACGACAGGTTCTGGCGTTTCCTCAATAACAGGTTCTGGAGTTACTTCAGGCTCATCGTCGAAGATTGAGAAGTCGATAGTTAGGTCATCTGTAGACTCCCCATCAGAAGCTTCCGCTTCCTCTTCTTCGTCAATCTCTTCAATGATTACCTCAACTTCCACGCCTCCGTTTTCATCAAAAACATTTTCATCCTCGTCTTCATCCGCATCGGGCATTACTTGATTCTTAAATGCGTTGTACCTTAGAATTATACTTCTTTCGTGCAATTCTCGGGTAATCAATTCCATTTCAGAAAGCTCCTCAACGGTTAAATTCCCATTCTCAAGTTGAGCAACCAATTCGCTTAACCTCTTTATTCTTGAACTATACCCCTCCAATTTTTTCATATCTGAATTCAAATTCGACTTTTCAACATTTTAGTGAAGTTGCTAACGAAGTGCAACCACTATCCGACAAAATGACGACATTTAGTACTCAAATTTAACGAAGAAAAAACCGAGAATCGTTATAGACTCGAAATTTTCTCTTCGTAGGCTTGTTGATAACCCTAAATAAGAAGATTAGACAATGTTTTTAGAGCATTTCCCAACAGAAGGAACAAGACATGGATGGATTGAAATTGTCTGTGGTTCAATGTTTTCTGGTAAAACTGAAGAGCTTATTCGCAGGCTGAAACGTGCGGAATTTGCCAATCAAAAAATCTTATTGGTAAAGCCTGCAATCGATGATCGATACCACAAAGAAAACGTGGTGAGTCATCAAGGAACAAGTTTTGAAGCCATTTGCGTTTCAAGTTCTGCTGAAATTCTTGAACTTTGGAAAAAAGAAAGGGTTGTTGCCATCGATGAGGCGCAGTTTTTCGATGAGGCCATTGTAGACGTTTGTAATGAATTGGCCAAAAAAGGCGTTCGTGTAATCGTTGCTGGATTGGATATGGATTTCACGGGTGAGCCCTTTGGACCAATGCCACGCTTGCTTGCCATTGCAGAATATGTAACTAAAGTTCACGCAATCTGTGTTTCTTGTGGTGATCTCGCCCAATTCTCGCACAGAACGGTGAAAGACAAAGAACAAGTTTTAGTCGGCGCTGTAGAGCAATACAAACCGCTTTGCAGAATGTGTTACAATAAAATTGCACATTGAAATTAGACCTTTCATATCAGGATTTAGCTACAATCTTTTCGATACCGTTGCCAAAATCAACGTTAACGATTGAATCTGTTGCCTTCGATACGCGAAAGATTATTAATGGAAATAATACGCTATTCTTTGCTTTGAAAGGAGAATTCAGAGATGGTCACGAGTTCATCAATGAAGCTTATAACAAGGGGGTTCGAACTTTCGTAGTTTCAAATTCAACGACGGAAGATTTAAAAGGAGCCACGTTTATTCAAGTTGAAGACTCACTTTTGGCGCTTCAAACTTTAGCAAAAAATCATAGAGATCAATTTTCCTATCCCATTGTTGCCATTACAGGAAGTGCTGGAAAAACGATAACAAAAGAATGGCTGAGTCAACTACTCGGCGTAAAATATAAGGTGATTCGGAGTCCAAAAAGTTACAACTCACAACTAGGTGTAGCATTATCGTTATTGGAATTAAACGAATCGGCAGACCTTGCGATTATTGAAGCGGGAATCTCTCGTATGGGCGAAATGGATCTTCTCGAAAAAATGATTCAACCGACGATTGGAATTCTTACTTCGATTGGGTCTGCGCATCGGGATAATTTTGATTCTCCAAACGAGCAGCTGGACGAAAAGCTGATCTTATTCAGGAACGCAGGCAAGGTGTTTTACCATAATACTATTCAACTTGAAGAAGTTCCTGCGCATTTTCAAAGCGTAAAAACGAAAGAATATGCTTCGTTACTAGAGACGATCAACTTTGATGATGAAATCAGTCGAATCAATGCTTCGATGGCGATTGCTTGTGCGAAGGAATTTGATATGAATGAAGATGAAATCAAAGAACAACTTGGAGAATTGGACCGGGTTGCCTTGCGCTTAGAAACGTTTGACGGCATTCACAACTCAATTATAATAAACGATACGTACAATCTTGATTTAGACGCTTTTCGATCTTCTTTGGAATACCAATTGAGCATCGCCAAAGGAAAAGACCGTGTTGCAATTGTTGGAACCGATGGTGATACTTCAAAAATCGAAGCACTGCTTTCTGAATTTGAACCGATTAAAGTTCACTTTTTAGATTCGGCGGAAAAAGGAATTGAAACATTTGAAAACGCTATTGTTCTTGTCAAAGGAAAACGTTCCATGCATATGGAGAGGTATGCACTTCGATTGCGGTCTAAAAAGCACCAAACTTATGTCGAGATTGACTTAAATGCGATCAAAAACAATATTAGTTTCTTTAAGCAAAAACTGCCTGAAACAACGAAGATTTTGGCAATGGTCAAGGCATCATCCTACGGTTCTGGAATTGAACAAATCGGCCAATATTTAGAACGAATCGGGATTCATTCTTTAGGCGTTGCGTATGCAGATGAAGGTGTTGAATTACGTCGTATTGGTGTAAAATCTCCAATTCTAGTAATGAATTCTGAAGAGTACGGATTTGAAGAATGTATTCAGCACAATCTTGCGCCTTGTATCTACAGCACAACACAGCTCGACAAGTTTGTAAAGCAATTGATTTACGAAGGAAAATCGAACTATCCGATTCACATAAAGGTTGAAACGGGAATGAACCGTCTTGGGTTTAAAATTGAGGAATTGGATGCATTGATTGAGATGATCAATTCTCAACCTGAAGTCCGAATCGAAACAGTCTATTCACATTTGGCCAATTCAGACGATCTTGGATCGGCCTTTATTCATGAACAGGTTGCCGTTTTCAATACTGCAATTGATTTCTTGAATAGCAAGGTTAATTACGCCTTCGAATGCCACATTTTAAACTCTGAAGGCATTTTGAACCATCCTGAATTTCATTATGACATGGTCAGGTTGGGAATTGGAATGTACGGCTATAGTTCTTCAGAGAAGCATGCTTCGCAATTGACTCCTGCAGTGAAATGGTATAGCGCTGTTTCTCAAATCAAGAACGTAAAAGCTGGAATATCCATTGGATACGATAGAAAGGGGATTTCGAACGAGGATATGAATATTGCAGTTATTCCAGTTGGATATGCCGATGGTTTTAAACGGTCATTGAGCAACGGAAAAGGAGGTGTTTTTATTCAAAATCAATTCTGCCCTGTCGTTGGAAATGTTTGTATGGACATGATTATGGTCGATATTGGAAACTTATCCATCACGGAAGGAGAACCTGTTGAAATCATCGGAAGCAACCAAAGCGTTCTGGATCTTGCCAATAAAATGGAAACAATTCCTTACGAAGTTTTAACCGGAATTTCTAAACGCGTCCATCGGGTGTATTTGGAGGGTTAGATATTTGATGTTAGATCGCCTTCGGCTTTTAGAATTTAGACGATCTGGCTTCGTTGAAACTAAACCGTCTAAATTCTAATATCCAAAAAGGAACACCAGTGACTGATCCAAACTACAGTCCCATCTTAAAACTAGCACCAGGAACCGTCTTCGTTTCATCGAAATCGAATTTCTTGAAAAAGATGAAAACCCCGCCTTTAATTTTTCCTTTCAGACGAACCTTAATTTCCTTTTTAGTAACAAATTTCATTGCATTCATCAAAACGCCATCTTCCAAAGTTGCGGTAAAAGTCGCTTGAAGATCGGTGTCTTTTTTGCGCTTCAATTTCACCTTTTTATCAAGCTTAACCGTTCCCATAAAATCGCCTTCAACATACAAATCCAACTCAGATGGCTTCACTTTAATCCCGTACCAGTTCGGGTTGTAAACCGTTGCTGCTGCTGTGAATTCAATTGTTCTACCGTTGATTTTTGAAATCTTAATTTCTTCCTTCCCTTTCATTTCGGGATTGTCAAATGAGAACATTTTACACGAAGTAAAAAGAAGGGCTAAAGCGAATATAAAGGAGAGATTACGCATACAGTTTATTTAAGGAGTTTAGTAAAATAACTGTAGAAGTACGGAATTGTTTCAATTCCTCTATAATAATTAAATAATCCGTAGTGCTCATTTGGTGAGTGAATCGCATCACTGTCCAATCCAAATCCCATTAAAATTGACTTCAAACCAAGTTCTTTTTCGAACATTGCAACAATTGGAATTGATCCTCCACTTCTTACTGGAATTGGTTTCTTTCCAAACGTTTTTTCATAAGCCATACTTGCAGCCTTGTAACCTATTGAATCAATCGGAGTCACGGCAGGCTCACCTCCATGATGCGGAGTCACCTTAACAGTTGTTCCTGCTGGCGCAATTGAATTGAAATGATCCAAAAACAAATTCGTAATCTCCTCTGGATCTTGATCTGGAACCAAACGCATTGAAATTTTAGCATACGCTTTAGAAGCAATTACCGTTTTCGCTCCTTCACCTGTATATCCTCCCCAAATTCCATTCACATCTAATGTTGGGCGAATCGAACCTCTTTCCGGAGTGCTGTATCCTGCTTCTCCCATAACATCAGCGATGTCAAGGGCTGTGCAATATGCCTCTTTACTGAAAGGCGCCTTCGCCATTTCCGCGCGTTCTTCGTCAGAAAGATCGACTACTTTATCGTAAAATCCTGGAATTGTAATGTGATTGTTCTCATCGTGCAATGAAGCCACCATTTTTGCCAAAGCATTAATTGGGTTCGCAACACATCCACCGTACAAACCTGAATGCAAATCTCTATTTGGACCCGTCACTTCAACTTCAACGTAGCTCAATCCTCTTAAACCTGTTGTTACTGAAGGAACATCATTCGCTAACATTCCAGTATCAGAAATAAGAATGACATCTGCTTTTAATTTTTCGTGGTTGTTTTTAACGAAGATTCCAAGGTTCATACTTCCAACCTCTTCTTCACCTTCAATCATAAACTTGACGTTACACGGAAGTTCGTCTGCCTTCATCATCGATTCAAATGCTTTCACATGCATGAACATCTGACCTTTATCGTCACAAGCTCCACGCGCAAAAATTGCTCCTTCTGGATGAATTGCAGTTGCCTTAACAACCGGTTCAAAAGCAGGACTATCCCATAATTCAATCGGATCTGCAGGTTGAACATCGTAATGTCCATAAACCAAAATCGTTGGCAAACTTGCGTCAAACATTTTATCTCCATAAACAATTGGATATCCGTCCGTTTGACAAATTTCAACGTTCTCGGCTCCCGCCTCAGTTAATCGATTTGCCACTTCATCCGCAGTTTTATTCACGTCTTTTGAAAATGACGGATCCGCTGATACCGAAGGGATTCTTAATAAATCCAATAATTCTTCCAAAAATCTTTCTTTGTTCTCGGATATAAATGCCTGTGTGTTGTTCATCTTGATTTTTCTTTTGATCGTCTAAAAGTCGTTATTTTCTTAAAAACATTAGGTATTCTTCTGACTTTATTGGATTTTTGGTGCAACTATTTAGCTCACAATAGAGTCTACCAGATAGAAATTTTCATAAACTCAACTCATGAAATTAAAAATTGCTGCCACCCTCTCCTTATTCTTAGCTGTATGCTTCAATGGGAAATCGCAAATTATTATTGACAACACGCCCACTCCTGCGGATCTTGTTACCAACACATTAATAGGCCCTGGCCTTGTGACATCAAACATTACTTTCGTAGGTAATGCGCAACAGAGGGCATTTTTTGACGGAACAGGAAGTAATATTGGATTGGCAGACGGTGTTTTTTTATCATCTGGAAATGTTGGCGATGTAGTTCCTCCAAACCAGCCTACCACAGGAACATTTGGAGCACCAGGAGATCCAGATCTTTTAACAGTTGCACAATCAGTAACTTCAAACCCTAACGCTGGTGGTATCAATGCTACGCAAGATGCTGCAATATTAGAGTTTGATTTCGTTCCAAATGGAGATCAAGTAGTTTTCAACTTTGTTTTCGCATCGGAAGAATATACCACATTTATTAATTCTGTATTTAATGATGCCTTTGGTTTTTTCATTAGTGGACCAGGTTATGCTGGACCATTTGCTTCACCGGCTGCTTTCCCAAATGGTGCAGAGAATTTAGCTGTTGTACCAGGAACTACGGATCCAATTACAATAAGTACAATTTACGTTGATCCAACACAAACTCCACCTTTACCTCCTTCTTTGAACGCTAGCTATTACATAGGAACTCCTGTTGGGCATTCATTCAATGGATTCACTATTCCAATTGAAATTCGTTTTGATGTAATTTGTGATTCTACGTACCACTTTAAATTTGCAGTAGCAGATTGTGTTGATGATTTCCTTGATACAGGTGTATTCCTTGAAGGTGGAAGTTTCCAAGCGATTCCAGTTGATCTTTCTTTGGAAACAAATGTTGGAAATGGACAATTTGGAGATTCAGTAATTTTTGAAGGATGTGGAACTTCTGCAGATTTCGTATTTACTCGACCTTCTTGTCAATCAGGTGATTCACTATACGTTGAAGTAGTTATTGCTGGAACAGCAACGAACGGCATCGATTATGGCTTAATACCCGATTCGGTTCTATTCTTACCTGGATCAACAGAAGTTATTATTCCTTTCGATGCGTTCCAAGATGGAATCTTTGAAGGATATGAAAGTGTAATTGTTACTGTAACGAACATTTTACCAAATGGCGACACGATAGTCACCACAGGCACAATATGGCTCTTAGACAATTTGCAAGTCGAAGCGAACGCTTTTGATACCACGATAGTTTGTATGCAAGATTCATTAGAAGTATTTGTGGAAGGTCTGAATGGTGTCCCTCCTTATGAATTTGTATGGCACGCCATCGGAGACACCCTACCTGACACCTCTATGTTTGTAACGGGAACTCCTAATGGCTCCTATGACTATTATGTAACGGTTATTGACGCATGTGGCTTTGAAGATGTCGACACGTTAACTGTAATTGTTGCCCAAACCTTATTTGTTGACGCAGTTATATCTGGCCCAGCCAGCTCCTGTCTCTCGGATGGGTGGGCATCGGCAGATGTATCCGGACAAACTGAGGTAATAGGTTTGCCATTTTACAATTGGTCAGGCCCAGGTCAAGGAGGTACAATTAGTTTCGATGGAACCACCACCTTGCAAATACTGCCAACGGGTTGGTATTATTTCACTGTTCAAGATGATGTTTGTTTTGCTGAAGACAGTGTTTTTGTTGATGTAATAGCCCCGCCAATAGCTGATTTCACAATGAATGTTTCTGCAGGCTGTTCACCGCTTGTTGTTGAATTCACAAATACAAGTCTAAACTCGGTAACATTTGAGTGGGACTTTGGCAATGGAAATGTTCAAAACGTAACTGGAATGGGCAGTCAAACTGAGACATTCTTAACGGATGCAATAGTAACATTGACATCATATGATGCTTCTGGATGTCCTTCCGATACTCAACAAAGTATTTCAGTTGAACCTTGTGGTTGTACAGACCCAACAGCAACGAACTACAACCCAACAGCAACTATTGATAATGGAACTTGTGTTTATCCTGTACCATCCGTTGAAGCTCCAAACATCATGACTCCAAACGGTGATGATTTAAACGATATTTTTGAAATGATCATTACCAATGCAGTGAACGTTGACTTAGTTATCATTAACAGATGGGGTAACGTAGTACACGAAAGCAATGGATTAAACCCAACTTGGAACGGAAAAACACCCAATGGAACACTTGTTGGTGAAGGAACTTATTTCTACAAGTATTCTGCTACAGGTCCTGGTATAAACCCTGAACCAGTTGTAGGTCACGGCTTTGTTCAAGTAGTAATTGAAAAATAAAATCTAACAACATATAAAAATCCCTCTCTTGGTTCAACCGAGAGAGGGATTTTTTTTGGATTATAAGTGGGTAATCAGTAAAAGAAGTAGGTTCTTATAAGTAATGAACATCAAAAGAATAATCTGACAAATGTGATCGTTCTTTTGTTTCTTTTGCAGTTCTAACTTTCCCGAATAGCTGATAAAATGCTATTGCGACAATCTGGAATTAGTCACAGCAATTATTTTCAATACAAGAAGTTGTGGTAAGGGTATCGTTCTTGAAAGATCGTTTTTACATCAGAGTAAAGTACTTCCTTCAATTCCTCAATATTCTCTTTGTTTTGAGCTGATATGAAAACGCATTTTGAATTCTCCAATTTGGCCATCCACGTTTTCTTTAAATCCTCCAAAGAATAATTCTTAGGCTCCATAGGCGTTAAATCGTCCTCTTCCTTCTGCTCATGAACGTAAGCATCAATCTTATTGAAGATCACGATCGTTGGCTTCGAAGAATCGTCAATTTCCGCCAAAGTGTCTTTAACTACGTTAAAATGATCTTCAAAACTTGGGTGCGAAATATCCAAAACGTGAATTAATAAATCAGATTCACGAACCTCATCCAATGTCGATTTGAATGAATCAACCAATAAATGCGGCAATTTTCGGATAAACCCAACAGTATCGGCCAATAAGAATGGAAGATTTCCAATCACAACCTTTCTCACCGTTGTATCAAGTGTAGCGAACAATTTGTTTTCAGCGAACACGTCAGATTTACTCAACATGTTCATTATTGTACTTTTTCCTACGTTGGTATAACCAACCAATGAAACACGAACCAACTGTCCACGATTACTGCGCTGTACAGTTTTTTGTTTGTCTATTTTCTTAAGCTTTTCCTTTAGGAGCGCTATTTTGTCTTGAATAATTCGACGATCCGTTTCGATTTCCGTTTCTCCAGGTCCTCTCATTCCAATCCCCCCTTTTTGACGGTCAAGGTGCGTCCAAAGGTTTGTCAAACGAGGCAATAAGTACTGCAATTGAGCAAGTTCCACCTGAACCTTTGCATTGGCTGTTCTAGCGCGACTCGCGAAAATGTCTAGAATAAGGTGGTTTCGATCCAATATTTTGACTTCCAATACAAACTCAATATTTCGAGCTTGCGATGGACTCAATTCATCATCAAAAATTACAACTTCAATAGAATTCGATGAAATGTAAGCGCGGATCTCTTCTAATTTCCCCTTACCTACATAGGTTTTGGGATTTGGTTTTTCAACCTTCTGCGTAAAACGTTTCTGCGTGATGGAACCTGCCGTTAAGGCAAGAAACTCCAATTCGTCTAAATATTCTTCGGCTTGTGCTTCAGTCGTTCCTTGGCTGATAACACTAATCAAAACGCACGGTTCGTTGACCGCATCGACCATTATATGACCTTCTCCCATATTATTTTCTCAAGGATTTGACGTATTGAACAGTATTGCCCATTTCTTCGTCATTGTAAATGTATTTTCCCAGTCTCGGCATTCCGTTTTTTCCGTTCTCGATGATATTGGCGATTGCCGCTGAATCCATTTTCGATACAGATAAATCCTTTGCTCCTGAATCGCCTAATTTACCATCTCCCCCGTGACAAGTAGTACACCGTTCTTTATAAATCGTTTTTCCAGTTCTAGATTTGTAATCAGGATCATCAGCTGGATTAGGCGGTTCTTCGCACCCAACAAGCATTAGACCCAAAAACGATAGTATCGTGATTGATTTTATGACCATCCACCTCCTAATACGGCCCAGATTGAAAATGGCCAAGGAATAGAAGCTAAAATAAGAATCAATCCAACTGTATAATTGATCAAGATTCGTCTGTGCTTATCTC
This sequence comes from Crocinitomicaceae bacterium, assembly GCA_034111925.1. Taxonomy (GTDB): domain Bacteria; phylum Bacteroidota; class Bacteroidia; order Flavobacteriales_D; family Crocinitomicaceae; genus UBA4466. The sequence goes on from JAWUWJ010000028.1 coordinate 28,858, forward strand.
GCGATCCTATTAATTTCTTTTCCGCTTTAGATCGACCAATCGTGATAATTGCAATTGCTATGACCATGATTAAAATGTGCTCCATTCCGTAGAAACGAGACCCACGATCACTCATCCATCCTTTGTCAAAATGTACACGATCACTAATGAAATACAATACCAATCCAATTAAAAGTTGAATGTGCAACGAGATCATTGCAAAAAGATTAAGCATTTTATCTTTCTTCAAATAGTTACCCGAAGACAATGACTTTGCCGCGTTGAAAATAGCTGCAAGAAGTAGAATTAAGACTATCCATCTTAAACCTGAGTGTGCGTGAACCAATCCGTTGTACATATCTTTTTTTTTACAAAAATACGAAAATGCACCATTCACAATGCCAACTGTTGTCCTTACATTGATTAATTTCACGATAGAACAAACAAGAACACCCATGAAATTGCTTTTAACGGTTGTAATTCTCTTGATTACTTTAACAGGAATCGCCCAATCGGAACCTTCGAATGGACTCAAAGAGTCAAACCCGACCTATTACGCATTGAAAAATGCAACCATCTATGTTTCGCCTTCTGAGAAAATATCAAACGGTACTATTCTCATAAAAAACGACAAGATTGAAAGTATAGGAATGTCTGGACTAATCATTATTCCTAAAGAAGCTGTTGTAATTGACTGCAAAGGAAAGGTGATTCTACCGGCCTTTATCGAATTGAATTCGAATGTTGGAATTGCGAAAGCAGTCGCTCCCAAAACGAAAAAAAGAGACGGCGCGTTTTATTGGAATCAAGCAATACATCCTGAATACGAAGCTTCTGAAACGTATTTATACGATGAAAAAGCTTCAGCAGCGTTGATTGAAAAAGGATTTGGTTTTGCATTAACGCACCAGAATGACGGAATTGCAAGAGGTGAAGGCGCATTTGTGTCTCTTGGTTCGGGAAGTGAATCCTATTTATCGGCAACAACTTCTAGTTTCTTTTCATTTCAAAAGGGCGTTTCTAGACAAAGTTATCCATCGTCTCAAATGGGATCGATTGCGTTGCTCCGTCAAACGATGTATGACGCACAATGGTACAAATCGAACAACGACAACTTAAACATTTCCCTTGCGGCGATTAACGTACAATTAAAATCTCCAATGTTTCTAGAAACGAGAGATAAGTTGGAAGTGTTAAGAGCTCAGAAAATTGGCGATGAATTCGAAATAAAATTCAATTTCTTAGGATCTGGAAACGAATATGAAATTATCGATCAACTTGAAGAATCAAAGCCGATGGTTGTTTTACCACTTAATTTCCCTGAAGCTTATGACGTTCAGAATCCTTATGTGGCGAGACAAATTCCACTTAGTGATTTAAAACATTGGGAAATGGCTCCGATGAATCCTTCGATTTTGGCGAACCACGGAGTTCCAATTTGTTTATCTGGAAAAGGTTTAAAAACAAAAGACTTCTGGGCAAACCTTAGAAGATCAATTGAAAGTGGATTGACACCTGAGCAAGCTTTGAACGCACTTACGATGTCACCTGCGCAACAACTTGGCGTTGATGACAAACTGGGTTCTTTGGCAAAGGGAAAATTGGCGAGCTTCATCATATATGATGCCAACCCACTGGACACCAAAGCACAAATTTTAGAATCTTGGCTTCTTGGAAAACGAAAAGTCCACAGCACTGCTCCTGGAAAAACGACGTTAATTGGTAAATACAACCTTTCATTTTCTGGAACAAAGTATCCCATTGAAATAAAGGGAGACTCAAAGAAGTACACTGGAAAAGTAACCTATAGACAAACTAAAAAAGGCGTTTCCGTTGACACAACGGTGAACCTCTTTATCGATTCTAAGAACAATGATATCACACTTCAGTTTAATATTCGAAATGATGATTTGAATGGAAGCGTTTCACTGAGAGGAAAAGTTATTTCTCGAATGGGTGTCTTTGAAGGCGAAGGTCTTTTACCAAATGGTGAATGGGTTCAATGGACAGGAATCCGAAGTAAAAAAGGAAAAGCGACCAAGAAAAAAGTGACGCATTTATCCGTTGGTGATACAACTTCTCAAACGTGGTATCCCAATTTAGCCTATGGCTTTAAAACCCTTCCTGAACAAGAATCGGTCATTATTAAAAATGCGACGCTTTGGACAAACGAAGAGTCGGGAGTTATCGAAGATGCGCACATTGTGATCAAAGAAGGAAAGATCATTTTTATTGGCCGAGGAAATTATCCAACACCGCTTGGTGCTCGTGTAATCGACGCGAAAGGCAAACACGTAACATCGGGAATAATCGATGAACACTCTCACATTGCGATTTCAAAAGGAGTCAACGAAGGAGGTCAAGCTATTTCGGCAGAAGTGAGCATTGGACATGTGGTGAACCCGAAAGATATTAATATTTACCGCCAATTGTCCGGTGGAGTTACAGCCTCTCAGTTGCTTCATGGCTCTGCAAATCCAGTCGGTGGACAATCTGCATTGATCAAATTGAAATGGGGTTTTACCGCTGAGGAAATGTTAATTGAAAATGCTGATCCATTTATCAAGTTTGCCCTTGGAGAAAATGTAAAACGTTCAAATTGGGGCAACGGAGGTCGATTCCCGCAAACAAGAATGGGCGTTGAGCAAATGTATTACGATGCCTTTACTAGAGCAAAAGAATACGCCAAAGAATGGGAAGAATTCAAGAATGGATCTACGAAAGTCGAACCACGAAAAGATTTGGAACTTGAAGCGTTGTACGAAATTGTATCGAGCAAACGATTCGTAACGTGTCACTCTTATGTGCAATCGGAAATAAACATGTTGATGCACGTTGCCGATTCAATGGGATTCAAAATCAACACATTCACGCATATCTTGGAAGGATATAAACTTGCAGACAAAATGGTAGAACATGGTGTTGGTGGATCTACATTCTCAGATTGGTGGGCGTACAAGTACGAGGTCAACGATGCGATTCCGTACAATGCCGCTCTAATGAACGAACAAGGCGTTGTAGTGGCGATTAACTCCGATGATGCTGAAATGGGCCGTCGATTGAACCAAGAAGCGGCTAAGGCTGTTAAATACGGTGGAATGTCAGAAGAAGACGCTTTGAAGATGGTCACTTTAAACCCTGCGAAATTGCTTCACCTCGATCATCGAATGGGAAGTTTAAAAATTGGAAAAGATGGGGACGTTGTTGTTTGGTCGGATCATCCATTGTCTATTCTAGCGAGAGTCGAGCAAACTATTGTAGATGGGATTGTGATGTACGACATTGAGCGCGACGCTGAAATGCGAAAAACGAATCAGGCGGAGAAAGCGCGAATTATTTCCATGATGTTGGATGATAATAAGAGCGGCGGAAAGAAGCGAACTTTCTTCAAAAAGAAAACAGGCCATTTCCACTGTGACACAATTGGAGAAGAAGAATCAACAGAAGAAAATCATCATTAATATGAAAAGAAATTTAATCGCATTTGCACTTGTTCTTCTGTGCTCTAACGCCTTTGGACAGGAGTCATCAAAGATCTTATTGATCAACGGTTTTCTCCATGTTGGAAACGGTGAAACGATCGAAAGTGCCTTAATTGGTATTGAAGATGGCGAAATTATTTTGATCAAAAATTCGCTTGCCTTTTCTTATGAGCCAGCGGATTGGGATACGATCATTCAGCTGAATGGGAAACAGGTTTACCCGGGGTTTGTAGCTCCAAATTCAACACTTGGAATTACAGAAATAGACGCCGTTAAGGCAACACGTGATTACCGAGAATTGGGATCGTACAATCCTCATATTCGGAGTCAAATTGCATTCAACGTTGAATCTAAGGTGATCAGTACTGTAAGAACAAACGGAGTTTTAATCACGCAAGCAACACCAAGAGGCGGAAAAATTTCTGGAACGTCATCCATTATGAAAATGGACGGATGGAATTGGGAAGACGCAACGATCTTAAAAGACGATGGCATCCACCTAAACTGGCCATCAAGTATCCAAGGTGGTGGTTGGTGGGCAGAACCTGCTCCAAAAAAATCAAATGAAAAATACACAGAACAGGTTCAAGAAATCAAAACATTCTTCGATATGGCGAAAGCGTATTCAAGCGATGGAAACGTTGAAGAAGTAGACGGTCGACTTGAGGCAATGCGTGCCTGTTTTAAAGGAAGTAAACGCGTTTTCTTCCATGCCAATGAGTTGCAGCAATTACAAGATGTCATTGAGTTCAGCGCAGCATACGACATCAAATTCCCAGTGATTGTAGGCGGCTACGATTCGCACTTAATCACGCGGAAATTATCCGATGCAAAGATTCCTGTAATGCTCAAAAGACCGCATACGCTGCCGAGCAACGAATCAGACGATGTTGATCTCCCGTACAAACTTCCAGCATTGTTACAAGCTGGAGAGGTTCAATTCTGTATTCAAAATGCCGGCGGAATGGAAGCAATGAACGCTCGTAATATCCCTTTCCTAGCGGGTACGGCAATGGCTTATGGTTTAACTGAAGAACAAGCCGTCCGATCTGTAAGCCTTTCTAGTTGTGAGATTTTAGGTATTGATAAAAAGTACGGTAGTCTTGAGGTTGGAAAATCAGCAACGTTATTTGTTTCTGATGGAAATGCTTTGGACATGAGAACGAATAATCTCGCCTTGGGAATGATTGATGGGGTTTTTATGTCTTTGAATAATATGCAGAGTGATTTGTATAAGAAGTACAAAGAGAAGTACGAGAAGTAAAGCAGGTTTCATGCGCACATATGCTTAACGTGATGTCATCAGATGAAATTCATATACTACAAAATCCATAGATTCTACGAAGTCGTTTTCAAAACAGCCGATTCAGATGTTTATGCTTACGTATTAACGAGTTCGATGTTCGCTCTGAATTTAATCTCCATTCAATTCGGCTATGTCTTGGCGACGAATCCAAAAATCAAAATCAATGAATTATGGGCTTTGGTGCTAATTGCTGTAGCTCTTTTGTTTACCTATCTCACAGTTCTTTGGAAAGGGAAGCATGAATCGCTAAGCTCAGAATCATTTCCAAAAGCAATACGTGGTACTTTAGGTTCAATTCTAGTCGCGATGTATATGATTGGAACTGTTTTCACGGTCATCTATATCGCAACCTTAGCACGTCAGTATCACATTTAAAACAAAAGTCTAATCCTGCTTCACAACACGCAATGTTCTTTCGTGGTTGCCTGATTTCACTTCAATCAAATAGATACCTGTTTCCCCTTTAATTTCAATGTCGGCTTTATCCAAGTTGTTGAACGTTTCCATACTTACCAACTGACCTAAAACAGTGCGAACCGTAATTTCTATCGTTGCTTGAGTCTCACTAAAATCTATTGTTAACTCACCCGTTGTTGGATTTGGATAAAAAGACAAGCCGTCGGCGCTAATTTCATTCAACGAAATTGTGCTAAAAACAATACAATCCGATGTGTCTATACATCCGTCCTCAGTTACTTGAACAGCATATGCACCATCCAGCAGAGGAATGAAGGTTTGATTCGTTTCTCCACCAATAGCACTATTGTTATTGTTGCAATCGATCCATTGGTATTGCGCTCCATTCGCAACAGCATTTAATTCAAGTCCATTTTGAAATGCTCCGTTTTCGACATTCACAAATTCAACAATTAAAGTATCCGAAAGCAATAGGCAGCCTGAATTTACGGGATAGGAAACGTATATTAAATCTCCTGCAGTGGCATTGGAATAATAATAACTCGGAGCCGAACTTGACTCAACAGCAGTTCCATTCAAATAATAAATGGCAGGCTGACCGTTGTTATTTGATGTGATAATTACAGAGTCATATTCGCAAAATGCTGTCGTTGGACTTAACGTAGGAGCATTTCCCCATACATAAATATAATCCGTTAAAGTCAAGGTGTCACTGCCAATTGAATTGGTTGCGATCAGCTGCACAGTGTAATATCCAGAAGCGTTAAAACTCACTTGAGGATTTAGAGAATTGGCGTTCGTTCCTCCCTCGAAATTTATAGTATTGGGCTGAACGCTCCATTCATAGGTGTCTCCATATACTGAGAAATTATTTAATGTGATCTCATCATTACTGCACAGTTGCGTTTCAACGCTTATGAAATTGGCAATAGGAGATGTTGAAATATTAATATCGTCAATAGCGAGATCCGAATAAAAACCTCCTCCTGTTGAACCTCGAATCACAACAACCAATTGATGGTTTGTAAATTGCGACAAGTCCACTATTTGATTGATCCATTGATCACCTTGATTGCCTACAATTGGCGTTATAAGATCTTCATACAAAACTCCATCAACAATTGCATCAACATGCAATTCACCTATTGCGCTTCCATAAGCATGGTACCAAAAAGACATTTCAGCTTGATTTATCCCTGTCATATCCAAACAAGGCGAATGAAGTCGAGCAGTGCTGTTTACGCAAGGCCCAGATGCTTCTAAGTACAAGTACTTTCCACTTCCTGAAGTGTGATCCGCTGATGGACCAGTTGTTCCGGTTCCGGTTCCATTATCATCCGTTCGCCAATCAATATCATCGCCAATAGCATTGGTCACGTTGTACCAACCATCTTGCATTGCACAATTCACCAAATCACAATCCCATGAGGTACTGCAATTTGTGAAAAGATCAAAATTTTGTGTGATTCCAGCCCCACTGGTAGTACTTGCATAAACATTGATCGTATTCGTGACTGTATCATTTGTGAATATACCATCACCTGCAAATTCTGTCCAAACTTCAATTAAATTTGATCCAAGCCCGATATAGGGAGCGGTGGAAAAAGTAACCGCGTAGTCTCCACCAGTTGGAATAGATGCAAATACCGTATCGTAACTTATTGCTCCTCCATTCACGCGCAAAGCAACAGGAATTGAATCAACAGCGTTAGCACCCCAGTTTCTGATCAAGATTTCAACTTGACTATTCGCTCCTGCCATGCACGAAGGCAAAATACCAGCGCTTGGATTTAAAATTTCCAATGCACCAAGATCATTCTGATTGCAATTCAAATCACTTGGTTCTCTTTCAATGGCAATAATTCTTCTGCCAATTACTCCATTTTGAACTGCAGCTATAGAAACATACTCTGTTTCAGTAAGCGAAAGACCATTTAAAACAATTGGGGCTGATGTTGTATACGCAACCGAATCCATATAATCTCCAATAATTCGGTAAACGATATAACCGTCGGCATTGTTAAGCTCATCCCAAACAAACAATGAAGAATCTGCACACGCCCAAACATGTTCCAAACTAGTTGGTTGACCCAAGATGTTGAATGTAGTATCACTTGTACCAATTGTTCCACCTCGCTCTACTTTTACGAGTACTTGATTCGAAATTATTTCCGGAACCGTCCAGTCATAGTATCGATCATCTGCATTGATTCCTGCAGTCAATACGTTCCACGTCATTCCATTATCGGCACTATAGGATAGGTCAAACGTTAGGTTACTATCGCAAGCATCCCATCTTATTCTTTCCGTATCGTTTGGAACAAATTTCTCTCCACCGTGAGGATGCGTTACGAAGATTTCATCATAGACAAATTCATAGGTCATAAAATATTCTTGTGGACCTTGTGGAATCATCGTTCCTGCAACGGATAATTGGTACGTTCCAGAAATAGGATTGTCTATTGTTACTTGTTCTGTGTTATTCAATGTATCTGTTGCCCGAACCGCAAAATCATCTAAAGTCAATGTATCAAGTGCTGGGTTTAGCACCCATGGTTGATAGTCCAATGCGTTTGGGTCTTGGAGTACTATATCAATATCATTTACAATCGCTCGTGTTGTAATTCCTGCCGTTGCTTCCCAATCGGCCCAATAAACCAATACTTTTACTTCTTTAACATTGGCAGGAACCGTAATTGTATGGTTGTTACTACCTCCTTGCGAAATTGTAGCTGTTAGAAATTGGCCTTCACGAACAACTTCATACGCTCTTCTTGCATTAACATGACCAAAACCTGTTTTAAAATCGGGCCCTGGATTTAGCATGTCGTCGGCGGTATTCAAAAGCACAGCTTTCAACAATCCTGAATGCGGAGTTACGCCACCATTGTGAAAACTGTAAGCTTGATTCAATTGTCCAAAAATTCCGCCTAAATTTGGCGATGCATGTGACGTCCCTCCAGGTCCAGGAGCAACAATATGAGGAAGAATTCTACCGTCTCTAGCTGGTCCACGACTGCTGAATCCAGTCAAAGTTCCATTGTCGCCAGAAGAACCGACATCAAAAATATTCTTTGCCATTTTGGTAATCCCCGTAATATTTCCCCATCCAGCACCATTGGCATAACACATTCCGCCTCCTGCATTTCCAGCAGAGTGCGTGATCATAAATGTAGGATTGACACGAACATAGTTATCATAACTCGCACTGCCAGAACCATAGGTTTCGGAGGCTCCTTGACATCCCCAACCGTAAGATCGATTGACAATAACTACGCCATTTGAAACAGCATCAGCATTGCTTAAACCAGAATAGATTTCTGCTCCAAATGCCGTTCCGCGTTCTAAAGGGTTGATGTTTCCGGCACCACTCATTCTAAGCGAAACGCCCGTTTTGTGTCCACTTACGCCTCCTGTTCCTTCATACGTTCTATCAATTCGACTTCTGAAATTCGGGTCTTGAAGTGTGTCTACAATTCCACCTTCATCCACAGCTATTTTTACCCCAGAACCATCAAAATAGTAGTTCTTGCCTGGATTCTCAGAAATGTATGTGCTGATTCCTCTTTCTCGTTCTTCTTTAATTCCTTCAAATTCAATTGGCGGTTCAATGAATTCAATATACTGCACCAATGGATGATTTGAAAGTTCCAAAAGTGATGTCAATGGGCTTTCTATTTCCACCCATGATTTTTCGGCATTTACCGTCTTTATATTTGATGTGAATTCCTTTGTAATAGCAGCATAATCTATTCCAACATCTTCTTTCCAAAAAAGTACTCTTACCTCAACATTATCACTGTTTCCTGCATGTGAAGGAATAATTCCTGACCGCATTTCTTCTGGCATTTTCCAGTCTTTCGAAATTCTGATTGCATTTCTTACATCCGATTCTACTAAAACGGAAAGATCTAAATCCTTGTTGATTTTAGTGATCCATGCAAAGTTTGGAACGTAATTTAGTAACTCTATTCCTTTAAGACTTAACAATTTTTTGTCCTCCGTAGTTGGAATGTTATTCAATTGTAAAAGGGCGTAAACGCTGTTGTCGAATCTTACATTTGAATCAGATTTGATTGAATTCCAATTGCTTTCTAAATCATTTTCAATTAGAATTGGCAAATTAGAAACGTGAATCCTATAGTTTTGAACTCTATCCTGACTTATAGCGGCCCAAGGAAATGCAATCGCTATAAAAATGTATGCTAGTTTTCGAATCATAGTGACTAAGATATGTACTATTATTCTTATTCCTTAAAGATTCTTAATACTGTTTTCTGTTATTCTTGAACTTTCTCCTTTGCCTGTTTCCGCTCGTATTCGCGAATGATCAAGCGAGAACCACGGTCGTATTTGATATAACGCCATGTCCAATTTGCAAAAACAATCAATCTATTTCGGTATTCAACGAGCAGCATTAAATGCACAAACATCCAAATAAGCCAAGCGATGTATCCTGAAAAATGAAAGCGTTTCAAATCGACAACGGCCTTGTTCCGCCCAATTGTAGCCATTGTTCCTTGGTCTTTGTAAACAAATGGTTTCAATTTTTTTGGTTTCGATTTCGCCTTTTGATTCAAGTTTTTAGCCAGCCATTCTCCCTGCTGCCCAGCTACTGATGCCAACATTGGATAACCGCGCGGATGTTTTTCATCAATCATTTCAGCGATATCACCAAGTGCATATACATCCTTTTGATTCAATGTTTCACTGAATCCATTGACAGGCACTCGACCTGATTTCGAACCTTCCAAATCAATTCCATCAATCGTAATTGCTTTTACACCAGCAGACCAAATCACAGATCGTGACTCGAAGACTCCATTATTAGTGATTACGGATTGACCATCATAGCTTTCAACACGCGTTTCGAGCCAAATATTAACGCCCATTTCCTTTAGGAATTTAGCACTCTTTTCCGATGCATTTTCGCTCATTGCAGAAAGTACTCTTCCCGAGCCCTCAACCAAGTGAATTTGCATTCGACGTACGTCTAAATCAGGATAATCCTTAGGCAAAACGTGGTCTTTCAATTCGGATAATGCACCTGCTAACTCCACGCCCGTAGCACCTGCGCCAACAATAACGAAATTCATTAAGCGGTTTTGTTCTTCAATGTCCGTCAAATTCAATGCATCTTCGAAATTTTGTAAAATCATACTTCGAAGATCCAAAGATTCAGTCAAGGACTTCATTGGAGTTGTCATCTGCTCGAATTGCTTGTTGCCAAAGAAATTGTTTGTTGCTCCAAGTGCCACGACGAGGTGATCGTATTGAACAGCACCAATAGTCGTATTCACTAATTTATTATCGTGATCTACATTTAAAACCTCTGTCTTTCGAAAGTGAAAGCGCTTTTTCCCCTTAAAAATCTTCCGTATCGGATAAGTAATAGAGTCGGGTTCCAAGCCAGACGTTGCCACTTGGTACATTAAAGGTTGAAATGTATGGTAATTGTGTTTATCCAGAAGAACAACTTGATACTTCTTACTATCGATTTTCTGGATAAATTTTATTCCCGCAAATCCACATCCTAAAACAACAATTCGGGGTAAATCAATTCGGGGTATATTCATGCATTAAAGATCGTCATTATACAGCCTTTTCACAAGGCAAAGAGGGAAAAATAGACAAGTAAATACAAACATCAGATTATCAACGCATAACTGCAGCCAACTCAATGATTATTGCGGATTAAACATTCCAGAATACTCAGGAGAAGAACCTATTTAACCTTGAGAAAGAAGGGTGACATAGAGAGACTCGATGAAAATATAAATAAAGGCAATACTAATTTCTATTCTGAATTACTACATTTGGAATGAATCTAATTAAATACAAACATATGTCATTTGAATTACCTGAATTACCATATGCATACGATGCATTGGAGCCACATATTGATGCTAGAACGATGGAGATCCACCATTCTAAGCACCACAACGGATACACGAACAACTTAAACAACGCGATTGCGGGAACTGAGTTTGAAGGAAAGTCTATCGAAGATATTTTAAAAACATGTTCAGATTCACCTGCTGTTAGAAACAATGGTGGTGGATATTGGAACCACGGATTGTTCTGGGAAGTAATGTCACCAAATGGTGGTGGAGCTCCAACTGGAGATCTTGCTGCTGCAATTGATAGCGCTTTTGGATCATTCGATGCTTTTAAAGATACTTTTGCGAAAGCAGCGGCAACTAGATTTGGTTCTGGTTGGGCATGGCTTTGTGTAAAAGACGGAGCATTAGAAGTTTGTTCTACGCCAAACCAAGACAACCCGATCATGGGTCATGGATGTGGTGGAACGCCAATTTTAGGATTGGATGTTTGGGAACATGCTTATTATTTGAACTACCAAAACAGACGTCCAGATTACATTAACGCATTTTTCAATGTTGTTAACTGGGAGAAAGTAAGCGCAAATTTCGCAGGAGCGTAGTTCGATAGTTCGATAGTTCGATAGTTCGATAGTTCGATAGTTCGATAGTTCGATAGTTCGAAGCGTAATCAAATCGATTCTAAAAATCTTAATAAATGCCGGCTTGATTTATTTCAGGTCGGTTTTTTTTTGTGGGGTTTATTTAACCGCAAAGGCCCAAAGTACTATTGTGAAGTAGGCTGTTTAGGCGCAATGTTTTCGCTAAAGCTCAACACCTAAGGGTTCGATGGTTCGAAGACTAATCAAATCAGACAATCAAAAAGCAAAGCGATTCGAAACATCGAGTAATCGAAATTTATTTCTAGCACAATTGTTGTAACACTTTTGGCGTTATTCAGTTATACCTCTAAATATCTCCAGTTATGCGTACAACACTCTCCAACAAGTTTCTCTTTGTATTTTCTATACTTCTTTTACTGTTCTTGATCTTTGCATTTGTATATGCGGATGGATCGGCAGTTATTGAGAAAGAAGTAAGCGTCGAATCGGGCTCTGAAACGGGCTTTCTATTTGTGAACGCGCCGAACCAATGAATGAATCAGCCATATTGAAGCTATAAATGCCAATGGCAAAAGCGGTGTTAAATAACGCTCTTCATTCAAACGTTGAACAAACACCAAATACAAGATCGTTATTACCGACGAAAGACAAATAAGCCACAATAAAACGGGCACATTTCGTCCGAATATTGAAAGAATAAATAGAGCTAAAATTCCAAATAAAACTGCCAATAAGCAACTCCAACGAAGCGCTTCCATCCATATCGCCCCTCGAAATTTCACTTGAAAAATCGTGAGGTGGAGGTGAGAATTCACGAACAGTTCTGTCGCACTGCTTATTGGCGTTTTTACAAAAGCATCCAATATATTCTCTTTCGCCAACTTCGATGTTAAGGCATCCGCGTGTTGTACGAAAGCCGTTTCTTCATCCAATTCCTTATTCAAATTTTGGCTTAAGATCCCAGACAGCTCGAGCGCGCTTACTTCTTGGTATTCTCGCAAGATTGGCTCCAATGCAGCTCGATATTTCTCGGGAATGTTCAATAGTGCTCTTTCTCGGGCTACTTCTGAAGTATCCGTAAGCAATGGACCTATTGTTTCATGAAAACGATCGCTTTTATACTCCCATACCTTAAACAAATTCCCAAGCGCTTCGTGCGGTGGCCTGTAAAACGAATGATTGGTGTACGAATAGATTGGATGCATTCCCATAGAACCCGAAATGCTCATCACTCGGGCTTGCCATACTGTGAACGGCACAAATATCAGCAGGCTTAGAGCAGCCAATTTGATTCTGCGTTTGAGTAATAAATACACTATGAAAACGATCACAAAAACAATCAACTGCGGCCTCAAAAGCAATAAGAATCCATTTGAAAGAAAACAGCGGAAACTTAACATCTGAGAATTTCCTTGATTTACCTTAAGGAGTTTCGTCCATTCATAAATCGACCACAATAGCACTACCGGAGTTATTCCTTCTGTGATAGAATGGTAAATGAAACCGCTGAAATTGGGCAACAATGCATAAAGCGCAGTTGCAACGAAGGCCCATTTCTGATTTAAGCCAAATTGAGTTATCAATTTAAAGACCAAGAGAATCGATAGAAAGAAACCAAGAATTTGAATGATTTTAACGACGACATATGGGTTTGATGGATAGATGTATGAACTTGCTAGATAAAGCATCCCGTAACCTGGAGGCCGCTGGTAGTAAGAACTGTTGCCAGTAGAATTGTCTTTCCACATTCCGTGGTTCTTCAAATTCATGGGTGGCTGGACATAACTAGCATCATCGGTAGTACGAATGATACCTTTTTCCGTTTTATTCGGATCTGCTTTTTCGAGATAAGTAAGGTTGGATTCTTGCCAGAAGACAGCGAGAATAGTTCCTAGGAACGCAACAAGAAGTAAACTATATTTAGATCTCAAATGAGGAATTTACGCTAGCTCAGGCATATTAATAGCCACGACTTGCTTCACTTCAGGAGCCATCTTTTTAACTTGCTCCTCAAGTCCTGCTTTGAGTGTCATCATTGACATAGAGCAATCACTGCAAGCACCAAGTAGGCGAACAACAACCGTTGCATCATCTTTAATTTCGACCAGTTCCATGTTGCCACCATCTGCTTCCAAAAATGGACGTAATTGATCCAATGCTGCCAGAACCTTAACTTCGATAACTTCTTTGTTGATTGACATTTTATTCGTCTTTAGCCGTTTTTACGCGCTCTACGAATTTACGAACTAATTCATCAAAAGCCTCAGAAATTGGCGTGTTTTCTTGGAAAACAGCTGGTCTTCCAACATCACCTGCTTCACGCACACCTTGTACAAGTGGAATTTGACCCAAAAATGGCACATCCATTCCAGCGGCTAAGTTTTTAGCGCCGTCTCGTCCAAAGATGTAATACTTGTTATCAGGCAATTCAGCAGGCGTAAACCAAGCCATATTTTCAATAATTCCTAAAACAGGAACTTTGATCGTGTCCAATTTGAACATATTCACTCCCCTTCTTGCATCCGCTAACGCTACTTCTTGAGGCGTACTAACGATTATTGCTCCGTCCAATGGAACAGTTTGCACCAACGATAAATGAATATCACCAGTTCCAGGAGGTAAATCAATTAGAAGGTAATCCAATTCTCCCCAATGCGCATCAGTGAACATTTGCGTTAACGCTTTCGAAGCCATTGGCCCTCTCCACACAACTGCATTGTCCTGATCTGTGAAAAATCCGATGGATAGAATTTTAATTCCGTGGCTAACAACAGGGTTAATCTTTGGAGTCCCTTCAATGTCAAGCATTGTAGGACGGTCTTCTACAACATCGAACATCGTTGGCATAGAAGGTCCATAAATATCAGCATCAACGATTCCAACTTTGAAACCTGCTTTTGCCAATCCACCTGCTAAATTCGCAGTTATTGTAGATTTTCCAACGCCACCTTTACCCGATGCAATTGCAACGATGTGTTTTACTTCAGGTAAAATTTTACGTTGATTGGCACTTTGAATATCTTTCGCTGGCATTGCCGCTACTTCACAAGTAACTTCAAGTTCTTTACCAAATTTATTCTTCAAGTTGAATTCAACCGCTTCCTGCATTCTACGTCTAGCGTGCAACGCTGGGTTGGAAACTAAAACTCTAAGTGAAACCGAGTTGTCTTCAATTTTTAAGTCTTCAACTAAATTCGCTGTGACTATATCTTTTTTTAAATCTGGCTCCATTACGACAGCCAGTACGTCTAAGACGTTCTCTCTTACCAATTCCATGATTTTCCTAAGGGGTTCTTCGGATTAACTTGCCATTCTAGGCCTAAAAGAGCGAATCGATTTGGCCATCAACTCAATGATTTTCTTTTCGAAACCTTCTTCTTTTGATTCAAGTGCGTATGTCACACCGTCAATTGTTTTTTGTCCGTAAACGTGATATGTTTTGTGCTCAACTCCTACACTAGGCGAGGCTTTATCTGTTCCTTTAACTAAAAGTATTCTTTCGTAAACGATCAAATCTTTATCATCAACCAAGTATCTTACTTTAAAAAACTTCTTAGCTTCCAACTCTTTCTTTTCAACCTTTACCAAATTATTGATAGAAGCATAATCCTCAATGTGCAAAGAGAAGTTTGGTCCTACATTAATTTCCCAATAAATATCGTCTTGAATGTGCCGAACATCTGGCTTTGTTGATGCTCCAATATTTGCCGTTTCATCTGGCAAAAAGATGTATGCATTGACACCATGATCTCCCATGTTAAATGCCTGAAATTCGTAATAATCTTCATTAACGTCGATTTTGTCTTCGTCTTGTTCTTCTGGTTTAGGATCAGAGCAAGAATTAAACATAAACATCGATCCGACGATCACTGCAACACTCAAACTTTTAGACAGAACTGGCTTTAACATAATCTTCTATTTCGAAAGCAATAATAAAATGCGTTATGCAAATATACAAAATGCTTTGAATGAACGATTCATCTCACATAATCAAAACGCCTTTGTCCCCAATAAGCGGGATGGACTTCATGTTTTCTTCGGAAATAGTCTCGGGAACGAAAATGAATTTCTTGTCGTACATTTTGTCGTGACTCCAGAAACTAACCCAGTATTCATTTGAAAGACCAAAAACCTCTTCCATAATGGGTTCGATCAATGCGAATTCATTGGGCATCAATAAATCTATTTTATGACGCAACGTCGATGTCTTTGTTTTTTCTCCAGAAGTAACGTTTACGCCATATCCTTTGCTTGTCACAAGAATTTCATCGATGATATCGTCTCTTAAATTTAGAATATAGACGTTGTAAAGTTTTTCGTTTAATTCATTCAAACTTTGAACTACTGCAACTCCGATATTTTCGACTTTTGGCCCTAGAAGTTCCTTGCGCATTTTAATCTTTAATTTGGGATGCTAAATTTTTACCGAGCGTAATATATTCAAATATGCCCAGACAATGTCCGATTCTATCCTTATTTTGCTCGACATAGTTCCGATCATTTTTACGTTTTTCAGGAATCTCGAAATCGGGTTTCCTTTTTGTTCCCAATCGAACAATCAACAGGTTTTCTTCGGGAATACAAATTAAATATTGGCCTCGAATTCCTCGACAATAATAAGCTGGATTTTCTCCTCCTCGATACGTCCACATGTGCAATCCATATCTTGAATTTGGCAATCCTTCTGCTGTAGAAAGAGAATTTTCGGCGACCATTTCTTCGTAGTACCAAAGTGGAACAATTTGCTCTCCGTTGTAAGCTCCTTTGTTTAAAATAAGTTGGCCTAATCGGGCATAATCACGAGCATTGGCATACAAACAACAGAATGCTTTTTCAATTCCGTATCTTTTATCCAAACTCCAATATGCGTCTCCCTGCATTCCAATTTTTGACCAAATTTTCAATTCAGTATAGGCGCTCAAGGACATTCCTGTTACCTTTTCAATAATCATCCCAAGCAATTGAGAATTTCCACTTTGATAATTGAAAATTTCACCCGGTTCGCTAATTCTTTTTTGTTTTCCAAGATGCCCTCTAAGGTTCGTCCCATAATAAGACTCGGCATTATCAGACAGCGGATTCGCGCTACTTTCAATCCAATTTAATCCAGAGGCCATTTCTAATAAGTGGCGAATCGTTATAATCTTTCTTGCATGATCATCGTATTCAGGAAGGTAGGTGTAAACGTTATCGTCAAGGCTTCCAATCTTGCCTTCGTCCACTGCGATACCAATTAGAAGGGACACAATCGTTTTGGACATTGAAAACGAATTGGAATAGGAATTCTCGTCGTGATCATCCCAATATTCTTCGTAAATGAGTTCATTGTCCTTCATGACCAACAGCGCTTTGGTGTCCAGTTCATCTATATACTTGCGAACATCTGTAGGAATTTTCAAGGACTCGGATCGCTCGTGTTTCTTTAAGTCCGAAACCTCCCCGGCTCTTTTAATATGAGAACTGTGAAAGACATCCAAGTCATAGATTGAAGGACCAGAACGACCTTTGAGATATGTATTGGCAATCCCCTTGTAGAGATACAATCGACCTGAAAGGATGATAAATGCATTTATCAATACAAGAATGACTAAAAATACGATCATGAAATGTTATGTGTTTCTTCTACGAATTTAAAGTTCTCCTTAAATTACTCGAATTAGTATACCAATCTTTTCTTTAAACCAAAAATCCTTCTTTATATCCGCAATCTACTCAATTCGAGCATTATTGAAGTTAAGTCTTTATCTTGAATCCCGCAAGGAACTAAACGTGAATATAAAAACAAGTCAAAATTAACATTGAAATCAAATCCCCGTAGTTGGCCATCTTGAATTTTACTACAACGTCGACATTCATAATTTTCTCATCAAAACTCCCCAGTCGGCAATAATTATACAATATTTGGCACTCTACTTTTGTATATTACGCTTAATTTGGGCGCCCACATCTAAAACAAACCATTCATGACCAAGGGATTATTGTTTTCATCAATTATATTATTGCTTCTATTTTCTTGTCAAAAAAAGACAGTTATTGATTCCCGCGCTGTTTTGACCCAGGAAACATTAAGCATTCCAACTTCTGCTGATATTATCAACTTTGAAGTATTAAATACCAATACCATTTATGCTGCCTGCCATAGTGAATTGGATGATGCCGTGTCAATATTTTTAACTGAAGATGGAGGCTATAATTGGATAGAGATCAACCCACCAGTTCCCATGGGGGAAGAGATTTTATCCTTGGTATTTTTAGATATCGATAATGGAGCAATCATTGTGGATCGAAAAGTCTACATTACTTCAGATAGAGGAGCAAATTGGACATTAATCACCACTCAATTTGGACACGAAATTGAAACTTTCTTTTTAAAAGCAAATGGCGATTCATCTTATATTCTTTTCGAGAATTCTTATCAACAATATGAAGATATTCATGAAATTCAAAAAGGTAGCGTAACGTTCAATACCATCGATACATATCATTGTGGCAGTGTTTTTACTCATGCTTTTGGTGTTTTAGCAAATGATAAAGTATTCTTTTTGAACAATTCTAACTCTAGCAATGTGACCATGTATAACGGAGGGTTAACAGGATACGACACTTCGGATTTTGTAATGCCACAAGTTTCTGGTATTACACATGGCTCCCGTATTAAAGATATTATTTTTGGTGATAATGAATATTTAATTGTGCGAGAAGATGGCTCTTTAAGAACTTTAAAAAGTACAGATCAAGGCGGACATTCTTACGACGATGGCTGGTTAGAATATGAGTCATGCATTTATATGGGAGGCTACTACATAGCTGTTGGCGATCATAGAATATCTACAGATTGCTATGGAGATTGGGAAGAGGTGACTTATCCAGATGGCAGTTCGGTTGGGGAGTACTTTACGGAGATAGTGAAAATTAGCAGTACAGAGTTTTTTCTTTCAGGAAAGAATGGTGTCTTCTACAAAGGTACTTTATTATGAAGTTTTCATTCACCTTCATCGTAATGTTAGTTTGTTCGAATGGAACAACCTCTCAAGAAATACATACACCTAAAAATGATCATTTCGGAGTTACTTGCGGCTTGACATTTGGTCAGGTAAACTACTGGAAAGATCATTTTGTTCCTATAGGGACATACCATCATAGTACAAATCAACCCGTGCCTGGAGTGCCATTTTATCATACATTTGTCCATGAAATAATTCGTTCAAAAGCACGGGTATTTATACTTCAACTCGGCACTCACCTTCCTTTATTTCAACAAAAAAAATGGAGCTTTGGATTTGATTTAGGTGCCGGTATTGGAATACAAAATCACTTCTATCCTGACGAGCCAATTTATAATGACCCTCATGAAATAATTTCATCAAATATTTTGGATTTACAAGCGAAAGTATTTGTCCGATATTATTATAATGAAGACTTCCACTTTTCCATCAAAGGAGGTATGAGATTTATTCGAGCCTATGATAATTTTAGGTCTCCTATTTTATCAATTCACGCAGGCTATAAATGGATGGAATTAGGTGTTTATAGTCACCTTATGGCTAATAAATATTACAGAATATATAGCAATGGTGACATTGAAGTAGCAAAAAAAATCTATGAGTTTGGAGTCTCACTTGTCGCCCAATTAGACTTTAAACGATCTAATAAAGACTCAAAATAATGTGTCAACGCTAATTTTGTGAGTATCTTCTATTATTAGATATCCTCGTAAGAATACTCGAATTGTTGCGCCAACTTTTCTTTTAAAACCGAGGACACTTCCTCAAAATTGACAGCTCTACCCAATTCGTACTCCATTGAAGTGACGGCTTTATCTTGGATTCCGCAAGGAACTATGTGCGAAAAATAAGACAAGTCTGAGTTGACGTTAAATCCAATTCCGTGCATGGTTACCCATCTTGAACTTTTAACGCCAAAAGCACATATTTTTCGAGCTGTGGGCTTGTCTCCTTCAATCCAAACACCTGTTAATCCATCAACACGCCCGGATTCTATTCCATATTCCAGTAAAGTTTGAATTACCGCTTCTTCCAAATAGCGAAGGTATTTATGGATGTCTGAAAAGAAATGGTCCAAATCAAAAATTGGATAGACGACCAATTGTCCCGGTCCGTGATAGGTAATATCACCACCTCGATTGATCTCATAATAACGCGCCTCCTTTTCGGCAAGCGTGTTTTCATCCAATAAAAGATGTTCCTTTTTCCCGCTTTTCCCGAGTGTATAAACATGCGGATGCTCACAGAATAAAATATAATTCTGAGTGGGTTCGCTCGATTCTTCTTTTCGAATGCGAATCTTTTGATCTACCGATCCTTTAAAAAGCTTTTCTTGATATTCCCACGCCTCCTTGTAATCAATTAACCCAAGGTTCTGGTACTTTACAACGGGCATTAGAAATTAGACAATTCCGATTTCAAGAAATCAATAACAGTAATATCAATTGGATCAGTGTTTTCCATTTCAGCAAGGTAAAGCGAAGCCCAATCCACAATGTTGATAATGTAAATCGATTGTTCAATTTGACTTTCTCCTTTGGATTGAATAGAGTGAATCGTTGAATATGCTTCAATCTTACTTTTTGTAATCTCGATTCTCTTGTCGTTTCTTGTGTGGTTCCCTTTCGTATCAATGAACACTGTTGCAAAGCGCTCATCTCCACCGCCCCATCCAACCAATTCGTTGTGGTTCATTTCAGGAATCGAATGGCTCCAACCTAAGGCCTTTCCATTCTCATTAAATTGCTGACGTGCTCGAACCAATACTGGCTCATAATCAGACGTTCCGTACCAAATACCAACTTTTCCTGTCAAGTACTCAGCTAATTTCCTTGCTTCTGCTTTGATTCCAGCTTCTTCTTTCACGATCAATTGCTGACCTGCCATCATTTCATCCAGTCGTTTTGCATCGGCCATTCCCAATTGAATGAAAATGTTAACCAATTGAACGATTGAAAATGCAAGTGCTGTTCTCGGAGGGTTTCCACCAGGGACAACAACCACATCAAATCCATTGGATTCGCATAACTCAAGCATTTTTCCACCAGAAGTGATTCCGATAATATGTGCTCCTTTCGCAACAGCTTCTTCAACTGCGCTTATTGTTTCTTCTGTATTTCCAGAATAAGACGATCCGATGACCAAAGAATTCTTCGAAACGAAGGCAGGAAGATTGTAATCTTTAACGACTGTTACTGAGGCTGACAATTCACCCTCCAACCATTTGGCAACTAAATTTCCTCCAATACCAGAACCACCCATTCCACAAATCACAATGTTATGAATTTCGTTTTTTGGTGTTTGAAAATTCGACTTAGACGCAATCTCTTTTGCTTCTAAAAAGTTGTTCGGGAATTCACTAATTAATCGATTCATTTCGCTCATAAGACGTAAAGTTAAAATAACAACGAACACTTCTGTGCGTTGATTCTATAATTCTTCGAAAAAATGATCATAATGTTTCAAAAAAAGCAAAATATTTTCAGCGCAAGGGTTTTGGAATCGTAATTTTGCAGAAACGAATGTTATGAAAGCAAAAACAGCAAAAGAAACCCTAGCCATTACTACACATCTTGTTTTACCGAATGACACAAATACGTTAGGCAATCTTTTTGGAGGAGAACTTTTAGCTTGGATGGATGTTATCTCGAGTGTTTCGGCGCATAGACATTGCAAAAGAGTTGTTGTTACTGCTGCCGTGAATAACGTATCATTCAAACAACCAATTACCGTGTCATCAATTGTGACTTTGGAAGCGAAAGTTTCTCGGGCATTTTCTTCATCAATGGAAATTTATGTTGATGTATACGTTGAAGATCATTTGACGGGTGAACGAGTTAAATCAAACGAAGCGATTTACACTTTTGTGGCTGTTGATCAAAACGGTGGACCCATCCAAGTTCCTGAATTAATTCCTGAAACAGATCAAGAAAAATCAAGATTTGAAGGGGCGCTTCGAAGAAAGCAACTCGGATTGATTTTAGCTGGAAAAATGAAGCCTCAGGATGCGACAGAGTTGAAGAAATTGTTTTTAGGGGAGTAATCTTTGGATATTAGGTCGCTTTGCTTTTAGATGTTGGATATTAGAATTTAAACGGTTTTAGCCGTTAAATTAATATCGATTTCAAAGAATCAATTAAACGTCTAAATTCTAATATCTAAAAACGCAGCGATCCAAAAAGGAGTTTACGACTGATTCAAAAAGGAGCTTGCGACCGATCCAACAATCGAACCCACATCCTGCTCTTCCATACACTTAAAGTGCCCTTTTGGACATTTCTGGAATCCAATTTTAGAACACGGGCGACAAGAAAGATCTTTTACTTCGTGGATTGTAGCTTTCGTTTTTCCAGATGGAAGATACGCGTACATTCCTAAATCGGGAACGGTATTTCCCCAAACGGTTGTCATAGAAACGCCGAAGCAAGAAGCGATGTGCATCATCCCAGTATCATGGGTTAATAGATGTCGGCTTTGCTTTACTATGCTGGCGCTTTGCTGAAGATTGTATTTTCCACAGGCGTTGACAATTGTATTTTCCTTCAAAGCTTCGCAAATTGCATTCGCTACTTCTGAATCGTCGTTTCCACCGATTAAAACAATTGGAGACATCACCTTTGATAAGACCTCTATTAATTTACTTGTCGGTAAGCGTTTGGTTGCAAATTGAGCGCCAACGGCAACGGATAGATATGAATCAAATCCAAATTCCTGTTGAACATCTACCTCATTTTCAGGGCTGATGTAGAATTCACATTCCTTTCCGTCATTTCTAACATCAAGATGGTTGACTGTTTCAAAATACCGATCTACAATGTGCAAAGGCGGCATTCTATTGATCTTCAATTTCACCAGCATCCATTTCTTCCAATTCAGCTTTCGAACTGTTTTTGAGGGCTTTTGAAGTTTACTTTTGAGTGATTTCGTCCTAATGTTGTTGTGAAGGTCAATGATCCAATCGTACTGCTCCTTCTTAAGATCCATGATGACTTCATCCACCGATTTTTCAATGGCAAACACTTTATCCACTCTCGGATTTGACTCGACTATTGAAGTAAACGGTTTTTTTGTGAGGTAATGGAGTTCGACAGGCTCACTCCCCCGCTCACTTAGCTTATTGCTCTGTTTACCCAATTGTTCTTTTAACCCACGAATGACAGGCGAGGTAAGCACAATATCTCCAATGGAGCTAAACCGAACAATTAGAATTTTCACGTAGCAAAAGTACTTGTTTTTATAAAACGCCGATATGTAACTTTGATTACAGTGCAATTCGCGCAAGATTCGTTATTTTGTAACATGGCTTCATTAAAAGAAATTATCCAATCAGACACACCTACATTAATTGACTTTCATGCAACGTGGTGTGGACCTTGCAAGGCAATGGCTCCCGTTTTAGATCAAGTAAAAAAGGATCTCGGTGAAGGCGTAAGAATCTTAAAAATAGATGTCGATAAAAATCCACAGGCAGCATCAGCATATAATGTTCGAGGGGTTCCGACCTTTGTATTGTACAAATCTGGAGACATGAAATGGCGACAAAGTGGCGGTGTTGATCGAAAATCATTGGTCCTTAGGATAAAATCGCTTTCTACATAATCAGATTTACATGTCCATTTTCAATTCGACATTCTTCATAACAGTTGCACGTAAGAATAGACCATTCATTCCCGATGGTATGCATTAATATGACGCAAAACCACTCATTTAATTCTCAAATCAAACAAGAGGATAAATGATACTAAATCGGTTTCATAATTAGAACTAGACGTTATTTATTCTTTAAAAAGATTATTTATCCTGTAAACTTGCAGTTAAAGGGATAAAAATCTACTTTTGCCCCCTTAAATTACTATAACTAATAATTATGGAACAGAACTTAATATACATACTGCCAGCATTCGGAATACTCGGATTGGTATACATGTTTTTCCTTTCATCTTGGGTAAAGAAACAACCAGAGGGAAGTGACAAAATGAAAAAATTATCAGGATACATTGCAGATGGTGCATTGGCGTTCTTGAAAGCAGAATACAGAATGTTAGCTGTCTTTGTTGTAATAGCAGGTGCCGCACTTGGTATTCTTGCTGCAACAGAAATGATACACGCTGGGTTGTTTATTGTTGTAGCGTTCGTTATCGGTGCCGTTTTCTCAGCAGTTGCTGGAAACATCGGGATGCGTATTGCAACGAAAGCAAACGTAAGAACTGCAGAAGCTGCAAAAACGAGTTTACCGCAAGCAATGAAAGTTGCATTTAGAGGTGGTACCGTAATGGGACTTGGTGTTGCTGGTTTGGCTGTCTTTGGTCTTTCTACAATCTTCATCTTTTTAATCATGAATGCTGGAGGAACTGAAAAGGCTCTTGAAGGACACACTATGATTGTGATTCTTGAAACATTGGCTGGTTTCTCTTTAGGAGCTGAGTGTATCGCACTATTCGCAAGAGTTGGTGGAGGTATTTACACAAAAGCTGCTGATGTTGGAGCTGATTTAGTTGGTAAAGTAGAGGCTGGAATTCCAGAAGATGATATTAGAAACCCAGCAACAATTGCTGATAACGTTGGTGACAACGTAGGAGATGTTGCGGGAATGGGAGCTGATTTATTTGGTTCGTATGTAGCAACAATGTTAGCTGCAATGGTATTGGGTAACTACTTGCTCGGTCAAAATCCTGATGGCTACTTCACGAAGTTCGATGGAATGGGACCTATCTTAATGCCTGTTTTCATTGCTGGTGTTGGGATTATCTTCTCGATCATGGGATCTTGGGTTATTAAAATTAACAGTAATGACGCCAAAGAAAAGCAAGTTCAAGGAGCTTTCAACTTAGGAAACTGGGGTTCTTTAGCTGTAACAGCTGTCGCTTCTTTCTTTATCATTAAATGGATGCTTCCAGCAGAAATGAATATGAGTTTCTTTGGTGAAGCTGATCAAATGATTGGATACAACAGAGTATTTTATGCTGTATTGATTGGATTGGCAGTAGGTGGATTAATTTCTATGTTAACTGAGTACTACACAGCAATGGGTAAGAGACCAGTAAATAATATTATCGCAAACTCTTCTACAGGTGCAGCAACAAACATTATCTCTGGTTTATCTTTAGGTATGATGTCAACTGCAGCTCCAATTATTCTTTTCGCTGCGGCGATTTGGGGGGCTTACGCTTGTGCTGGATTCTACGGAGTTGCAATTGGAGCTTCGGCAATGATGGCAACAACTGCTCTTCAATTGGCGATTGATGCTTTCGGACCTATTGCGGATAACGCTGGTGGTATTGCTGAGATGTCTGAGCTTGATCCAGAAGTTAGAAAGAGAACTGATATCTTAGATGCTGTTGGTAACACAACTGCTGCTGTTGGTAAAGGATTCGCGATTGCTTCTGCTGCATTGACTGCATTGGCATTGTTTGCTGCATTTGTAACGTTCACTGGTATTGATGGAATTAACATCTTTAAAGCGAATGTTTTGGCTGCCTTGTTTGTTGGAGCAATGATTCCAGTTGTATTCTCTGCTTTAGCAATGAGTGCTGTAGGTAAAGCTGCAATGGCAATGGTAAAAGAAGTTAGACGTCAGTTCAAAGAGATTCCAGGAATTATGGAATACAAAGCTGAACCAGAATACGATAAGTGTGTTGATATTTCGACAAAGGCAGCTTTGAGAGAAATGATGCTTCCTGGATTAATCACTATTGTTTCTCCAATCATTATTGGATTTACAATGGGAGCTGAAGCACTTGGAGCTTATATGGCTGGTGTAACTGTTTCTGGTGTTCTTTGGGCAATCTTCCAAAACAACGCTGGTGGTGCATGGGATAACGCTAAGAAATCTTTTGAAGCAGGTGTTATGATTGATGGTGAAATGTCTTACAAAGGTTCTGAAGCGCATAAAGCGGCAGTAACTGGTGATACAGTTGGTGATCCATTTAAAGATACTTCTGGTCCTTCAATGAATATCTTGATTAAATTGACTTGTCTTATTGGATTGGTAATCGCTCCAATGTTAGTTGACGGTGCATCTAGTGAAGATAAGGGTAACCTTAATGGCGCTCCAACAGAATGTTGTGCTGCTAAGAAAGGATGTGACGATGACAAGAAATCTTGCAGTGCAGATGCTGCAAAATGTCACGCAGATATGAAATGTGATGTTTCTAAATGTTCAGAGATGACTTTAGATCAGTGCATGGCAATGTGCGATGAAAAAGGTTGTTCTACTGAAGAAAAAGAAATGTGCAAATCAATGTACAACGAAGCAGGTGAGTTTGTTGGTCACGGTGACAAAAAATGTTGCAAAGACAAAGCATCATGCGAAAGTCATGGAGATCACGAAGGTCACGGAGATCACCACGGTGAAGAAGGACACACACACTAGAAGCTACACACTTTATATATTTAAACGCCTCTTCGATTCAATCGAAGGGGCGTTTTTTTATGCAACAAAGACCTGAAATTGGAACGTTTCTGATTCCATTCAATGGATCCGTTTTCGCACGGTACATTCCACCAAATAGGAGCATAATTTCCAGATAAAAAAACCAGTCAAAAAAAACCATACTACGTATGGGGAATAAATCCAATTTATTTTTGAACCCGACTTCGAATGAGGTGTACTAGGATCAAAATAAATTCAAATGAAATCAATTCTAATAATTATCGCCACGTTATTTGTCAGCAATCTGACTTTCGCAGCGGATACGTTAAGCACCGACATAAAGAAGGCAACTGTTTTTTTAAGTGGAGCGCAAGTCTTTCGAGAATCGAAGACCACTTCAATTAAAAAAGGAGTCAATGAAGTCATTATCAAAGATGTTTCCCCTTTTCTAAATCAAGGACATATTGAGGCAACGGCGAATGGAAGTTTTTTAATTCTAGACGTTCAATACCAAACGGAATACGTTGCACCGTCGGCCAATCCTCCAGTGATTGTTCCTGCAAAAATTCAAAAGGAAATCAATTGGCTAAACGATACTTTGCTTTTTATCAGTTTCGAGAGAGAACGCATTCAATCCAAACTCAATAATTTAAACGAAGAAATGAGAATGGTGACTGAAAATCAATTGATTAAATCAGGTGGGATTAGTGATACTTTGCCTGAATTTAGAAACATCGTTGATTTTTACCGTGTCAAACTCGATGAAATTAACGAGTTGATTCACACTTGGAAAAAGAAACAACATTACTCGAAAGTAAGAGAAGGAAAATTCAGAAAGCGACTGAACGAGTTAAACAACTATTCAAGAAACATCAAGCAACCCGTGCGGCCAGCGCGCACAAGACATCATATTTTAGTGACGACGTATTCGGATGTTGCGACGAGCGGAAAAATCAATGTAAATTATTTGGTTCCGAACGCAGGCTGGATTCCGGCGTACGATTTAAGAGCAAACAACACCGTAGATCCAATGTCAATCACATACAAAGCGAGCGTTTACCAGAGTTCAGGTGAAGATTGGGGAAAAGTGCACCTTACGCTTTCAACGTACAATCAAAATTGTTTTACAACGAAACCTACAACAGGCGTTTGGAGATTGGATTACACGGTGGCCAAAAAAAAGCAAGTTCCAGTCGTTCAGACCGATCCTGGAAATGTCAATGTGAATTTTCAAGCACAAAATCAGATGTCCGAGGTTTTTACTTCAGAGGCTGACTTAATACAAGCTCAATCCGGTTATCAAAACGAAGCCATTAAAAACAATGAAACGATAAACTTCAACCAACAGTTTATCTCGCTTCAAAGCATGGCCAGTATCAGTCAGAATTTTTCAAACGTTGAATTCGAAGTAAAACTGCCCTATTCTATCAAGGCAGATGGAAGTCAAAAACTGATGGTTGTAACGACAGAGAAAGTAGATGCCGTTTTTTCACATTACATGTTGCCTAGAGCGAATAAGAATGCATTTTTACTGGCTCGAATTGGAGATTGGGAAAATCTAAGTTTATTGCCAGGAAAGGCGAATATCTACTTCAATCAAACGATTGTGGGAAGCACTCAGATTGATCCATCTATTTTATCTGACACAATGGAAGTTACAATGGGCCGTGACCAAGGAATTGTTTCTTCACGAAAAAAGATCGATGAAGAGCAGGAAAAACGAAACCTAGGGAAGAATATCAGGAAGACCTACACTTTCGAAATAAAAATAAAAAACAGTACAAAAGGCGAGATCAACTTAACGTTAGAAGATCAGATTCCTGTAACAAAAAATGAGGAAATTGTCATTTTACTTGTTGATGGTGGAGGAGCGACATTCAACAAATCGACAGGGAAAATAACATGGGAATTGACTGTTAAGCCTGGAGCGGACAAGGTTGTGCAGTTCTCCTATTCTA
Organism: Crocinitomicaceae bacterium; assembly: GCA_034111925.1. Lineage (GTDB taxonomy): Bacteria > Bacteroidota > Bacteroidia > Flavobacteriales_D > Crocinitomicaceae > UBA4466. The sequence continues at coordinate 56,818 of JAWUWJ010000028.1, forward strand.
TTGAACACGACAAAGACAAGCCTGTTTCTTAAAAACGAACATATAGCTACAGCCCTTATTGATCCTGTCGATAAGGGCTTTTTTATTTCTCAGGCAACCCTTTTCAAACAAAACTCCGTTAATGGAGTAAGACCATAACTCTTCGACTTACATTTAATATGTACAAGTTAATTGATATTTGTTTTGAGTTTATTTTTCAGACAAATCGAGCAATTAACTCTTCGGAAAAAGCAATAGTACTTTGTTCTATTGGACTCCTCCTATGCAGCTTGTTTTTATTTGTATTCACTCGATAAAAAAAGAATTCATTTTTTTTTCCTTTCTCAGACAACCCTATTTTCTTTAATTACCGTTAATGGAATGTAAGGTCGTTGCATTTTTCACGAATCCTACTACAAACACATTCAGATCAATTTGAACGGAAGTTCAAGTTGGAATCAAACCCCTTGGACAAGAAGTTATTTCTGATTGTTCTGGATTTGAAATTAAAATTATAATTAAAAGTACTGCTCACGTCTAGTTAGTTCTATTAGTATAGTTAAGGTTAGGTAGTGCCATTAGGTAGTGGTCAATAACTATACAAAACGAGAGTATATAAAAGGTCCAATTCTATTGGACCTTTTTTTGTACCTTAATTTTTATACTAATTTCAAATACACTAACTTGCAAAGTAATTGTCTCAGGCAACCATAACTAGGTCTAAAGTCGTTGTAGTTTATACAACCTACTACCATGAAAAATAAATTTCTATTTCTTGTCGTTTTATCATCCGCCATCCTTACGATGGCCTCTTGCGATAAGAAGCAATGGAAAGAAACCGTTGAGACCAAGATCAAAATTGAATCCGTGAACACTTCGGTTAATTTTGGAGCTAATGTATTACACATAGATACTGTTATTGTGAATATTGAATCTCTTGCTTTAAGCGGAAGCAGAATTCAAGCAGAGAGCATCAATTTATCAGAAACCTTAAACGGTGAATTCCTGCTCACAGAAAATGTAAGCCAGGAGATCAGTTCATTTTCTGTTCCTCAAGGAACATACGAAAGCTTTCTGCTTACTTCGAAAATTGGTGGCGGAGTCTACTCAATTGAGTTGCGAGGTACGTATACTAAAGCAAACAATACAGTAAAAAAAGTAGTCTTGAAATTGGATTACAACCAGTTCCTACTTAATCAAATGGTTGAGAACAGTTCAAACCCAGTCTCAATTGACAAAGACATGGCGGGAGAAATCACTCTTTCAATTGACCCTTCGATTTTATTTAAAAAACTGAATCCAAGTTATTGGAATGCGGCCAACAACTCAACGATAAATGGACAGAATGGAATTAATATATCGAACAGTTCCAACTCGAGTATGTACAATGAAGTCCACTCGCAAGTGGGTGCTTCACTGTCTGTTAATTTTGATTAAGCTTGGGTAAATTAGAACATAGAAAATTATTAAAAGCCTGTTTATCGGGTAACAATGAGGCGTTCAAGGAAATGTATGACATTTTCTCTCAAGACATGTTCAAAGTCTGCTGTATGTACGCACCAGATACAGATACTGCCAACGATTTTCTACAAGATGGTTTTATAAAAGTATTCCTAAACCTTCATAAATATAAGCCTTCAGGAAGCTTAGGAGGATGGATTCGAAGAGTCATAGTCAATTCTTGTATTGATAATTTAAGACGCGATCATTGGTCCAAATTAACGACCTCTTTCGAAGAACAAGAAATTGATATCACAGAAATATACGGCGATTCGGATTTTGAAGTTGAATTGAATTCGAGAACATTTTTTGAAATCACAAATGAGTTGCCTGTTGGATACCGAACAATCTTGAACTTGTACTTTTTAGAAGAATACACACACAAGGAAATTGGCGCATTACTCGGTATTTCGGATGGAACGTCAAAATCGCAATTGTTTAAAGCGAAAAAATATTTAAAAGAAGTTTTATTGAAGTCATTAACCCTAGAAGAAATTGAATTTTATGTCGGACGATTGGTTAAAGAGGTGGTATAGAAGCCGTTTCTCTCAGTCGTCTGCCGAAGGGTTAAAAGACGATGTATGGGAGAAGATCAGTTCCAAAGTTGGGAATTGGTCGGAATTCTGGTACAAGTCTAATTCAGAAAGTATAGACTTGAAACCAAAGGCTTCTGTTTGGGAAAACATTAGCGCTGGCTTGGCTGTTACCCCAGCGGTAAATAGTACTTCTAGAATGTTTTGGATGAGAGCTGCATCAGTTGCTGC
>JAWUWJ010000029.1:0-9917 GCA_034111925.1 Crocinitomicaceae bacterium
AAGCGGGCAAAGGGCGTATACAATTCTTCTAAAGTATCGTGTATGAATGTTCCGAAAGTACTGTGTTCAATTTCTTCTTCAACGGAATCTTCTTCTCCGAAATCCATTACATATCTGAAGTAAAAATCAAGTGGACACGTCAAATATTTTTTAAGCATCGACGCCGATGTCGAAGCTGAAAACAAATCATCCAATCTGTTTAAAATCTCTGGAGTCTTTACGATTTCCTTCACCATCAATTCTTTGGGAGTATCCAAAGCGTACATCTTTTTCTCTATCGTAATGTTCTCGTTTATTTGAGCGAGTTCCATTTCCATCTGCATCAAATAACGGCTCGGCTCGTTGCTTCCGATCGATTCATCAGCGCTACAATAGGTCACATAGAGTTCTTCGCAATGGTGCAGAAGTCTGTAAAAGTGATACGCGAAAATTCCTTGTTTGTCCCGTGGAGTCGGCATTCCGTTGTACCGACGCAAATCCATTGGAATCATTGTCTGAATCGGATTCGTTGGTGGTAAATGCCCTTCATTCATCCCCAAAGCAATGACGCGTTTGAAATCCAAACCACGTGTTTCAAGAAGCCCCATAATCTGGAGTCCTTTCAATGGATTTCCATGGTAGGCAATGCTTTTCTGCGACCAATGTTGATTGAACAACAGCTTAAAACTCTTGATCTTCATCGGAGGAATCCCCTCAACAACAAGATTTTCAAATTCGATCAACGCTTGATCAAAACACTCAAGAACGGCGCGTTCGAAAGCAAACTCTTGATCCAAATTTTTATAAATCATTCGATTCAAACGTCGGATTGTCTGGGTTGCTTTTACCCAATCATCTTCCCAATCTTCAGTGACCTCGTCCAAGATTCGTTTGGCGCTTTCACCAATTTGAACTTTGGATGCATTGATGAAAATTCGATTGTAGCGCACAATTTCTTCTTCTACATTAAGAAGCGTTTCTTTTTCTTCTTGCGATAAACTAGCTAGAACAAACGGATGGCTCCATAAATTTTGAAGATCATTGAAATACATCGCTTGTGTTTTGAAGCGTCTCTTGTTCTCTTGAATCGAGAAAAGGATTTCAACCCACGTTTTCACGGACGTATTTCGAATCGGAAGCCCCAAAGTAATGTTGGCTTTCCCGACTTGTTTTGGCAAGTTTTTAACGACGGAAGTAATCAAGGTTTCGTCCGCCAAAAGCAGCAGCGTTTCACCAATTTCCTCTTTTGACATGTTCGCCAATAACGTTGATGCAACTTTGACCTGACCTGTGTTTTGCGCACATTCGATCAATTCTACTTTAAGCGGTTTTGTTTGAAGAACATCTTGAACAAAATCCATTTGCTTGTTGTCCAAGTTTGCCGACAATTGCCTCAAGAACAAACCTGCTTCGTGCGATTTCTTGTTCAGGTAAAAAGCATCTGCATCGATTAGAATATGGGCACGTCCGTAATTCTCGATTTGTTTAATAATACTCGTTTCAGACGGTGAAAGCGCGTTAAATCCAGCAAATAAGTATTGGTGGTCCTTGTCTTCTTTGAAAAGTAAATCAATGTTTTCTGTTAGGAATTTATAGGCGCGCCCCATATAACACTGACCTCTAGCGGTCAATTGTTTGTCTAGATCGAAATAAAATCCAGGAAGACGGTCCCAGAATTCCATGAATCGGATTTGACTTGGCGTTAGGTTCTCTTCACCGAAACTCCAGTTTTCAATTTCTTTGATATCCGCTAAGTTTCTGAAAATCTGATTCGCGTCGAGCAAGTAACGATCGATTTCGTTGAAGTCGGCGAGAAGCGTGTTTCCCCAAGCAATAAATTCGTCAAAAGATCTATCTTCTTCCGTTTCCGCGACTTTCAACTGAATTTCAAAAAGCTGAATAAGTGCTCTTGTATTGTCGATTACAACGTGTTCAGAATAGGATTTTACCCACTGATTCATGGTAATCATATTCGGAGCAAGAACGGGTTTCCCGAATTCCAAATACAAGGCAGACGACAAATACTTTTTCACCCTTTCTGAAGGCAAAATGATCGTCAAATGTTCCATAGGAATTTTCTCTTCCCGGATATAATGCGCTATTTTTTCTACAAATGTCATTATACTTTGCGTGTCAAAAAGTTCCAATACGTTGACTTATTCAAGATCGACGTCTTTATATTCGGGTAGAATTCGATAAATGATTTTGGAATTTTTACGTTCTTCCGTTTTTCCCAACCGATCATTTTCGGGTCCGATTTGTACGCCATTGTTTGATCTATTCCCACCTCAACAAAATCCATTTGCTGACGGGTATGTGTTCTCCAGAAGTAGACTTTCTTTTTCAGATTATTCATGCGAATCCATTTGATTCTTTCCGAAATCATGTAGTTTCTCCAAAGGTCATTCATGTCATTTCGCAAAGAAGTTGAATTGAAATTGCTTATCAAGGCGTTGCGAATTCCATTGTCTTGAAAGTAAACACAATGCGTTTTTTTCAATTCATATCGGTTGTCATTAAAAAACGACGGAAGTTTAATTAGGACGAAAGCATCTTCAAACAATTGAATGTATCGCTCAACCGTTTCGTTGTCCAGTCCGCATCTTTCACCAATGTCATTGTACGAAATCGGCTCGCCAACATTGAACGCCAATAATTGCAGCATTCGCATTAATTTATCGCCTTTGTTGACTCTGTCTTTAGCGCCCAATTGTGTATTTATAATCTCACTGATCATTTCACGTAGGGTAGATTCGGCGTTTTCCAAATCACTTAAAACGGCAGGATAATTTCCGTAAATCAATCGTTCTTCCAGAAGTTCACTTTCTTGGGCCAAGCCAAAATGCGTTGCGGATTCGTTGAATGATGGCGCATAAAAATTGAACAGCATTCCTTCAATTTCCAAGGCTTCAATTAATTCTTCATCGACGATTGGTTTGTATGAACAACAAATAACCAAGGTATGTTTGATCTTGCCCATGAGAACATCTTCAATGATTTCTCTGAGCTGTGAAAGATGCTGTGCTTCCCTCAAAACGATAACGGATTCTGTTAATTGAGCGAGAAAACCGTCGGCTTCAATGTTCTTTCGTTCTTTCTTAACGTTACAATTCAAAGTACAAAACGAAGTATCCGATTCGTTTAAGATACTTTCAATTAACGATTGCTTTCCAGTTCCTTTCGGCCCTCGGACCATAACTAGTTTACTGTCGGCGAGTTTGGCTTTTAAAGAAGGTTTTTGAAGTCTTTCGATCATTCTATGCATTTTCTCAAATGTAAGAAATTGAAAGTTTATTCGCTAGATAAGTTTGATTTTTGCGGTATAGATTTGAAGCTCGCTCCTTTTTGAAGGTTAGACATTAGAATTTAGACGATCCCGCATGTAATAATCTAAATTCTAATGTCTAACATCCAAAGTTTCGTATTTTGGTTCTCATGAAACACCTTATGCTCTTGAAGCAAGTGATTTTTATTTTGTTCGTTGCCTTTTTACTTGTGGGATGTGATACTCCAGTAAAGAAGATTGATGCGAAGGAAAGTGAGTCTGAAAATATACTTTTCATTGGGAATAGTTACACGTATAGAAACGGTGGGGTTGATTATCATTTGCGCAATTTATCGGTTGAATTGAAAGATGCAAAGACGACTTATGTTACGAGGGCTGCAAAGGGAAAGTATCATTTGGATTCACATTGGAGCGATTCAAAGACATGGTTGAAATTAATTTCCAGCAAGTGGGACAAGGTAATTCTTCAGGAATACAGCACGGGACCGTTGACAGAGACCAAAAAATTTATGCGGTACGGTAAAAAATGGGGCGAGCGTTTAATGCGAATGAATCCAGCGACTCAAATTTACCTTTTCTCGACTTGGGGTTACAAAGGGTCAGAAATGATGACCGATTCCCTTTACACTGAGTATTCTAAATTGGAAAGTGAAATTGGCGCTTCCACGATTCCGGTTGGGTTAATGTGGAAGGCACTAAAGAACAAAATCAATCTATATGATGGTGATGGAGCGCATCCAAACTGGAAGGGTACGTTTATAACGGCTTGCTTGTTTTACGAGCACATTTATGGACAAGATGTTCGGGAAACGACTAATAATGATATTCGACTGAGCATTGAACTGCAAACGAAATTAAAGGAATGGGCGCACGATTTCTATCAAGATTATAGCGATGATGGAATAAAGTCGATTCTTTAAAGATCAATCAATCCATACGCTATCAAAGAAACGGAAGGCGCGTGGGGAGTTCATGAATTTGTTTCCTCCATACGCTTTGATGACGATAAAGGTGTCTTCTGACATAATCACCCTTACCCAATGGAGACCATCTCTGTAGTTTTCACCCAATCCTTGATAGGCTTCTGCTCCATTGTCCAACGTGATTTTTTCCATTGAACTTTCGGAAGGGCTGGCGATATGAACCTCCGCAAGCGCTTTTAGATTCAAGGGCTCTGAATCGGGGTTATTGTTTCGGTTGTGCACTTCAATTTCAAAGGTGTTTCCTTGTCCTAAATCACGGTAAATCAAATTTATTTCTTGGTCCTCTGGATCGAAATAATCGTCTTTTTGAATTGGCTTCCCAGGAAACATTGCATGAAACCCTAAGCTATCATTGTTGTAGGTAAACGTGCGAAATTCTTTGACATTCTTTTCTGCTTCTGTCACATTTTCATCATAACTGGCCACGACTTTTCGGACTGAGTACCCTTTCGTTTTCAGTAAGTTAATTACTCCGGAGCCGCCTGCTAAATGCCCTGCACCGACTCCGCAAAACACCGAATGAAGTTGAATCAAAGAATCGAGCTTATCTGCCATTCCAAAGTTTCTCTTCACGATTACTTCGTCGTATAGATTGTCGTAAACATTCATGGAACGTTTGACTCTTGTATCCAATAAATAAATATCACCCGTCAAATACAATTGCAAAAGTTCATCCGGATCTGTCAATATTGATTCTATTCCCAACCGTCTCCAGTTTGGTATAAAATCACCCGACGACAATAGATTTTCTTGAAATTCCACAGTTTCCAGTGGAACGAATTTTTTTCCAGAATTGTGGCAGTACTGCTGAAAGAAGGCGTCTAAAGGCTGTGGCATTCCGTCTTCATTTCCATAGCTTGTCTCAGACCCACTTTTATTCGAGGTATACGGTTTTCCTTCTCTATCAAATTTCAATTTCACTTCTTCAAGACGTGTATCAAGACGATCGAAAAGAGAAAACATATCCACTTCTAAGGAAATCATTTCGACTTTATCAAGCGCTACAAATGTGCTATCAGAAAGGTTATAGACTCTTTTATCGTTGGTGTGCATCGTTCCGAACAGGTAAGATGTCTTGGCTCCATTGCCCGTAATTTCCCAAAGCAACTCATGATTGTCATCAATCGTTTGCGCAGTTCCCAAAAATGGGAAAAGAAAGAAAAGGAATAGGATTTTCATTGGAGTTAAGGTAGGAATTTATATCCATACTTTAACTCACTCCTATTGGAACTTTATTATTCGTTAACAATTTCAAGAAATTAGTCTTTCAATCAATTGGTCACCGAAAGAATAAGGTATATATGCTAAACTCGAAATTTGTTTTGTAATGATGATCGGTGTCGTTTTTCCCAACGAAATTGAACCATGCGAATCGGACAGTTCCATTGCATAAGCAGCATTGATCGTAAGTGCATTCAGTGCTTCTTCGGGTGTCATTTTCATTTTGACGCAAGCCAATGACCAAACGAAGCTCAAATTTCCACTTGGTGTTGAACCTGGATTGAAATCGCTGGCCAATGCAACGGGTAAATCATTGTCCATCAAACGACGCGCATCTCCAAACGGAATGGAAAGGAAGTGAGAGCAACTTGGCAAAATGGTACACATCGTTTTCGAACCTTTCAATGCTTCAATATCTTCGTCGGAAAGTTCCTCCAAATGATCTACAGACAATGCATTCAATTCGACAGCTTTGCCAATCCCGCCCATTGCCGAAAATTGATTCACGTGTACTTTCGGTTTCAATCCAATCGCGATTCCAGCTTCTAAAATCTCAGCCATTTCCTCGACCGAAAAATAGTTTCTTTCACAAAATGCATCGATGTAATCCGCAAGTCCTTCTTCTTTTATAATCGGAAGCATTTCATTGGTAATTAAATCGATGTATCCTCTGTGGTTTTCTTTAAATTCTGGTGGGAAAGCGTGCGCACCAAGGAACGTTGCTTTGATCTCAATTGGGCATTCAGCTTTCAATCTCTTGATGACGCGAAGCATTTTAATTTCGGCTTCCACAGAAAGACCGTATCCCGATTTAATTTCGAGCGCTCCTGTTCCGTAGGACATTAACCGCTCAATTCTTTCGAGCGCCTGAGCAAACAATTCATCTTCGGACATTTCAGCCAATCGTCTTGCCGAGTTCAAAATTCCGCCTCCCTTAATCGCTATTTCTTCATAGCTCAGTCCATTGATTCGATCCACAAATTCTTCTTCTCGCGACTTGGCGAAAACCGTATGCGTATGCGAATCACAAAATGCAGGTAAAACATATTTTCCGTCGGCATCAATCACCTCCAAATCGCGCCAATCTGTAATTCCTCCCCAATCGGACATCAAACCATAAGCGACAATCACTCCATCTTCGAGCGCCAAAAAAGCATTCTCCAAAATAGGAAGTTCCTTCATCTCTTTTCCTTTTCGAACGGAAGGAAGGTTTTCACCGCATTGAACGAGACCTTTAATATTTTTAATCAGAATTTTAGACATAGCACAATGTTAAGAATTATGTCTGAGGTGTCTCCAGTTTTGGCTGTTGGATTTTTTGTAGCTTAGTGAACGAATTAATTAAAAAACAACCCTACTATGACTGAAAAACAAGATTACGTATTCTATGAAAGTGGCCTGATGATGAACTCTAAACAACCCCTAAAAAACGTTGATGTTTGTCTGGTTAGCACAAAAGATTATGTGTTCTACGTTCCCAAAAAATCGGTAGGAATGTTTTTAATCCTTGATACAATTACGACTCACCAATACTTTGATGGAGTAAGTATTCCAGAAGGGGTTCAGAAAATTATTGCCAATTCTGGATCAACGCAGGAGTTAGAGCAGTCAATGATCGCGCTATTGGAAGATGATGATAAGTACGTTCACAAAATTGCGGATAAGAAATCATTTAAATTCAAGGGTTTTCTTGGAAAACATACCGTTCGAATGGCTGTTTCAGGAGGTTGGTCATCTGTAATGGCGAATGGAAAAGGAAATGGTAAAGAATTCAGAACGTACCACGGACAATAAAAATCTATGATCTTAGGAGGAACACATTTCGATCATCTCGGAGAGTACGACGATGTTGTTGCTGAAGACTGTAAGATTTGTAGAAAACAAAACAAGCCTATATATTTAGTTGAGCAAGGCTATTTCAAATTGTTTGGAATGGCTTTGTTTCCGCTGAGTAAAAAATATTTTAAGACGTGCTCTTCCTGCAAGGTCAAATTAAAAGTAAGAACCACTGATTCAAACTTTCGGTCTGTGAAAGCAGCTACTCCTGGTGGGTTTAAGTTAAAATATGTTTGGGGTTGGATCATCTTGATTCCTATTGTCATTGGGGTCGCTATCTTCCTACAATCCATTAAACCGTAAGGCAGATTAATTTTCAGTAAATTCACACTGAAACATTACTATTTTCTTATGAAATCACTTCTCGTCACGCTTGGACTCTGTTCTAGCCTCGTTGGATTTTCTCAAACGTTCAATGGAGGAACAGGTCTAATTTTGGACAATCAAACCATTGATATTCCGCTTGTCGTTTCTGGACTTCCGACGTCAATTAACACAACAACTTTTGGCCTGGAGGAAATTTGCATTGATTTGAATCACACGTATGTGAGTGACTTAACGGTTACTTTAATTGGACCAGATGGAACAGAAGCAGAATTGTTTTCTTCAACAGGCGGTGGCGGCGATGATATGCAAGTGACTTGTCTTCGTTGGGATGCAACCAATTCATTAGCTACAGGAACCACACCTTTTAACGGGACTTATAAGCCGTTGGGGCAAATGGGTACTGTCAATAATGGACAAAACCCGAACGGAACTTGGTACTTAAGGATTAACGATAGTTATGGAGGTGATGAAGGCGTTCTCAACACTTGGTCATTGACATTCGGAGCAAACCCGGCTGATTATTTTCAATTCGCGGAATCGGATCTACCCATTGTGATCATCAATACAAATGGACAATCGATTCCAGATGATCCTAAAATATTGGCGGACATGGGAATCATTTACAATGGTCCAGGAATAAGAAATTACATGACCGATCCATTGAATGAATACGATGGTAAAATTGGAATTGAACGCCGTGGGAATTACTCGGCAAGCCTTCCTCAAAAACCGTACTCTATCAAACTTCAAGATATTTTCGGAACTCAAATTGATTCTTCCCTGATTGGAATGCCGGCGGAACACGATTGGCTTTTGGTCGCAAATTACAATGATAAATCGTTCGCTCGAAATATAATTCCAAACCGACTTTTTGATGAAATTGGGCATTATGCACCGCGCAGTAAATTGGTCGATGTTGTTCTTAATGGGGAATACAAAGGAATTTATTTATTGACGGAAAAAATTAAAAGAGACGCCAATCGGGTTGATGTTGCGGATTTATTCCCTTGGGAAGTAACGGTTCCAGACGTGACGGGCGGATATATTTTAAAGATTGATTATTGGGACAATTTAAATTCATGGGAATTGCCGAACAGTCCAATTGATCATCCTGGCTTTGATGTTCATATGGTTTATGTTTATCCAAAAGTGGATGTGCTTTCGGGCAGTCAAGCGGTTTTTATTCAAGATTACGTCGATCAGTTTGAGACTTCACTGTATGGAGCCAATTTTGCCGATCCGATTAATGGGTTCAGAAAATACATTAGTACAAGATCGTGGTTGGATTATTTTATCGTCAACGAACTGGCGAGAAACGGTGATGGTTTTAAAAAGAGCCGTTATTTCAATAAGGAAAAAGACCACGCGGATGGAAGTATCGGAAAACTTAAAGCGGGGCCTGTTTGGGATTTTGATTGGGCGTGGAAGGATATGTGGGATTGCATGTACAGCGCCACAGACGTTTCGGAATGGGCGCATAAGGTCAACGATTGCAATCCAGATGTGAATTCACCCGGGTGGTTTGTTCGCATGTTTGAAGACCCGCTTTTTGAAGATGAAATGCGCTGTCGTTATGAGGACTTGAGAAGAAATGTGTTGAGTGAATCGTATTTACACGCTATGGTTGATTCTGTGGCCCTGGTGGTTGATGAAAGTCAGGAGTGGCACTATTTAACTTGGGGGAATATGGGAGCCGCTACTGGGACGCCAGAAGTGCCAGCACCATCTCAGACGTATGCGGAAGAGGTTCTACGTTTGAAGGAATGGATTACGCGTCGCTTGGATTGGTTGGACGACAATGTTCCTGGAACGCTGAATGGATGTAGCTTTACGGGCGTGGATGAAATTGCAAATACGATTTCCATTGAAAGTTTCCCAAATCCGTTTCACGCTGATTTAACAATAAATGTCGCTGAAGCTCCAAACGCGGATTGCACCATTCAAATATTGGATCAATCGGGTCGAAGTTTGATGCTTCAAAATATCAAACCTTCGGACTGGACGGAGAACAGTATAAAACTGGTCGGATTGGAGACCTTATCCGTTGGTATCTATTTCATTGAAATTGAGATGAATGGCGTCTCGACCACGAAAAAAATGACGAAATTCTAAAAAGGTACTTTTAATTTGAATAAAAAGGATAACTTTGCGCCTGCTCTCCAGAGTTACTAAATGCCTCGGTGGCGGAACTGGTAGACGCGCTGGATTCAAAATCCAGTGCCTTCGGGCGTGCGGGTTCGATTCCCGCCCGAGGTACAAAGCGGGACAAATTCTAATTTTTAGAG
>JAWUWJ010000030.1:0-30328 GCA_034111925.1 Crocinitomicaceae bacterium
TCCAGATTGCAAAGGAATATGGAAATGCGGTACAAAACGTTCTGATTTAGTCAAGCAAAATTCAATGATTTCATCCGACAATAAGTTTGGTTCAATCGAAGAGATTCTAAAGCGATCAATTCCACTAATTTTGTCCAAGCGCTTCGTCAATTCAAAGAAGTTTTCTTTGCCTCCTTGTCCGAAATCGCCAATGTTCACTCCTGTCAACACAACTTCTTTAACTTCAGTTTGAGCAATCTTCTTGGCTTCTACCAAAGTCTTATCAATGCTAGCGTTTCTGCTTTTTCCACGTGCTAATGGAATCGTGCAAAACGTGCAGAAATAATCACATCCGTCTTGAATCTTTAGGAAAGACCGTGTTCGATCTCCCAATGAAAAAGCAGGAATAAATTCTTTCGTATTCTTAATGCTTTCATTTGAAATTAACGCCTCTTCGTTCTTGTCAAGCGATTCGACGTGCTCAACAATATTGAACTTTTCGTTGGCTCCAAGAACAATGTCAACTCCGGGTATTTCGGCGATCAGCTTTGGCTTCAATTGAGCAAAACAACCAATGATAGCAACAAATGCATTCGGATTGACCTTCATCGCTTTCTTTACTAATTGACGGCATTTCTTATCCGCGTTTTCCGTAACCGAACACGTGTTGATTACAAAAATATCTGGAGTGTCGTCAAATTTTACTTTTCCATAGCCAGCATCTTCGAAAGCCCTACCAATTGTCGACGTTTCGGAGAAGTTGAGTTTGCACCCAAGTGTATAAAAAGCTACTTTTTTGTATTGATTCATGTGGCCGCAAAAATACAGAGATTCGCTTAACTATCAAAGATTAAGGGATTCTTTGAGCGAATCAATGAACAAATCGTGAAAATTGACTTTCTTTGAGTCAAGAATATGGAAAAGAAAATCTCAATAGAATATACACAACTCGCTGATTGGAAGGAATTAAACGAAGCCGATCAAAAATTAGTTGTAGCCGCTGAAAATATGCTGAAATCGGCATATGCACCTTATAGTAAGTTCAACGTTGGAGCTTCATTGCAATTGTCCAATGGGGAAGTTGTGACAGGAAGCAATCAAGAAAACATCGCTTATCCTTCTGGATTGTGTGCGGAACGTGTTGCCCTTTTTTATGCTGGGTCAAATTATCCGAGCGAAAAAGTAGAAACGCTTTGTGTAATCGCAAAAGGCGATCTCGTTGACATTGACACGATTCTTTCGCCTTGCGGAGGATGCCGACAAGTGATGGTTGAAACAGAAATGAGACAGAAAAAGGCATACCGTGTAATCATGGTCAGCCAGAACGGTTCGGTAATCATATTCAATTCAGCGACAGAATTGTTGCCGTTGGCATTTGGCGTATAATGTTGATGAAGTATTTAGGAATCTTATTTACTGGAAGTTTATTAATTTCTTCATGTAAAACGGCACCAATTTGTGTTTTGGATCCAGTTTCTGAAACAATAGGTCCCGAGTCAAGAATCGTTGAAGGTCGAGCTTCCAAGTCTATTTATTCAGCGGATTATTCGGATACTGCAACTTTAACAATCGACTATTCGTATTATTCAACTCAGTTTTCATCCAATGTGATGGACAGTGTCTATAAGGATTCCGTGAATCGTTTGATCGCAAGTGTTGTATCATCTCAAACATTACTTGAATCGGGGGTTTATCCACTTCAACGTCATTTCTTTGTTGCGCAGCTCGATTCAATGGCTGCTGAATGGAACATTTATAAAGCCGAAGAGTCATCTCCATGGGAAATGGAAATGTCGTTGGGAATCCATGAATATGCAAGTTTTGCAGAATTAACAATGTTTGGTTGGGCATATACAGGCGGAGCGCACGGAAATGGATACAATAATTACTTTCAATTTGATAAAAGTACAGGTCGTTATTTAGAATTGGCTGATTTTTTCACAGATGTAAACGCACTGAATAAAATCGCAGAACCCCACTTTCGAAAGCTTTTCGAATTGACTGCTGAAGAGAGTTTAAATGACTACGGATTCTGGTTTGAAAACAACCAATTCTCTGTTTATGAAAACTTTACATTTAATGGAGGAGAGGTGCTCTTCTACTACAATTCATACGATATTGCTCCTTACTCAGGTGGCCCAACTGAGCTCTTAATTCCACTCGAAGAAGTTAAACATCTATTGAAGCGAGATATTTAACATTTATCAACCAATATGCGGTTAATAAAAACAGCAATTTCCATATTATAATTTTATATATTTGTCCTGCTTATTATTTAAATTAACGACATGGCGGTAAAGTCTCAAAAACCAACAAAAACAACGCGTAAAGCGAAGTCGGCTGGAAAGCCAAAGTTTTCTAAGGAAACATATATTAAATGGTACACTGATATGTTACTCATTCGTAAGTTTGAGGAAAAAACAGGTCAATTGTATATCCAACAAAAGTTTGGTGGATTTTGTCACTTGTATATCGGTCAAGAAGCTATCGTTGCTGGAACGGCGAGTGGTAGTATAAAAGGTGATAAGCACATGACTGCATATCGTGATCATGGTCATCCAATTGCACTGGGAACTGATCCTCGTGTTTTGATGGCAGAATTGTACGGTAGAAAAACAGGATGTTCCAAAGGTAAAGGTGGTTCAATGCACTTCTTTGATAAGGAAGTAGGTTTCATGGGAGGTCATGGGATTGTTGGAGCACAGATTGCGATGGGAGCAGGTGTTGCATTTGCTGAACAATACAATGAAACAGGAAACGTAGCTTTCGTATCAATGGGAGATGGCGCAGTTCGTCAAGGAGCATTGCACGAAACGTTCAACATGGCGATGATCTGGAAATTACCAGTAATCTTCATCATTGAAAATAACAATTACGCGATGGGTACTTCGGTTGAACGTACTACAAACGTAACGGACTTGTCTAAAATCGGTCATTCATATGAAATGCCTTCTCGTTCGGTAAATGGAATGTCTCCAGAAGCTGTTCACGAAGCAATTGAAGAAGCTGCAGACAGAGCAAGAAAAGGGGATGGACCAACACTGTTGGATATCCGCACATACAGATACAAAGGACACTCTATGTCAGATCCTCAGAAATACAGATCGAAAGATGAAGTAGCTGAATGGCAGTCGAAAGATCCAATTGATCACTGTTTAGAAGTGATTAAAGAAAATAAATGGTTGTCTGAGAAGAAAATCGAAGAGATTGGAGCATGGGTAAAGAACGAAGTGAAAGAATCTATTGAATTCGCTGAGAACTCACCATATCCAGAAGGAGAAGAATTGTACGAGGATGTCTACAAGGAGAAAGATTACCCTTTTATCAAAGAATACTAAGCTTAAGAAATTAGATCGAATATGGCGGAAATTGTATACATGCCGAAGTTGAGCGACACAATGACTGAAGGAGTTGTTGCTGACTGGACTGTGAAGGTAGGAGATGAAGTTTCATCGGGAGAAGTGTTGGCAGAAATTGAAACTGACAAGGCGACGATGGAATTCGAATCATTTTATGATGGTGTTCTATTGCACATTGGAGTTGAAAAAGGAGCTGCGGCACCCATTAACGCTATTCTTGCAATCATCGGAGATAAAGGAGAAGACGTTAAGAAGATCTTAGCAGAAGAAGCTAAAAAAGCTGCTGTCGTTGAGGTTAAAGAAGATCCGAAACCAGAACCTGTTAAAGAAGTTGTTAAACCTGCTGCAGTTGCTGCACCTGTTTCAACACCTGCACCGGCGCCAGTTGCTCCTGTAGTAGCTGACACAAACGGACGCGTATTTGCTTCGCCGCTTGCTAAGAAAATGGCAAACGACAAGGGAATCGACTTGAGTACTGTTGGTGGAACTGGAGAAAACGGAAGAATTGTAAAAAGAGATATTGATCACTATACGCCTTACGTTGGTGCATCAAATGGAAAAAGAGCGTTTGTTGGAACGGAATCATTTACGGATGAGCCTATTTCACAAATGAGAAAGACAATTGCGAAGCGTCTTGCTGAAAGTAAATTTACAGCACCGCATTTCTATTTAACGATTGCGTTGGATATGGATAACGCGATTTCAGCTCGAAAGCAAATCAATTCATTGGAAGGAGTGAAAATTTCATTCAATGATATGGTTATTAAAGCTGTTGCATTAGCTCTTAGAGAGCATCCAAATGTAAATAGCGCTTGGCTTGGAGATGTAATTCGTCGTAACGATCACGTACACATTGGTGTTGCCGTTGCTGTTGACGATGGATTGTTGGTTCCTGTAGTTCGCTTTGCGGATGGAAAGGACATGCAACAGATTGGATCTGAGGTAAGAGAACTTGCTAAGAAGGCCAAGACAAAGAAATTACAACCACAAGAGTGGGAAGGAAATACATTTACAATTTCTAACCTTGGAATGTTCGGAATTGAAGAATTTACAGCGATTGTGAATCCTCCTGACAGCTGTATTCTTGCAGTAGGAGGGATCAACCAAGTACCTGTTGTAAAAGAAGGTGAAATCGTTGTTGGAAACGTAATGAAAGTAACGTTGTCTTGTGATCATCGTGTGGTTGATGGCGTAACAGGATCGATGTTCTTGAATACGTTCAAAGACTTTATGGAGAATCCAGTTTCAATGTTGATGTAACAGAAACTCAAAATTATAGATGAAGGGTTGTTCGAAAGAGCAACCCTTTTTTGTTGGATAATTGCAATGTATTACATCTGTGAATGGCTGTTAAACGCCTTTTCTTACTTAATAGATTACTGATTCAAGTTCGAGTTACTGTCTTAAAGTGAAGTCAATTTAGTGTCTGTTGGATTAATCATTTAGTGCACTTCTAAATTGATCTTATTACAATAAAATCCGTCTTTGTGACAAGGAATAGGTTTTCAACTTAAAAGTTTATCTACATTGGTGAAACGAATGGGTTCTGCTACTTCCGTTTGTGAAAAAGAATATAAGAATCAATAAAAGATTAAAGACTAAATTATTAATTACTTAAACCAAAAAAAAAGATGGAGACATTTAATTTATTAGACAGTGGAGTTATTGTTGAAGGGGAACTTGTGACTGAATTGAACCCAGTTCAATGTGAGGAAGCTCAAGAGTATAATTGCACCGAAGGAACCGATCCAACTTGGACATATGAAGGCAAAGTAATAGAATCAACTTTGGAGATCCCAATGGTCTATGCCGAATTTAATGAAGCAAGAACTATGATAAGGGTTCAAAGCACAATATGGATAAAGGAGAGTACTATCGAGACTCTTAAGATTGCCGTGTTCGTTACTGATAAGGCAGATACATTCTATATTGTTGCCGGTCACTCTGACAGAAATGCTACTCCAGGTGATGAGGATGAGACTTATGATATTGATTTTGAGGTTACTGTGTCTGAACACTTGCAAGGAAAGACAAAATTAGAGTTGTATTCGTTTAGAGAAGACCCTAAAACGTCTCGAGGTACGGTGACAACAGTTCAACATCAACCGATGGATATTTAAAATAAGACTAAATAAAAAGGTAAGATTCGAAGTCAATTGAAGTATTAAGAAAAAAAGCCGTTTATTGTTACGTAAACGGCTTTTTTTAGAGCATAACTTCGATAAATTGAAATTCTATTCCACTATTGTTGCTTTATTTATTTTGATTAGTGCCCATTGTCAAGAAAAATCAAGCACGGACTTAATCAAATCGGAATTTGAAAAATTCCCGATGGCGATTAGGACAGATTTAAATTTCAAAAAGGCTTATGCCTTTTTTCTTGAAAATGAATATGATTCAACACTCGTGTATTCGCATCATTTTATAGTGTCTCATGGTTCAAATGATAAATATTCGAATTATTGTCATTTTTTCAGGGCAATGAGCTTTAGAAAAAAACAATTGTTTTCCCAGTCTCGAAAGGAATTTGAGATGCTTCCAAAATCATTTCCGCTTTATATTAATGCAAAGATGGAAATGGGAACAATTGCCTTGGAATTGGGGAATTACTCAAAAGCACTTGGTTACTTTCTAGACGCTAAGGGGTTTCCGCAAGAAGATCAGCGAAATTTCAAAAAAAGTATTATCTATCACAATATCGGGCTTTGTTATTTGCACTTGGAGAAGTTTGATGAGTCCGAAAAGTATTTGTTAGAGAGTTTAAGTCTTCAGGAGAAGGAGGGAGATACAATGCTACTAATCGGATCTTATATGGATATAGCTAATTTGTATTATGAGCAGTACAAGGATGATTTGGCCATTCCTTTTTTCGAGAGAGCGTATACGTTATCGAAAAAAACGAAGAATTTCGAGCTTAAACAGAATGCCGCTTTGAATATGGCGGTCGTAGAAGAAAACAGAAAGGATTATTTGAAATCTATAGCCTACAGGAAGGAATATGAGATTTGGAATGATTCTATTAATGATCAAAATAAGATCTTGGCAGTAGCTGAATTGGAAACGAAATTTATCTCCGAGAAAAAGCAAAAAGAAATTGAGATTCTAGAAAAGGACAATAGCATAAAAAAAGCACAGCTAAATAGTTTTATCTATTCATCTGTTTTATTGTCTCTTCTAGCTGTGTTGCTCTTTTACTTCTACCGGTCAAAGAGAAAAGTGAACAAAATCATCCTTGCTCAAAAGGTAACTTTGGATGCTTTGAATGATACAAAGGATAGATTATTTTCTATTGTGAGCCACGATTTAAGGTCCAATGTGAATGCTATAGATAAAAACAATTCGAAATTATCAGAATCGTTTGAGACAAAAGAATATGATGAAATTGGACCGCAAATTGAACAAGGGAATGCACTTACGAATAGTACAAAAGCAATGTTGGACAATATGCTGAATTGGGCTTTGTTGCAAACAGAACAAATGTACTTTCAACAGGAAGATTTAAGCTTACGGTCTATTGTAAATCATGTAACGCATAACTATGAACCACTATTGAGTTCGAAAAATATAGCTTTAAAGATCGATATCCCGCCGAGCATGTTTGTCTACGCAGATTCTGAATCGCTGAAAATTGTGTTTAGAAACGTGATCGATAACGCTATTAAATTCTCTGATGCTGGCGATCAAATTTCAATTTACACGAATGTTCAATCGGATTCGCATTGCCAATTGATTATAGAGGATACGGGTTCGGGAATGAGTAACGATGTAATAACTGATTTACTGGGGCAATCGAAAGTAGGATCAAAAAAAATAAATAAGGAACGAACAGGATTGGGATTGCATTTGTGTCAATCTATGATGTTGAAAAATGAAGGAGGGTTGGACATTGAAAGTGAAGAAAATGTTGGAACGAAACTGATTTTTTCAATACCATTAACTAAAGTTTATGAATAAAATTAACATACTAATAATAGAGGATTTAAAGTCGGAAAGTGAACCATTGGTTGACTTACTAACGAAAAACGGTTTCAATGTTGTAGCAGTTGCTGAGAATTTCAAAGACGCCATAAAAGTCTTTTATGAAGAACCAATCGACTTGCTAATCATCGATGTTTTTTTAAGTGGAGTGCCTGACGGAATTACTTTCGCAGAAACAATTAGTACGGTTCCAGGTTCGCTTAAACCGTTCATTTTCCTAACCAGTTCAAAGGATCGAAAAATATTTGATAGAGCAAAATTGACGAGTCCATTTAGTTTCCTAATGAAACCATTTAACGAGTTGGAAGTTCTGTACGCCATAGAAATGGCCTTGGAAAAATTTTATGATCAAGGAATGGCGCTTACTGGAGAAACAAAGAACGCCGTTATCAATGACGATCATGTTTTCGTAAAGAAGAATAAATCACTGAAAAAGATTTCTATTGCAGACATCCTCTATGTAGAGGTAGAACAGCGCTATTGCAATATTTATACAGATTCAGATCGATACGTAGTGCTTATTTCATTGGTGAAAATTGCGGCTATGTTTGAAGAGCATTCTTTCATCCGTACGCATCGAAATTATTTGGTTAATTCCAAAATGATTGAGGAAATCATTCTCAATGAGGATACTATAATTTTGAAAGGAAAGCATTCTGTTCCGCTCAGTGATAATTACAAGAAGCTGACGAAGCAATTCAATCTGTTGTCTTAGGACATCTTGTAAAGTACAAATTGATAATTACCTCCAATACGGGTTGTGCGTAGAATCCTTGTTCCATTGATTGTGTCCGAAATCGCGAACCGCATTAATAACCATTAAAACACCCGCAGAAACAACGTACAATTTTCCTTTGTGCGAAATTGGTTGACTGTCTATACTTTCCTCGCTCGTGCTTAATACCGTTGACGTTCCCGTTCTAATATCATAGCTCATTACTTTCCCGTCCATTGTTCCAACTATGACTTTTCCGTCTGCAACAATTGGAATTTGAGCAGGATCAGTACTTGCTGCTTTTTCCCAAAGAACCGTTTCTGTTCTTGCATCAAACGCCATAATTTTATCCTTGTCCAAAACAACGACAACTTCGTTTTTATAGACAATAGGGTGAGATCCATTGAAATTCATGTCGTTGTATGAGCTGTGATTTTCAGAGATCAGCGTCGGATTTATATCCTTTTTGTAGATTTTCTTTTTCTTCAATGTTTTACGATCAAGAACAACCAAGTTTTCTTGAGATCCGTTTTTTACCGTTAAAAAGATTTCTGTTGCTGTAATTGTTGGAGATGACACTGCTTTAATGTCTTTCGACTCCAATGTTCGTTCGCCCGTCTTTTTATCGAAGACATAATAATTTCCGCTGTGAGAAGCGACGTGAACTTCACCGCCTTCAACCACTGGACATGCAATCACTTCTTTATCGATCCAATTCATCCAATTCAACTTGCCCGTTCTTAAGTCAAAGGAAGCGAGAACGTAGCTTTCCTCGTTGTCCAATGGATTCGTTCCACCGTTGTCGTAAACGGCATACACGCTGTTGTCATCTGCAGATGGAGTAGAGTAGATCGTTCCTGCGAGCCATTTACTCCAGAGTAAATCACCTGTTTCTGAATCAATCGCGTAGAGTGTACATGAATATGTATTGATTAGAAGAACACCGTTGTGGAAAACGGCTGGCGAAATTCCGGATTCACCCAACTCTACGCCCCATAAGTATTTACCATCGGCAGCATTTAATGCGTAGAAATTTGCAGAATAGAATCCTTCTTGCGTAAATAACTTATTGTCGGCAATCGTTGGAGTTCCCATTTCTGATGAATTTCCGAAATCCAAATTGAATCCTTTTGGCGTTGGTTTTAAATAATCAGTGGGTTCATCTGCTTTGCGAATTGGGGTCTCTTCAAAATTTGTCACAAATCCTTTTTCGTTTGCTTTTGCCTCCAATCTTCGGTCTTCCATCATTTGTTCGATTACCGCGGAACCCCTGTAACGTCGAGTGCTCATCGCTTGACCAAAACCTTTTGTCTCACTGGCTTTCACCAAATGAACACCTTCTTCATATTTCAAATTCATTACATAATTGGTTCCTTTTTGAAGCATGAATTTGGCGTAACCATCATCGTTTGTCATGCTTTCATACGTTCTTGAACCGTCTTGAGCAACAAGAAATACAGGCTCTCCCGAAGAAGGGTTTCCGTCATAATCCTTAAGATTCAACTCAAAAAGCATATGCCTCGTTGTTCCCGTTGTTTGGCTTATGTTCTTTTGATGGATGGTATCGTTGTTAACCGTTTCTCGAACAATCGTTTTCTTATAATTAACTGTTTGACGCATTTCGCCGTTTGCAAAATCTGGAACTTTAACGTTTTGAACCGTTTCAATTTCTTCCACATCAACTTCATATTCTCTATTGATTTTCAAGTAGAATGTCGCTTTTCCTGATCCATTACTTACACCGTCGTACTTGACTTTATCAACGAAATCTACAATTTGAACGGAAACGCCTGGTGTTCCTGAACTTCCCATTTCTTTGATTTGCATAACCACTTTTGCAACTCCCGGCTTCCCTTGGTTGTGCGTTGCACGGAGCGTTTTAAATGCAATTCCTTCTCTGTTTTGCTTTGGAGTGACTTTAAAAACTCCTTTCGGATCATACGTTGAAGACCTCGACGCCGAACCTTTGTATCCTGCTTTCACTGTATAAGTAGCAGCTTCTGGTTTGTCTAGGTAGCTAAACGTGTACATTCCAGGTTCGTTAAGCGTGAAGTTTACATCTCCAGAGGAGTTGGTTTTTTGAACGAGAACGACGCTGCCATTTTTTGCAGTTACTTCTACGTTGTACATGGGTTTGTTCTTGGTGTTCTTAATTTTCATCGAGAATTCAATCTGTGCTTGCACAGAAAGATTTACTGCTAATAAGGCAATTAAAGAAAGGATCAATTTCATAGAATTGGTTTTTGATTGTTAGAGATGTTACTAAAAAGTAACGAGTGGGGTTCAAATCGTTACGGCTTTTGATGAAGTTATTTGAATTAAAGTTCCGTGTTCAATAATGTGTAAATTCCATTTCCCCAAGTTAAAATTTTTGTATTCATAAATCCACATTCAATTCCGGATATTATTTCAAAAGGTATCTGATCCAATTTTTTCCATCCTTTTTTGGTTTGAATGAAAGCACCGTCTTCCCAAGTACCAAGGATTAGCCGTTCTTTTTTCCCATTAAGGATTCCGATCGTGTTTAAGGCGGCTTCGGGGGCATTTGAAACAGTTTTCCAAGTTTCTCCTGAATTCTTGCTGTAGTATAATGCTTGAATTCCATCTCCTGAACCAACAGCCCACATTCTTTTTGGTTTCTTAGTAGAGAAGGTCATATCAAATAGTTGAATAGTACCTTCGGGCCGAAGAACTTGACTCCATGTTGATCCGCCATCCGTACTGCGTTTTATTCCTTGGCCAAATGTTGCAAGATAAATGATCGATGGATCAGATGGATTTAATTCCAGTGACCAAGAAGCCAATGATTTATTTAGAGAATCATGAGCGCATTGCAACCATGTTAATCCCAGATCAATTGATTTCAGAATTCCTTTGGTCGTTGTTGCGGCATAAACTATTTTTGGCTTTGAATCTGAAACACGAATTGCTCGAATGTCGTTTGAGGGGAAATCCATGAGTCGATTCCAAGAAGCTCCTTTGTTTGAACTTCTATACAATCCTGTTTTCCAGGTTCCAGCGAGATAAATCGAATCGTTAACGAAAGCGACAGCTTGAACATCCATTGAAGTGTCTCCAAGCGCCTTCCCGTGATTTAAGATTTGCCACTCTGCACCATATAGCTTTTGATGGTAGTAAATAGTTCCATCGCCTTGAGCTTCACCTTTGATTCCCACAATTGTTTTATCTCCGTCATCGGCATAGGAGCGTATAATTTTACCTTGAAGCGCGAGAGGTAAAGAGTCCAATTGAGAAAAGCCAATCAGAGAATGTATAAGAAGGAAGAAAGTGATTGTGAGTTTCATGGAGTGGCAGAATTAGTTTGATTTTTCAAGGTCTTCAATCAATTTGAGAATTTCCTCGGGTTCAAGATAGACCAATTTTTTATACGCCTTGTATTTCGCGCTTCCCTTTGATTCGTTCAAAACATAGTTTGACCAAGCATGGAGTTGCTTTCCTAGTCCATTTGAAACAGTCATTGAATCGATTTCTTTTTCAAATTTTTCTTTTCCCTTTAAACTTGAATATGAAAAAAGCCGCTTTAAAACTCCACCGAATGATCGCTGCCGATAATCCCAGAAATGAGTCAGTTCATGCCCGAAAAGTCCAATGCAAGCCTCAAAAGGAACCTCTTCTAAGAGGATTAGGCTGTCCCGGTTTCGCGTATTTACTCGAATCACATATTTTCGTTTACTTCGTTTTCTGAACAGCAAGGAAGCGAAAGTTGGTCGAGCGTTTAACGTTGTTTTTATGCGTGCTTCTTTAAAAGTTATTTGAGAACTATCCAATTCAGGGAAGTGAGATAAAGCCGTATAAAAGGCAAGTGCGTAGTCGTCTGGCACTGTTTTTCCAAAACCGAATTGGCCTTTGAGCGAATCAAGTTGATGCTTAGACACATTCTCATTTTCTTCTAATTTTTCCGTTTGAGAAAACAGGGAGAAGCAGTAAATAGTCATGAAAAGGAAGAGAAACGGTCTTGCCATTTTCGAGTTTTAAATGAGGTACAAGTTAACAATCATTTATCACAATCATTTATTCTTGGGGTTGCACAGAATACCTAGTGTATAGCGCAAAAAAAACCACCATCAAAATTTGAAGGCGGTTTTAAATCTCCGAAGAGATGTATTTTTATAAAAGTGACCGTAATCTGTAACTTAAGATTCTAATGGATTGTTATCAGAACAAAGTCGCGGTACTTTCGTTTAGTCTTCTGCATTCGCTGGTTTTGACGCTTCAGCTTCTTTAAGCAATGCAGCTTTCTCTGTTTCAAGTTCTGCTGCTGTTGGAGGTACAAGTGCTGCTGGAGCTTTAACATCTGTCAATTCAGCTGCAGCTGCAGACTCATCAACATCTGGGTTTGCTACCAATTCAGCTTTAATTGCTGCAACCTCAGCCTCTCCTGATAATGGTGCTGGTGCAGAAGTAGTTGCTGCTACTTCTTTTTCTAAGTCCGCATGAAACTCTTTTGGAAGGCTTTCTAAAATTGCAGCCATATTTTCTTCTAAACTTTCTTTTGCTTTATTCATGATAATGGGTTTACGAGATAAGATCTCAATTAATTCAGTCGATTAAGTTAGTAATTATTTTTTCGAAATATCAACAGTTTTCGCATGTTACGCAAATGTTGTAGTCAGTTTAGGTACATGTGCGCAGAAATTCAATTGGGATTGATATTAACTTTCCGAGTTGAACTCCTGAAGTTCAATTGTTTTATAGTCACTCAAGTTTTTCTTTCGCAATCAATAGGGGGAAGGTGCAAAAAATATTCACTACTCAACTATGAATTTTTTTTCAGTCGTACCATCACTATAAAGGTATATCTGTAATGAATTTGGCTTCGGTTTTGTCGATCTTCCCAAGACATCAAACACTCCGATTAACTCTTTGTCTCCGCCATTGAGTTCTTCAATCCCCACCGCATTTAAGTCTATAGGTTGCTGTTGTGTAACGCAATGAATCATGCCTCCATAAGCGTATAGATTCCGCACATCTACGCCAACAACAGTTCTGTTTGAGTAGAATCCTTGGAGAATCGAAATTGCGCTAGCGTCCATTGGATCGTTGTATATTGGTACTAAAACAACATCGTTTCCGATGTAATAGTTCACGTAAGAACCTCTATAGCCTAAATTATCATTGTAAGTGGTAATGACATTGTTTTGAGTCAATGGAAGGTAAAGATAGTTGTATGCCGTTCCACTTGTGTTCGTTGCAGCATACACAGCACTGATGTCGCTAACAGGAACTTCCCATGAGATTAAATCCAGACTGTCCATTGTCACAATGGTGTTTTCATCTGCAAATTTCACGAAGCCGTCAATGTGCATGTCTGTGATCTCTAAACCATAAATGCCATCCAACCAGATGAATTTGGTGATTCCCATATAGCGTGTCAAACTGTCTTCTATTTGTTGTTCTGTTAAGGATGGGTTCCGGCTAGAATGGGTTATTGAACTCCTCGTCGCAATCATAGTTCCAGCGCCGTCATGTTCAATTGCGCCTCCTTCAAGAACGACTCCGTTTAGGTCTATTACGGGCACGCCGATATCGGAACCAACGCTTTGCGGAATAAGATCGCAGTTTGAATAAGGCGTGTCGAATCCCCAACCGTTAAATCCCCAATCAATAATTGTTAAGTCATCGTTTTGGTCGTAGACAAACATTGGCCCGTTGTCCCTGCTCCAAACATCATCCGTCGGGTACACGTAGAAATCGATGTTCGTTGAAGGGATGGAAGCATTGTTCAATACATTTATGATTCGTGCCAATTCCGCGCTGTCAGTTGCAACGATATGCACTTTTTCACCACTTTGTAATGCGTTTGCCATGGAGACAAAAGTTTGTTCCACATCGGAAATATACGTTGGGCCGTAAAGATTGTTGTGAGGCCATTGCAGCCAAGTACCTTCATGTTCGGAAGTCTCCTCTGGCATTGTGTATTCAACTTGTGCGTTTGCGAGTAAAGGGAATAACAGCGCTAAAAAGACGATTGATGTGTTGATTGTGAATTGCTTCATGATATTCAATTTAAGCGAAGAGGTTGTAAGGGTGTTTTTAATGTCAAGTATTATTTTTACTGTTATTGCTCAGTGATTTGGAACACTCTTTCTGTGCTCCCATCGCTGTAAAGAATGATTAAAGGAGTATTCGGCTTGAACGTTGTTTCTCTTCCCATGAAGTCTAAAACTTTTACAATTTCACGATCTTCTAATAGTGCTTCTTCGATTGTATTTGTCCCAAGGCAATTTGGAATGATGCTAGAAGTTGGAATTGAATTAAGCGCATAATCGTATAGTTCATCGCAAATAGATAAGGCATCTCCTTCACCATTTGTAAGGATGCATATTCCGATGTTGGTAACGGGGTCCAAGTACATGTCTGTCGAAACTCCATCTTCACCTCCGTTATGCCCCCAAAGCATCGTTGAACCTCCAGAGTGGAATAGTTCTTCCTGATACCAATTCAATCCTTGAGTCGCTTCCAATGAAGGAATCTGAGGAGACCACATCTCATTAATGGATGCTTGAGTTAGTATGGAGTTCGCTCCAAGTGTTCCTCCATTTAAGTAGGCGATCATGAAATTACCCAAATCCATTGCATTGCTGCGTAATTGTCCGTCGGGATAATCCGCAAAACCGTAATGAGGATAGGGCACATAGTTTCCTCCTTGATATGAGTAGGGCCGCGCAACATGACTTGAGTCAAAATCGGCAAAATGCCACGCTGTTTTTTCCATACACAATGGGTCGAAAATGTTGTCTTCGCAAAAATCATCGAAAGGCATTCCCGTTGCGGATTCCGTTACAAATCCATTCAATGCTGTTCCCATGTTTGAATAGCTGTAATTCGTTCCAGGTGCTGCACTAATAAAATTATCAATAGGGTCATAATCCGCACCACTTAAGGAGAAGTAGCGTTGAATACAATCACCAAGAGAAATTGTTGGGTCTGGGTAATCGTAATACAGGTCCATTGCCGCCCCATCGTTGATTGAAGCCGAATGTGTCATTAACTGGCGCATTGTAACAGCTTCATTTTCAAAGCCTGGAATATCAAGTGGCCATGTTAAATAAGTGCTGATGTCCGTGTCTAGGTCAATTATTCCGGATTCAGAAGCTTGCATTGCAGCGGTTCCTGTAAAGACTTTAGACAATGAAGCGAGTAAAAATACCGTGGTGTCTTGAACGAGAACTGAATTCTCAACATCGGCATAGCCATACGATTCTACCCAAATGATTTCACCGCCCTTGACAATAATCGCAGAAACTCCTGGAAATTTTTCGGAAGTCATTTCGCCTTGAATGAAAGCATCCAGACTTGCATTTGGGTTTGGATTTTGTGCTGTTGTATTAAAATAGCATCCGAGAAGAAAGAGTGAAGTTAGAATTGAAACGCGCATAAAGAGTTTTTAATTGTTTGACTCAAATAACGTTGTTTTATTAGAACACTTAGTACATCTTGATGTCCCAAAACGTGTTTTAGGATAGGTTTTGTAAATACTTAGAGGGGGAAACGTTGGTCACTTTCCTGAAGTTATTGTAAAATGATGACTTGGAGTTGAAGCCCGCTGCTTCTCCAATCCCGACGATACTAAACTTCGCGTGATGGTTACTTTTTAGCATTAGGATTGCCTCTTGAACTCTATATTGATTAATGAAGGTGTAAAAATTGGAACCGGTGTTTTTATTGATAGCATTTGATAGTTGACGCTCTGAAACCTCCATCAATTGGGATAATAATTTAAGGTTGAGATCAGCATTTAAAAAGGGCTTTTTTAATTGCATGAATTGCTCGATGTTGTCAAAAACCTTGTGCTCAATTTCAGTTACTTCATTTGTTTTCGAATCGTCTTTTGGGTCAAGTTTATCAATTAATTGTTCTTTCGGAATTTCAATTTGCAAGTTGGATTGAAGCAACGCACTTATTCCTACATAAAAAATAAGCCCCAGTTCTAGAATCGCTACTGGCGCGTAGAAAAAATCATTTGTTTCTACATCTGATGAGAAAATGTAAAAAAGAATGTAATAGACTTCGGTTGTAATAATGATAACACAAACCCATTTTAGCCAATTCAAATATTTATAGCGAATAGTAGAAAAGTATTTGAATAAATTCCCATTGTAGATGGCAATTTTCT
This sequence comes from Crocinitomicaceae bacterium, assembly GCA_034111925.1. Classification (GTDB taxonomy): domain Bacteria; phylum Bacteroidota; class Bacteroidia; order Flavobacteriales_D; family Crocinitomicaceae; genus UBA4466. The sequence continues at coordinate 16,169 of JAWUWJ010000030.1, forward strand.
TTAGAATGATGACTTGGATTATAAGGGCGTAAAGAACTGTTAAGTACGTGTATAGTTCATCGAAGTAGTAAAGGAAATCACCATCGGGATGTATGACTTTCAATCGTGCTAATATTAAAATCGCACATAAGAATACAAATTCAATTCCTCCAGCTAACAGGTGTGCAACTCGCTTTTTTAATGAAATGGAGTCCACCATTTTGCTTTCTACATGAAGGAATACAAGGTTTGGAATCAGGAAGAAAAATCTGAAAGGGTAGAGCAGGGTAAATTCAGCATCTGCATGGTCGCCGTATGTTTCGCCCAATACGGCAAGGCCGAGACAAAGTAATAATATCCCTAGATATTTGAATTCAAATTTTCCATTTCTCCGTATTGAGATCAAAACAACACCCATTAAGAGTGCTTGAACTATTGCGATATAATGTAAAGTATCTATCAAAGTCAAATGTGAATAACTGTTGAATGTTAGAATTGCAGATAACGATATGCAACCAATAAATTCACTCAAACATAAAGCTTAACTTCTATTTTTCATAATAGAATCGCTTCCAGATCTTCATATCATTCCCAACCCTTTAATTGATTGGCATAAAAAGTCCACTCGGGTGTGTTCAATACGTCACCAAAATCAGTCGAATACCAAGGGCTCATAGGATCAAGAGGGTTTTTCAAAATTTGAGTTTCTTGAGCGGGCATATAACTTTGAGCAAGCAAGAATTTCTTTTTTCCGGTTGTTGGATTCACAACCATGTCAGCAACGATGATTGCATGTCCAGGTGAACCGCCAAGAATAAAGACATCTCCAATCTCCATTTGATCCACTGGTTTGGATTTCATTTCTCGATCCAAGGAAAGCGTTCCAGCATAGTTGAAAATAAGTTCCATATACTTCCAGAAATCTTGGTAGTTATTTGCTCTTGCGGCCCCATTTACCCAACACGTTTTGTTCCCTTTAACAACCATTCGCTTTCCTTTCATCCATTCGGAATAATCCACTCTGAAACCATTCGTAAAGTTGAAATGAATTTTATCGTATTGTTTTGAATCCCACAAATACTCCGCTTTTAAACGCATTACAGCATCTGCACATTGGTGCAAGTTTCTCTTTCCAATGTCCAAGTCAACAACGGCTTCGTAGGCATAATTGGATTTAGAGCCGCCATCATAATACTTCACCAAAGATCCCGCTTCTTTCAAAGGAAGGTTTCTCAAGTAATGCGCGAACGAACCAGAATCAACAGCTTCTCTTTCAAATCCTTTTGGCGGATTGAAGCGCGTTTGCAATAGCATTCCCTCTGTGTTAATTACAGGGCCAAAAGCCGTTGAAGTTGTATCCGTCGTGCTTTCAGACGTTTCTGCGGAATTGTCTCCTTCTTGAGCACATGCTTGAAGAACTATTGCAAATGATGCTAGAATTAATAATCTCATAGATAATCTTTTGTTGATTCAACAAGATAATGTTTGATTTGAAATAAGTAACAGTTTCTGGATATTGGATCGTCTTCGGCTTTTAGATGTTAGAATTTAGAACGTATTTCAGAAAACTAATAATGTCTAACAATCTAAATTCTAAATTCCAATACCCAAAATCCAAAATCCAATACCCAAAATCCAATATCCAAAAAAACCATTACCTTCCCCTCCATGAAATTCAAATTCGCTTTTCCGATCTTACTTTTAACGCTATTCACAGCCTGTTCTGATGAAGGGACTGCGATAACATCGAATCATGAGGTCGGGGTTCAAGAAGACGTGTCTCAGTATGAAGTTCAACCTCAAGTCGAACTTAGAGTAAACGATACACTCTTGAAAATTGGCTTCAAGGATTTAGAGTTTGATGTTGAGATTAAATCACCAGAAGGATCAGCGAAAGGAACTATTCTTGTCTTGCAAGGCTGGAACTTTCCAATTACCGACTGGTGCGACAGTACTTCACTTTGTGAAGACGCCTTGAAACGAGGATATATCTTGGTCTTTCCGGAAATGGGGAAAAGCATCTATTCTGATAAACACTACAATGAAACAAGAGCCGCTTGGACAAAATATCCTACACGAAAATGGCTGAGAGATTCAGTAATTGGCAAACTGCAAGCCGATTATGGATTGTTCGAAGAAACTGGAAACAACTACGTTATGGGATTGTCAACGGGTGGGAGAGGAGCACTTCTTTTGGCCTTGGATTTGCCTAAAGTATTCTCTGGTTGTGCAACGCTTTCAGGAGATTACGATCAGTTTATGTTCCCAAATGATAATTTGTACATTGGTTATTTTGGAAAAATGAAGTCGTTTGAAAAGCGCTGGCAAGGAGTTGAAAACCCAAGACAATTGCTGCTTTCGAAGAATCTGAACGTACCGCTTTATATTGGTCATGGATTGAAAGACAACGTCGTTCCCTACAAGCATTTCGAATTGATGTTAGAGTTTATCGAATTCATTGAGCCCGAAGTAAATGTTGAGGTTCATACAGATTCAACGGCGCAGCATAACTACACGTATTGGAATTCAGAAGTGACGAATGTATTGGATTTTTTCGAAAAGAACTAAGTTCGAATTACTTCTTTTTCGCTTTCATTAAATTCGACGTTCCATTCACATATTGGTATCCAATTCCAAAAGGCAAAGGTTTAACATTCGCTCCTTTGTTAGCAAAGATCAATGCCAAATCATCTTGAGGTCTTTCGTAGAACAATGAGATTGGTTTTACAAAGTTCCCGTAGAACGTTAAATCCCATAAGCTGGTATCAAAGAACTTAACGGGTATTCCAGAATCATCTTGAAGAACATATTCCGATTCGTCGAGAATTAAATCTCGAATGATGCTGAATGTCGGCCTGTGCATTAAATAAGAGGCAGATTTTAAATAAGTAGACTTGATGTTCAACCCTTTGAAATACGCCACTAAATCAGATCTTGTATCTAATCCTTTCGCAACCAAACCACCTCGGCTATGGTACGCCATGTTTTGAATGTTCACTGCGAAATACGTCAATGTTCTTACTTTCTCCTCACCCTTGCGCTTGAAATAGTATCTATTCCCGATGTATGTCGAATCCGTAATGTTTGTCACATCCGTTGACAATTCACCATTGGGTTGAATCGCAACTTTTTCTTGGAACAATACTTCGTGATCCGTTCTCGCCATGAAGTGCATCAAAACGTGCAACGTTCCGTCCATTTCTGTTTGGAAATCATCTGCCATTGCAATTGTTCTGAAAAAGCTCAATCCTAAAATTGCATTCATTGATTTTTTTAGGCTTCCCAAGTATTTTCCATGGGTACCGTCTTTTTTCTTTTTATCCAAGTCAGGATAGTTTCCAACAGGTTCTAAAGCGATCATCGCAATGTTGTCATGGTCCGGGAAGAACAAGTCAGCATGCAAGAAATCAGCTCCAGAGAAAGGATAGAAAAGTGTTCCTCCATCTGTATTTACGTCGGCAAGTTCTTGTTTTGTCCAATCTCTTATTGTAGGAAGCTTGTTGTTTGTTTTTGTCCAAACAGCATTCAAGTTCGTTTGGTACGATTTCCAACTTTCCGTAGATTCAAGTCCTTTGAAAGAACTGTCGTCCGTGCCTTCATATCCTGCAATATATTGCGCGAATTCATTGAATTTACCGTCTTCAGGATATACTTTTTCAACCTTAACAATAGTATCTCCTGTGATCTCCGTAGTAGGTGATTCAGGGCTGTCAGTAGGTTCAGAATCTTCAGATCCACATGACGTGATTAAAATTCCAGTTAAAAGAAGTAGAATTAACTTGTTCATTGTGATAGGTTAAGTGTAGCACAAATGTGTCGAAATCTTTTTAAAGAAAGAAATCTTTAGAGTTTTCGTTATCAATTGAATATTAAATGATGCCTGTGATTTATTAAGCGTATCAATTTGACTCATTTTTAGGTTTTTGCAAACAAACCCGTTTTAAAAGCTATCAGTTTTTCTTGTACTTTAGGCAATCGAAAAAATGAATATGCAAAACAAAAAATATACGCGTTCCGTTGCAGTTAACATGGTCATAGCGAACATGATTGGTACTGGAATATTTACCACGCTTGGTTATCAGGTGAATCCTGAATTTGGAATTCCAGACCCTTTTGCAATTTTAATGATTTGGCTGGTCGGTGGAATTGTTTCGCTTTGTGGAGCAACTGTCTACGGTGAAATCGCAACGCGCGTAAATAAGTCCGGTGGGGAATACGCATTTTTATCCGAGATATACCACCCAATTGTCGGGTTTGTAAGCGGATGGATTTCTATTGTAGTTGGATTTTCTGCAGCAATTGCTGCCCTTGCATTGGCGACAGGTGAATACTTTTTGCCGCTTTTAGGAATGGCGAAAGAAGATACGCTAATGTCTATCCCGATTACTAAGATTGTTGCTACCATTGCTATTCTATTGGTTGTTCTCGTTCACGTTAGAGGCGTCAAGTTCGGTGGGATGTTCCAGAATGCAATGACGTATATCAAATTAGGATTGGTCGCTGTTTTCTTAATTGTACCGTTTATTTTTATTGGAGATTATGAAGGAGCAAATATCAGTTTTGCTCCAACAGCCCATTCGTGGGATACCATTTTTAGTCTTCCTTTTGCAGGGGCGATGGTTTGGGTTTTCTTCGCGTATAGCGGATGGAACGCCAGTTCTTACATTGTTGGTTCATTAGAAAACCCTAAAAAGAACCTTCCCTTTTCATTGATTGTTGGAACGATTATCGTTACAGTTTTATACTTGATGCTGAACTTTGTGTTCATGTACGTAGCTACGTTTGAAGAACTAGGTTCAGGATTGGATTTAGGGAATATCGTTGCAAATAAAATCCTCGGGCCTAAAGTTGGATTGATCTTTAGTGCGGTTTTCTCACTTGCGTTAATCTCAGGAGTAAGCGCGATGTTTATCGCAGGACCTAGAGTTGCACAGGAAATAGGCAAGGACTACAAACTTTTTAAGGCGCTTGGGAAACAAACTGAAGGTGGAGCTCCAATATTGGCCATCGTTACAATTATGGTCGCATCGTTGTCAATGGTGTTTTTCTTAGATTTTGGCTCGCTTATTGAGTTTACCGGTGTGACTTTAGCGATCTTTTCATTGTTAACTGTTTTTGGAATCTTCATTTTAAGAAGTCGAAAATCGAAAGACGTTGAAGCAGATAAGGGCATCGTTAAAGCGTGGGGATATCCAATCACACCACTAGTATTTATTGCCATTTCAGTATGGATGATCTACTATTTCGTGAATATAAAAACGGAAGTAATTTTGTGGTTCTTAATTGCGATTTCTCCAGCAATTGTAATTTACTTTATATCAAAACGTGCAGAGAAATAAATTCTTTTTAATACTCTTCCTTTTTAGTTCTTTTCTGTCTTTTGGTCAGGAGATAAGCGATTCCGTCTCTTTGAGAAATTACATTTTAGAGCACGCAGAAGAATTTAAACTATCGAAAGAAATTGTTACGGACCCAAAGTATAGGTTCCAATTGGTGTATACGCAGGTAGATCATTCCAAATCAGCTCCTCAATTCTCGACGAGTTATTTTGGAACACATCAGTATTACTATCCCGCAAGCTTGGTGAAGTTTCCTATTGCGTTAATGGCCTTATCGGAATTTCGGAAGGACGACATTTCTTTGGATGATATTCCCGTTTTTGGATCAGATGTTTCTTGTAGAAATAATAAATTCATCAGCCTTTCTCAATCAAAGTCGATTCATTATCGTCAAATGATACGAGAAATGATGGCACTGAGCGACAACAATTTTTATTCTGCTTTTTATCATATTCTGAATCCAGAAACGATTAACAAGCTACTCGATTTGAACGGCTATTCTGGAACGAATATTTACAAAGCATTTACGGGATGTGAAAGAGCGGATCAATTGAAAACAAATTCGTACACTGTTTATAATTCAAAAGGAAAGCTTCAAGTTTTATCAGGAATGACGGATTTAGACACAAACGAGATGTTAAAGAACTATTCCTTCACAGAAAGCCGATTGTTTGGCTCAAAGCACGAAGATGAAAACGGAGATATCGTTCCAGGGCCTTATGATATGAATTACAGTCTTGAATTGCCTTTGCCAGAAGTGAATGACATGCTTATTCATTTGATGTATCCTGAAGTTGGAGATCCGAAATTTATATTGCGGAATGCGGACCGTGAATTCTTAATTGAATCCATGCAAAAGTATCCAAGAGAAGTGGTTCCATCGTATCCTGCTCGAAGGTATTGGAAAAAGGACAATGATTTGAAGTATGCAATAATAGGTGAGGAGGGAATATCTCATAAAACGAAAACGACAAGTAAATTGGGACTGTCTTACGGCTTTACTTCTGAAATTGCACACGTCAAAAACGAAGAGGACGGCGTTGAATTTTTCATGTCGGTTAGCTTGTACACCAACGCCAACGATATCGTCAATGATGGCCAATACGAATACACTGAGGTTGCTAGGCCGTTTGTGGCAAGGTTGTCTAAGCTTCTGTATGCCTACGAATTAGAGAAATCTAAAAAGAAGTAGAGGGCTGGTACAATAATTGCAATTTATTATGCGTTCATAATAATAACCAGCGTTTCAAAATTTTTATTGTACCGAGATCACCGATGTTTACTTCTTACTCATAAGTATTCTCCAGCATCAGCTTTTTCAATCAATTGATTTTTTGGATCAACAACAACTATAAAACCAAAAGCCATGCGAAAAACCATCTCTCTCATCCTGCTATTAACATTGCCGTACCTGACTTTCTCCTTCAATTACCCGTACAAACGTTTGAATAAATTGTATGAAGCACAAGATGAAAAATGCTTGAATGTAGCCGAACGATTTATTAAATTTTTCCCACACAATGCAGCGCCCTATTATTTTGCAATGGCCGTTCATTTTGACAAAGCCCAAGTCCAAGAATCGCCTCGAAAAAAGTACAATGAATTGTCCAAAGCGCTGAGTTATGCTCGAAGTTTTGAACGAATCAAGGACAAGGATTTTGAAGAGAAAATGAATTGGATGGATACAGAAGACGAAATAAATGTCTTTGCAGAAGGTGTCATCGCTGAATTGAAAGAGGCGAAGCTCCGTCAGTTGAGTAAGGCGCTTATTTCCAAACGAAAAAGAATGAAATGGGAAAAGGTTGACCGTCCAGATAAGGAAGAAATAGAGGTTGACAATGATCCTGTTGCAAAATTAGATAAAGTAGAAGAAGTTGAAATAATCGAATCTGTTTCTGAAACAAATAAAGTTGATGGACAATATTACGGCTTGGCATTGGGAACTGAAATGATTCTATCTCATAGTAAAACAAGCGAAAAAAAGATGTTGGCCTTGGTAAATGCTGAACGTAAAAAGAAGGGCATGGGGCCACTAGTTTGGAAAGAAAGCTTGGCGAATGCTGCTCGATATCACGCTTATGATATGGGAAGTCAAGATTACTTCTCACACGGCAGCCAAGATCGAAAAGGCGAGAAACTCATTGAAGTAGGAGGTACGTTTAACAGAATTCGGAAGTTCCACACAACGTCTTTCGCCAATTCTGAAAATATCGCAGCAGGCAATGAAACAGCTGAAAGTACGTATTCACAATGGTACCACAGTCCAGGGCATTACGCCAACATGTTCAATAAAGGAAGTAAAGAAGTGGGAATTGGAGTTGTACACGTTCCAGGAAGTACATATGGATACTATTGGGTGTTTTGTACAGCGTATTAGTTTCGCTTTGCTTCTTCTGAATAGATCTTTTTCCGTGACCTATTAAAGGGAGTGTTCTTTGATTGAATTATATAATGACTTTAGTATTCTAACAAGGATTCAAGCATTTTTTCTTCATCCAAAGTTAATTTCACTTTTTTATCTGAATGGAAATGCAGCTCCGAAAGTAAAACGTCGTTATCCTGTTTCAGATATACCCTTAATGTATCGTTTCTTTCCTTGATCTTATAGTCAACCTCCGTGAACTTCTTATTCATTTTTTCGACAGCATCATAACTATACGTATGCCAACCATAATTGCTAAACTCTCCATTTTTCGATAAACCCAATAGTTGAAAATCAGGAAACTCTTCTGTGAAAGTAGGAAACATAAGAATGTACCCAACTTTATTTTTAAAGAGCGCTAGCTGTCCTTTTTTTGTAGAAAAGCCGTCACCAGACCTTGTTTCTAGATCAACAAGAAGAGTATTGTTGTTTACTTCGATAAAAGTATTTCCAGATTCCTTGAAAAAAATGAGATGAATCGGAAATGAGGTGTTTGAGATTTCAAAATATGCTACTTCTTCATTCTCTGTTGTCGTTAAGTCAAATTTTACGGACTGATAATTTGGAGTAGATGTTTTTTCGTCAATGCTTTCATTGCCGCATGAACTCAAGAATGATACAGTGAAAACTAAAAGATATAGAATTGATTTTTTCATAGTGGTTATAAGTTCTACGTTGATACAAAAAGGTGTCTGTTTATAACGGTTTTTGAGTTGTATACTATTTCCAATGAAATTACACTGAATATTTAAATTTAGGACATAATGATTTTGTAATGGCAAGAAATCAACTTAAATAAGACAATCTAAGCTGAAACAATGACGAATATTTCCAGAATTGGGCTTGCTATAATTGACATGTCGTATGCAATGCTTTAATTACACCCAACTTGTTAATAACACTCCCGCAATCAATCACACATTTTAGAATGAAAGTGTTAAATTTAGCTTCCGATAACTATCGGTCTTCATTTATTTGGAGAAATTGACAGCCTAAACCAAGACAACGGGGTTTCCTTTACTACCACTGATAATCAATCAGGTCAAGTTGAAAACCCTCATTTTATTAAGAACATTGAAAAAAGGAACTACATGAATCGTTTGAAAGCTACTATGCTGCTCACGTTCGGTATGCTAATGACTAGCATATCTTTCGCGCAGGATTCCATTGTCCAAGCTACTATCTTAGATTCAGCTGAAGTCCAAGCTGATAAAATCTACAACAGTGGAATAAAACAATACCAAGACAAAAATTACAAAGCAGCAATTAATGATTTCACGAAGTCGTTGGAGTTACGAGCAGATTTCGAGCCTGCTTACTTCAATCGTGCAATTTGTAAATCCGAAAATGGTGACTTACCTGGAGCAATTGCCGATTTTGATAAATCAATATCCTACGTAGCTGTTAATCCAGAAACGTGGTACTTGAGAGGCCAAGCGAAATACAAATCGAACGATTCGGAAGGTGCCGTTGCAGATTTCAATCAAACGACGAAGTTAAAGCCCAATCATGCTCAAGCGCATTATTACAAAGGTGTAATCAACTTTGAAGCGAAAGACTACGAAAGAGCGATCGAAGACTTTACGAAAGCTGTAAATGCAGACAAACGCCACGCTTATGCATACAATGACCGTGGGAGTGCTAAACGCCTGATGGATGACATCGACGGAGCAATCATCGATTACAACAAAGCTTTATTGATCGACAATAAAATGGCATTTACCCACAACAACTTGGGGAGTGCCTTGCGAAAGAAAGGAAAGATTAAAGCGGCGCTGATGTCTTATTCAAAAGCAATTAGCTTGGACGACAAGTACTATATAGCTTTCAACAATAGAGGAAGCGCTTATTTCGATTCTGGCGATTATCAAGAAGCAATCAATGATTTCAGTAAAACAATCGAATTGAAAGCTGATTATGCTTTTGCCTACAACAACAGAGCAAGCGCTAAATTCAAATTGAAAGATTACAAAGGATGTATTGAAGATTGTTCAAAGGCGATTGAAATTGATCCAAAGTATCCTTATGCGTATCAGAATAGAGGAAATGCTAAAGAATTGATGAGAGATGACTTAGGAGCATGCGCCGATTGGAAAATGGCAGATCAGCTAGGAGCAGAGGGTGTTAAATCGTTTGTAGGAGCTTGCAACTAATCTTTAAGAGAAACATTATGATGACTAAAACATATATACTTATTGCCGGATTGTTGCTGATTACTACAGGAGCATTTGCGCAAGGAATTGAATTCGATAAGGACAATTTCAAAAACGACAAAGAGGGCTTGAAGGAAGCGAAGGCCAACTTGAAAGAAGGAGATGGATTTTACGAGCAAGGAGAAATTTATTTCAAAGAAGCCATTCCATTTTTCGAAAAGGCGAATAAATTCAATCCAGACAACGCGCTTTTAAACTATAAACTAGGGGAGTGCTATTTGAATTCGGTGTATAAGTCAAAAGCAATGGAGCATTTATTAAAGGCGCACAAATTACAGCCAAATATAAACCCGAAAATTAATTTTTATTTGGGGCGAGCGTACCATTTGAACAATGAATTTGATCAAGCAATCACGTGGTACAGTAAATACCAGTCTGCCGTTATGCAGAATCCAGATCCGCGTTACAGAGATGATTTACAATTGAGAATTCAGCAATGTTACAACGGGAAAAAGGTGATCAAAAATCCAATTCGTGTTTTTATTGACAACCTTGGAGACAACGTTAATTCAAAATACAACGAGTACGGAGCCGTAATTTCTGCTGATGAATCGGTTATCATTTATACATCTAGAAGAGCAGGTTCAACAGGAGGGAAGATCGATCCAATGCTGAACGAACAATTTGAAGATATATACATTTCAAAGAAGAATGATGATGGGACTTGGGCACCAGCTCAAAATATGGGCGAGAATGTAAATACAAACGACCACGATGCAGTTTCTGCAATTTCAGCTGATGGACAGCGAATTATTATCTATAAAGGTAAATCAGGAGTTGGTGATTTGTTCGAATGCGTTTTAGAAGGTTCAGAATGGAGTAAACCAATAGATTTGGGAAAGAACATCAACACGAAAAACTTTCAAGAGCCTTCAGCATGTTATTCTCCAGATGGGAATACACTCTACTTTGTTTCCGCAAAATCAGGTGGAATTGGAAAACATGATATTTATTTATCAAAAAGAGATGAGAAAGGGAAGTGGGGTCCAGCGCAAAACTTAGGAGCTACGATCAATACGAAATACAAAGAAGACGGTATTTACATGCATCCAGATGGAAAAACACTGTACTTCGGTTCTGAAGGGCATACTTCAATGGGCGATATGGATATTTTTAAATCTGTATTTGATGAATCGAACAATACATGGAGCGAACCTCAAAACTTGGGATATCCTGTGAATACGGCCGATCAAGATGCGTTTTTCGTGATTTCTGCAAGTGGTAAACACGGATATTATATGTCTTCAGCGCAAAAAGACAATAAGGGACTTCGTGATTTATACATGATTACATTCTTAGGCCCTGAAAAGCAAATGGTCTTGAACAATGAGGACAACCTATTGGCAAGTGTTGCCGCTCCAATAAAGGATGTTGTAATTGCTCCTGAAGTTATCGTTAAAGAAGCGCAACTTACAATTTTGAAAGGTGTGATTTCTGATTATTTGACGAAAGATCTTTTGGAAGCTGAAATCGAAATTGTAGACAATGAAGCGAACAAAGTAATCGCAACGTTTAAATCAAACAGTACGACAGGAAAGTTCCTTGTTTCTCTTCCGGCGGGTAAGAATTACGGAATTGCTGTGAAGAAAAACGAATATTTATTCCATTCGGAAAACTTCGATATTCCAAAAACATCGGCTTTCCAAGAGGTAGAAAAGAACATTGCATTGAAAAAATTATCGGTTGGAAGCAAAATTGTTCTTCGTAATATCTTCTTCGATTTAGACAAAGCAACCTTGCGTTCTGAGTCAACAACAGAGTTGAAACGATTGGTTGGTTTGATGACCGACGTTCCGACTTTGAAAATTGAATTGGGAGGACACACGGATTCTCAGGGATCTGACCCACACAATCAGGATTTGTCTGAAAGAAGAGCGAAAGCGGTTGTCGATTACTTAACGAAAGCAGGAATTTCTGCTGATCGCTTGAAATCTGCTGGTTACGGTGAAACTCAATTGGTAAACGGTTGTAAGAATGGTGTTAAGTGCACAGGTGCTCAACACCAGAAGAATAGAAGAACGGAGTTTAAGGTTTTAGCTTTTTAATATATGAAGAGACTTTCTGGTGTGTTTGTAACGGTTTTGTTGATTCTATTCTCTTGCAGCGGAGATTCGCCAGATGAAAAGACGGAAGACGATAGAGAACAAGAATTAGAAAAAGGCTGGGAATTACTTAGTACTGATAATTACTTGATGAAATATCCAAAGGACTGGGAATTGGATGATTCGGGCGATATGGGAACTGAATTTATACTATTCAACCCGTCAAGTAGCTCCGAGTCATTTAAAGAAAATATCAATTTATTGATACTGCCTTTAGGAGAAAAGATCAGAACTTTGGATGAGTTTGTGGAGGTGTCAGAAATGCAAGTCGCAACCAATTTAATTGATGGTAAAATCGTTTACAGTAGTCGTGGAAAGCTCAACGGAATGATTTGTCATTCTATGGCCTATGAAGGCCAAGTAGGATTGAACTCGTTGAGGTTTGAGCAATTTTACATTTCTGTTGGTGATGCCATTTATATCCTTACAATGACATGTCTTGTCGATAATTATGATCGTTTTTCCGCAGTGACAAATGAAATTATGGCAACTTTTAAAGTGAAGGATTAGTATCAATTCTGAAACGCACTTGAATTTTTATCGGCTTTCCAGGTTCTTTGCTTATTCAGAGCCACTAGTCTCTAATTCTCAACTTGCTCAAACAACAACTTAACATTCGGATCGTACTTCATTGAGCTGATCATACTCGTGTTCTTTAAAGTGAATACTTCTCTCTTATGCGAAATCCTGAACGTTTTGATTTCTGAAGAACCATCGACATAATTGAATTCTATTTCCAGATTAAAATCATAAACAAAAGTGTTCTGCAATTGATGAAAACTCAAGGTTTCTTGGTCGTCATTCGAATTGTAATTGATCTTCAATTTAGGCTGCTGCGTCTGATACAACCATTGATCGAAGAATTTTCCCAAGCTAAAGTGACATGCACTCTCCATTACTCTTTGGAAATCAGAAGTCGTTGCATTTCCGAATTTGAACTCGTCGTAATACGATCGAATTCCATTCCAGAAAATTGAGTCACTCACTTCGTTTCGAAGCATGTGTAAAAACCAGGCGCCTTTTTGATAGGAGTGAGGGTTTAGAAGTACCATAAGCGATTCATACGTTGAATCCACAACCGGATGATTGTATTGCTGCGAAAATTTGATCACTCTGGTTCGTTCTCCAATCAATCGCTCATTCATCGCTTCTGTTCCGTACTTATTCTCCCAATACAAATCTGTGAAATACGTCGCAAAGCCTTCACTCAACCATAAATGTTTCCAATCGGCTTCGCTGGCAGAATTCCCAAACCATTGATGCGCAATTTCATGAGCTACAAGTGCCTCCATTGTTCCTTCTCCTTTCACCGCCTTTTCATCATAGAAGATGTTTCCAGCGTTTTCCATACCTCCAAACTGAGTTGTAGATTGAACATTCGCTAGTTTCTCAAACGGATATTCACCGATCGTTGAAACAAAGTAATCCACGACATCTTTAGCAACGGCCATGTCCGAAAATCCATTTTTTGCATCTTTCGAATACGCCCAAATACTCATTTCGAAATCATGCTTGCTTTTAATTTTCTCAATTTCAAATTCTGCCAATCCAATCACCATCACTTTCGTTGGGAGCTGAATTTTAGATTCATAATAATGCATTCGCTTTTTACGACTGTGTTCAGCACAAACAACAAACTCTCCTGTCGCAATGCATTTGTATCTCTTCGGAGCAATGACTGTGAAGTTCACTAGTGCTTTATCAGACGGGTGGTCAATACAAGCGATCCAGTGGCTTGCACGATTGGGCCAATTGTCACCAAAAAAGGTACGATCGCCGAATTTGTTCTTACCGATTATAAGTCCTGTTTCAGGGATTCCCGAGTATACAACTGTGAAGGAAAGTTCTTCTCCAGCGCTTGCCATACTTGGGGAAAACCAGATTTTGTCTTTGGTATGCTCGATAGTTATCGGCTTGTTGTTTTTATCGATTATCTGACTGATTTTCATTCCGTTCCCCGACTCAGCGTTTACTGAGACCAAGTTCAGATAGAACCGAGGCGTTTCCTTGAGGAGTTTGATTTTTACAATTTCTTTAACGTGAATAACATCATCTTTGTCGCCAACTTCAATTGTCATATCGTAAGAGAGCACGTCGATCTCGTC
>JAWUWJ010000031.1:0-13350 GCA_034111925.1 Crocinitomicaceae bacterium
ATTGCATCGTCTTTTGAACTATTTTCATCAATCAATTGAATCGATGTTTCAGGTGTTGGTTGGTACCAACTAACTTCAGAAAGTTCTTTTTCCGAGTAAATTTTCTCCCAATGCTCTTTTCTCTCCATGCTCTCAATTTGAGGCAAAGGTACGAAGAGCTTTAGAACTGATGTGTAACTTATGTTTCACTATTTGTTCTTCATTTTCGACTCCATCGTCCAGCGCATCACAAAAGCTCTGTCTTTTGCCGCTTTCGCTTTTTCTCCTTCAAATAAACTATCGATTGTACCATTGAACAATTCAATCCATCGATCAAAATGTTCTTTTTTAATCGGCATGTTTATGTGGAGTTGCGTCACATCCGTTTTGTACCCTCCTCGATCCAATAGAACGAAAGCCCAAAAGTGAATCATTTTGGGAACGTGATTTTCAAAATTCATGTGCTTAAAGAAAGGCGCTAGTTGCTCATCTTTAAGTGCCTTACCGTAAAAGGCGCGAATAAACAATTCAACGTCCTCTTCATTTTCGATGTCTCTCATTTCTGACAATTTATACTACAAATTTACGCAATCAACGGCCATTAAATATGATTTAGGTCATGTAAGCGATAAATAATTTTCTTTCTGAATTCCCTATAAATTCTCACATTTTCAATGTTTATCCAATCAAATTTTAGTTAAATAAATTTAAAACCCTAGTAAGTCGATAGGGTAATAGTATATTTGTCCAGAAATTTTAAGAAATGATTATAGATTCTATCGGTTTAAAAAGATCAGGGATTGTTGCGGGTGACAACAAGGTGTCCGTGTTGAAGACAATTTCGTGGCGTATAATCGGTACAATCGACACGATGATTATTTCGTATGTCTTGACAGGAAAGTTGGACATAGCGCTAAGCATTGGAGGAATAGAAGTCGTTTCAAAGATGATTCTCTATTACCTGCACGAACGCGCTTGGGTTAAATTTTTAAAACGTTAACTATGAATTTATCGGATATAAATAAAGACCTAAAAGACAAATCTCCCAGTGAGATTGTTCAATGGGCCTTGGGTGTTGCGAAACGTCCAATTGTAACAACAAACTTTCGTCCATTGGAAGCGACTTTGTTGCACGCCTTAACGAAAGAAAATAAATCTATTCCAGTTGTCTGGTGCGATAGCGGATACAATACGCCGCAAATATATCAGCACGCGGAACGAACGATTAAGCAATTGGACTTGAATATTGACCTCTATGTTCCCAAGCAATCGGTGGCACATAGAAACGTAACGCTTGGAATTCCAGAAGTAGACACTCCTGCTCACGACGAGTTTACATTTCAAGTGAAATTGGAACCTTTCGGAAGAGCCATGGAAAATCACAAAGCAGATGTGTGGTTCACGAATTTAAGAAAAGACCAAACAGCACATAGATCAACCCTTGACATTGTAAGTCAAACGGCTGCTGGAGTGCTTAAAATCTGTCCATTTTTCTATTGGAACGACACCCAACTAGAGGCCTATATTGAAACACATGGACTAGAATCTGAAAACAATTATTACGATCCGACGAAAGCTTTGGAAGGGCGTGAATGTGGATTGCACGTATAACTGAAATCGATCGTTCGAAACGCTTCGCTTTTGATTGCTCGATCATTCGAATAATCTAGCTATCGAACAATCTAATAATCGAATTATGAAAAACAAACACTTACTCGAATTAGAAAACGAGAGCATATATATCCTCAGAGAAGTAGCGGCACAGTTTAAAAAGCCTGTTCTACTTTTTTCTGGTGGAAAAGACTCAATTGTTATGGCACGATTGGCGCAAAAGGCGTTTTATCCGTCTAAAATTCCATTTTCGTTCATGCATATCGACACGGGGCATAATTTCCCTGAAACGATAGAGTTTCGCGATCAAATTGTAAAAGAGTTGGACGTAGAATTAATTGTTCGGTACGTTCAAGATTCTATTGATCAGAATAAAGCCCAGGAAGAATCGGGGAAATACGCAAGCCGAAATGCATTGCAAACTGTGACATTGCTTGACGCAATTGAAGAATTCGGATTTGATGCTTGTCTTGGTGGAGCCAGACGTGATGAAGAGAAAAGCCGCGCTAAAGAACGTATATTCTCTGTTCGTGATGATTTCGGTCAATGGGATTACAAAAGACAACGCCCTGAGCCATTTCAAATTTTGAACGGTAGAATTAATTTTGGAGAAAACGTTAGAGCATTCCCAATCAGCAACTGGACCGAAGAAGATATTTGGACGTATATTTTGCAAGAAGGATTGGAGTTGCCATCTGTGTATTTTGCACACAAACGTAAATTGGTTAAAAGAGAAGGAGCTCATATCGCGCATTCTGACTTTTTGAATATTGTTGAGAGTGACGAAATCGAAGAACACATTGTTCGATTCAGAACGGTGGGTGACATGACTTGTACAGCTGCATTTATTTCAGAAGCCGATACGGTTGAGAAAGTTTTGCGTGAAAATATGCAATCGAAGCATTCTGAAAGAGGAGCGAGAATAGATGATAAACGAAGCGAATCTGCATTGGAAGATCGTAAAAAAGGAGGATATTTTTAAGCGATTATTAAATACGCTTCGCTTTTGATTCTCGATTCTTCGAAGAATCTTGGAAACGAACAAAGTGAATGATCGAACAATTGAATTTATTATGGAATTAGTTAGAATTAGCACAGCTGGAAGTGTAGACGACGGAAAAAGTACCTTGATCGGAAGGTTATTGTACGACAACGATGCGTTGACCAAAGAGCAAGAGGATTTAGTGCAAAAAAAGACGAAGGAAAAAGGGTGGGACGATCTCGATTTGAGCGTCATTACGGATGGATTGGTTGCTGAACGCGAACAAGGAATCACGATTGATGTGGCCAATATCTATTTTTCTACAGAAACGAGAAAGTTCATTATTGCCGATAGCCCTGGACATGTTGAGTACACAAGAAACATGGTCACTGGAGCTTCAATGGCACAGACATCAATCATTTTGGTGGATGCCCGAAAAGGTCTGTTGGAACAAAGCTTTCGCCATTTTTACATCAGTCAATTGTTGCGTTTGGAAAATGTGATTTTCTGTGTCAACAAAATGGACTTGGTTGATTACAGCGAAGATTCATTCTTGGAAATCAGCGTTCAGATTCAAAACATGGTTGAAGCACTTGATGCAGAAATCAATTATAGAATCGTTCCTGTAAGTTCATTGAAGGGCGATAATGTTGTCAAGAAATCGACAAATATGCCTTGGTACTCAAGAGAAACGTTGAATGAATTGTTGCATGCCGATAAAGAGAATAAAACGGAGAAACTTCCTTTTCGATTTGATGTTCAGCAAGTGAATCACTCACAAGAAAATGGTTTTGTAGATTACCGCGGATTGGCAGGGCGCGTGGTCAGTGGAGAAGTAAGTGTTGGTGATAGAATTGCGATTCGTCAAGGACACGGATCTTCGAACTTGGAAAGTATTGTCACAGAAATAAGACGTTTCACAGAATCGATCGATTCTGCTGAAACAGGCGATAGCGTTTCAATTTCCATCGCTGATGAAATAGATATTAGTAGAGGAGGAGTTCTTTCCTCAAAGGAAAACTTGGTCGAAGCACAATCTTCAATTTCAAGCACAGTTGTTTGGATGGATGAAGCTTTAGGTCGAGTAGGTGCGAAGTATTTATTGAAAGTTGGATCGAGAGAATTTCCAATCAAAGTTCAAGCAATTCATTCGAAAGTTGATCCTACAAAAGCGAATCAATCATTCGATGTCGATACAATAGAAATTAACGATATCACGAAAGTGGATCTGCGTTTAAGTCAATCCGGTTATTTTGACTCTTACGCGGACAATAAGAACAACGGAGTTTTCATCCTAATCGATTTACAGAGTAACAATACGATTGCGGTGGGCTTTGTGGATTAATAGTTAAAACACTTAATCAAAAAAAAAGCGTATCGGCCTAGCCGATACGCTTTTTTAGTTTAAGCTAACTCATAACTCATAACTCATAATTTCAATTCTAATTCTTCATCACCTTCTTAGTAACCGCACCATTCGCAGTTTCAACACTTACGATATACATTCCAGTTCCGTAATCTGTAAGATCCAATTCAATTGAACTTCCGATATGAGACTTTTTTACCAAAACCCTACCTGAAGCATCAATTAAAGTAACATTGAATTCAGTGTTTTCATACGAACCAAGAGAGATTGAAATAAAATCGGTTGTTGGGTTTGGAGAAATTGAAACCAAGTCAACTCCAATTAAAGAAGCAACTCCAAGGTCATCAATTAAATAACTCGCTGATGTGTCTGAACTGCATCCATCATATGTACAAGACACGGTATAAATCCCGTTTGACGTAACAAAATGACATAAATCAGTTCCATTTTGAATTGAAGTCCCGTCTAAGAACCATTCAAGTGTTGATCCTGCTCCACATCCATCAGTACATAATTCTTGAGCCGTATCTAAAAGTAAATTCCAAGTAATTACCGGTTGAGATGGCTGCGCATTAACAGTTACCTCTAATGAATCCATATCTGAACATCCACTAGCATTCGCGTATGTGTAATACAACATGTATGTTCCTGCTCCAGCCGTTGAAGGAGAAAATGCTGTTCCACCTGCAACTCCAGTTCCTGAATATGTTCCTCCTGCAGGAGTTCCTCCAGCGAAGTTGTCATCTAAATCCGTAACACAATATGTTGTCGAAAGCGTTCCGAAATCCGCAGTTGGGTATGGGCTCACAGTAAAGTTGACTGTAGCACTTGTGTCTGTACAAATTCCGTTATTTGCTACCAAGTAATAATCTCCCGCAGTCCAAACGTCCAATGCGTTTCCTGTAGCACCAATGATTACACCATTAGCATCATTCCATTGGTAATTTGAATTCGATGCTTGATCGAATAAAGAAATCGTATCACCAACACACACTGTTTGAGCGCCTGAAACATTTAAGCTTATACTCGGACAAATTGCAGCAAGCATCACTTCAACTCTTGCCGAAAGTGTCTTTTCTACTTTACTCGAAGGCAAGTTGACCGTTGCGTTTTGAGTGAACCAAATAGTGTTTGTACCATCCGTTCTTCCCGCTAAATTCAAATACGGTTCGTTTCCTGGGGCCATCGAATTTCCGTCATAATAATAACTCATATCATAGGTGCTTGATCCACCATCAAACACTCCGTAGTAATGAGAATCATCAATTTGAACGATAGAAGATGGAGTTGTAGTTACGTTCGGTGTCATATCAACTCTGTATACGTGAATTGGTTCAACCGCTGCAAGACTTTCAATTTGAACACTGTCAATAACTCCATATGCTATTGTCATGTCTACCGGCCCTCCAAAAGAATAAAGACTTTCATCTCCGATTGCCGCTCCAGAAGCCAATTGTGTTGCTCCGATAACTGTTCCGTCATTTCCATTTGGAGAACTGTCTGTTGCAATTCCAGCCGCATCAAAATTCCAATACCCTCCCAAAGAAGCATACTGTGGATGTGATGCTGTCACTTTTTGGCACATGTAATCTAAAATAGATGTCTGTGGCAATCCTTCGGACCAAACACGTACTTCATCGATCACTCCGTCGAAATATCTAGTTCCACCAACAGTGTAAGCCGCTCTACCAATCGTTAAGTCATACGTTCCTGTATTAATGGAGCCGACATATGTTTGTGAACCAACTTCAGTACCATTGATGTAGATTCTCATTGTCGTGCCGTCATACGTTGCCGCGACATGGTACCATTGTCCTGTAACCATTGCACCTGATGCTGAATTTAATTCAACCCAGCTACCTGCGCCTGAGAAGTTAAATGATAACGTACCGTTGGCTCCTGCTCTTAAAACATAGCCTTGATCACCACTTGCCCAACCGTCTTTTGAGATAATTACGTTTTCCCAAACGTTCGTTGCCCAACTATCGGCTTTTATCCAAGCCTCTAGAGTAATGAAACTCGGGTTAAGACTTGCGTTGTGCGGAACGCTGATGTAATTCGAGTTAAAATCATACGCATTTCCCGATCCTGGTGATTGTGCAAATGATTGAAAAGATACTGTTAAGGCTAGGGCAATTAATCCCAGAGATTTTCTAAGTGTTTTCAAAATGTGGTTTTTTTATAACACAAAGGTATGGTATTTAACTATTATGGTGCAACTATTGTTACGGCCGATTCTCTAACATCCAGCCTCAAGTTCTGATTCCACCTGATTGCATCGAATAGAACTTGTTTGATTTCAGTTAATCCTCCAACCTTCCAATCCTAAAACCAAAATCACTCCTGTAACCAAAATTTTAAGAAGCTGTTATGTAATAAACTCTCCAACCTATGCGAACGCTCTTTATCTCCATCTTCATCCTTGTAGGCTTAAGTTCAGAAGCCCAAGTGATTGCTCCCAAAAACGATCAAGAATTTAAATTTGAAATTAAGGTGACTTCCTTGAAAGGTGGGCCCGATGTCGGACGTGACGTCGTGTTTATTGAATCAGCAACATACGAGCGCGTTTCAATCAAAACGGATGCTCAAGGATGGGTAAGAACGACTTTTGACCATGGAGGATTGTGGCTTGGGTCGGTCGGCGAAATGAGAAACTGTTTTGAAGTCAATGCAGCGTGGGGCGGAAAGTCAACCCGTCAAATGACCTACGATCCTGTCGGGTGGGAAAGATCAAATCAAGCGCTTCCAGATCGTCGTTCAATTGTATTTACGACAGTGGATCAATACCGAATTAGCCCAATGTCAGAGCCGAATTCAAAAGAAAGTATATTGAACATCATTTTGCTCGATCAACATAAAAAAGTCTATTCGAAAGTTGAAGTGTCGCTTGTTTGTTTTGAAACGAAGAAAATCTACCGAGGTCGAACAAACGCCAGTGGTGGAGTGACATTTAAGGTTCCAGTAGCTCAAAACTATGAGATTGATATTGACGGAGTTGAATCGCTAAAGTTCATTGACTTGGACAGCCGACCGATGACAACTACTATGCGGATTATGTATCAACCTCGAAGGTTTACCGAAGACAAAGAAGATCGATTCATTGTTCAGGATTTACCTGATAACGTTGAGCCGAGTTCTTCCCATGCCCGTATAAAGTTGAAGGTTCGAAAGGACGGTTCTGAGGCAGTTCAAGAAGATGTTTACGTTCGAATGTTGCAATCAAATACGGTGTACAAGGCAAAAACGAATGATCTAGGAGAAGTGACATTTATGCTGCCAATTCGGAACAACTATCAAGTTGATTTTCAATACCAACGAGATGCAGATAACATTGATCTTTCCAAAGTAAATGGCATTGGATTTAAGGAGCAAGTGGTCGAATATGTTCTTGATCCGCGTTTGGCTGACATTGAGAATTTCATTCCTACAATCAAAGAACTTGTTGAATACGATGTCCACAGTTTTGTGAATAAACAATATCCTGAACCTGTTAATGATGACATTGATTTTTACTGTTCATGGGGGCAGAAATTCAATAAAGATTCCAAGGAGGCATTGTTGGAAATTGGCCTAAAAGTGAAATCGAAATCGAACAGAAAAACGAAAGAACCGCTCAATATTTGCTTCGTGATTGATAAGAGCGGGTCAATGCAGGGGGAAGATAGAATTGGTCAATTGAAAAAGTCATTGCTGGAGTTTGTGAATCAACTCGATCCAAAGGATATGGTGTCCATTATCGTTTTTGACAATGAGGCTGTGTTGGCCGTTCCTGCAACCGTTGTTGGGGACAAGAAGAAAGTCATTGATGTGATTCACGCGATTCGAGCCGATGGGGGAACCAACATTTATGAAGGATTGCTCAAAGGCTTTGACGAAGTGAAAAAGTTGAGGGCCAAAACATCTATTAATAGGTTGATTTTACTCACGGACGGTTATGGGTCGAAGCCCGCAGAATTGGTTATCGAAACGGCGAAAACGCACATCAAGGGTGGAATTGAACTTTCTGCAGTTGGCGTTGGCGTGGATTACAATCAAGCTCTTCTTTCTCAATTGGCATCAGCGGGTGGTGGGATGTTGCATCTTGCGGGTTCCTCGGCGCACATTAAGGATGTATTCCAACACGAACTTCAAAGTATTGTGTATCCAATGGCCAAGAAAGCGACGATGACGGTTCAATACAACAATCAAATCGTTTACCGCCAATTGTATGGGTACAGCAATGAAGAAGTGACCAATGGACAAATGAAAGTTGAAATTCCGAATCTGTTTCCAGGACTCAGCCAAATGGCGTTGATGAAGTTTGATTTAATTGACCCGACGAGAGCGATAACGAATGAACCAGTGCTTATTTCATTGGTATATACAGACGCGATTACGGGCAAGGTAGTCGAATTGAAAAAGAAGATTCACCCCGAATGGACAGATGCGACGGGCGAATTGGATATGACCATGGACATGGAGCACAAAAAAGTACTGGCAATCGCTGTTGCAAATCAATCGTTGAAAGTGATGGCCAATGCTTTTGAAAGTGGAGATAGAGCGGCATCTCAAAAAGCGATAGAAAGTGCAATGGATCAAATTTCGAACATTTTTCCAAAAGCAAAACCACAAGAGTTGTTGGCCATTGTTGACCGACTACAACAATACGTGGATGCGTTCGAATTGCTGAAAAAACAATCTGTTTACGGTTCGAAATAGTCGATTAATCTACTTTATCGAAGTCAAGCTCACTAACGTTTGGACTGAAAGCGCCATTTTCCCACTTTAAATTGAGTCGGTTGATGTTCGTTTTCATCCATTGCGTGTCTTCATCTATTTCCTGTCCATGTTCACGTTCGTAAATGACAACGCCCTTTTCACCTCCCTTGTCGTTAGGGAATGTAAGTTCTTCACTGAACCAGAAAGAACCACCGTCAACAAGGCTGGAAACGTCCATTGCTGTAATCAGTTTTTCACCATCATTGAAAATATAGATTCCACCTCCATCAACACCACATGCTTCCGCATAGTAGTCAATGAAAAGCATGCTTTCAATTCCTTTCAATCCTCTATTGTCATGTGTGTTGACGAGGAAAGAATACGTTCTTAACTCTGCTTTTCCCGAGAGGTATCCCCCTGAATTTTTAATAAATCGGTATTCAACTTTCGTTCTTTCATTCTCTGATTTTCGAACTGAGATAACATATTTAGAATCATTAACGGCAGAGTAAGCACGAGCAATCAACCCTCCCATTATGTATCCTGTTTTTCCATCGGCGACTCTCACTTTGTACCAGTGATAATCATATCCGTTATAACGCATCGTTTCATCTTCTTGCGCTTCAATAACAAGTTTCGTTCCGATAGAAAGTGTCTCGAGTTCATCTGAATTTTTAGAGGGGCCTTTTCTAAGAATCACATTGTCACCAAAAAGATACTGTGTGCTTTTGATTTCGAATTCAACATTGTCATACGATTGAACCGGTAGTTGTTCCTGCGCAAATGATGCACTAGAGATAAGCAGAATAATAATGAGAAATTTGTTCATGGTTTGAGGTTTTACTAGCCCCAAAGTTAGCAAATCAAGTGCCAGAAGTGGAAGTATTGTTTTACTTAATGTCCAAATTTAGAGAAAGTGTTTTATTTGGAAATCTTAAAAGTTCAATTCTTGTTCTAAGCTCTTGAATATTGCTAAACCGAGATTAAAATCAGAAATTTTACGTGAGTAAGTCCTCGAGCCCAAGGCATAGAGATTTGTGGTACTCATTTCATAACCTTGATGGAAGAGTTAGTGTCATAATAACTATAACACAGGTGATTAGCAGCGATGTGTGTGATTAGCAGAGCTTTCGCATTGTTTCAATTTAGTGCTGCAAAACAAAAAAAAATTATTTTAACATCTGTTTAGTAGATTGTTAATTTATTTTGACTTAGTTTTGAGCAACTATTTTAACGTCCCTTAAAAAGGGGATCTACATTAACTACGGTCTACTATGTCTGTGAACGCCATATTTTTTAAGGCAATTTTCATTTGCTTTTTATCATTTATCCCCTTTAATTCTCAATCCTGTCACTTGGTAACAATTACCGAAACGAATGCGGTTGACAACGGTGACGGAACCTTTACTTACACCTTCCAGATATGCACGGGTATTGAGGATACGTATGGTTTCTTTTTAACTTTCTCTGGGGCAAATCTTATTTCATTTCCTGCGAGTGTGACTGGTCCTACTTCAGGAAATACAATAAATGCATCGGTTCCCCCAGTTTCTGGTAGTGGAGATATTGAATTTGGAAATTGGGATTCGAATGGCGGAGTTTTATATTCAGCGGCACCTACGAACGATTGTGTTTCTATGAGCTTTACATTTGACGGCTCTCTTACTCAGGTAGATATTGGAGGAACACAGAATTTTTTCGCGGGTGGACCTTGTGCAGGATCTTTATCAGCGACTACTTGCTTTCCGTCTACGGCAACGTATCAAGTTGATATAACGGCGTCAAACAATAACAATCAATCCTATAATTTCGGACTTGACGGAGTTCTTTTGGCAACGGGCCCAACAAATGGACAGACAGACACTTACCTTATCTGTGGATGTGCAAGTACCTTTACTGCAACAGCGTCAGGAAGTGGAAGTATTCCTTCTTGGACGGTAACTCAAATTGGAGTTGGAGTTGTAGGCTCAGGAGCTTCTGAAACTGTTAACTCACCACTTATACCGTGTGTTCAATTGCCAATTGAATTAATTGGATTTGATGCAGCCTACACAGACGAGGGCATTGCTTTAGAATGGTCAACTTCATCTGAAAGAAATAACGATTTCTTCACAATTGAAAGAAGTGATGATGGAGAAAACTGGGCAATCGTAAATAAGGTTACAGGTGCAGGAAATTCAACTGAAACAATAAACTATACTGCTTTTGATACGGACCATTTTAATGGTGATAATTACTATCGATTAAAACAAACGGATTACAATGGGGATTATTCATATTCCGATGTTGTTGCCGTTAAAATTGGAAATGGAAATCCAGCTTCAGTTTACCCAAATCCATTTGAATCGTCGTTTCGTATAAAATTAACTACGGATCAAACTCAAGTTTCTTCAGTTCGCTTGGTTGATATTTCGGGTAGAGAATATTACAGAAATAACACTCAATTTGTAAAAGGAATGAATGATATTGAAATTCTAACTCCTGATTTGGCCAAGGGTGTCTATCATTTAAGAATTCAACTTGAAAATAGATTGGTTCATTTTAAAGTTGTAAAAAAATAGAGGATATTATTTACTCGGTATCCTTTATGATTTAATCATTTGGGCTATTCGTAGAGAACGGCTCAAAATTGGTTTCAATTGTCTTTGCGAAGTGATTTTTACTACCTTAGATTTGAAATAAATTTGTTCTACATTCTTCTCCAAATGATAAAAGAAATTCAGCCCTTTTCATATTCAGGTTCCATAAAATCGCCTTGTTCTAAAAGCTATATGCAACGAGCGATTGCTATTGCATGCACGGCTCAAGGAGAATCTAAAATTTTTGGATTTACAAAAAGTGAAGATGTTGATGTTGCCTTGAATATTGCAAAGCAATTGGGCGCTGAAATAAAATTTGAGGAGAACGTTCTTTTCGTTAAAGGAATAGCGGATCATAAGAATGGAAATGTGTCAATTAACTGCGGCGAAGCTGGGTTAAGCACGCGAATGTTTAGTGCGGTTTCGGCTGCATTGTTTCAGAAAGTTGAGGTAAATGGCTCCGGGTCAATTTTAGTAAGGCCAATGGATATGGTCATTGACGCTTTGACTCAATTGGGCGCTAAAGTTGATTCAAACAACCAACGTTTGCCATTGACCATTGAAGGTGGATTGAACTCTGGTGAAATTGGAATTGACGGATCTGAAAGTTCTCAATTGTTGACGGGGTTATTGATTGCGCTTCCTACTTTAAGTGGAAAAAGCATTGTGAA
Organism: Crocinitomicaceae bacterium; assembly: GCA_034111925.1. Lineage (GTDB taxonomy): Bacteria > Bacteroidota > Bacteroidia > Flavobacteriales_D > Crocinitomicaceae > UBA4466. Next base: position 11,887 of record JAWUWJ010000031.1, read on the forward strand.
CGTTAAAAATCTCAAGAGCCGACCTTATATTGATATGACATTGGAAATTCTAAATGAATTTGGTGTTTTAATTGAAAATAGGGCGTACGAAACTTTTATCATTAACGGGAATCAAAGAGCCAAAGGAATCGAGTACCATTGCGAAGGTGATTGGAGTGGAGCAGCCTTCCATTTGGTTGGAGCTGCGATTTCTGGTTCAATTGAGTTAACCGGTTTGAATTCCAATTCAAGTCAAGCCGATATAGAGATTCTAACAGCCTTGAGGTTAGCGGGTGCAAACGTTGAAGTCAATTCTAAGTCAATAAAAGTAAAGAAAGACAAGTTGGATTCTTTTGAATTTGATGCAACTCAATGTCCAGACCTCTTTCCACCAATTGCTGCGCTTGCGGCATGCTGCGATGGTGTTTCGACAATCTACGGTGTAGAGCGTTTGATCCACAAAGAAAGCAATCGAGCCCTAACGATTCAGGCGGAATTGGCCAAGCTTGGCATTCAAGTTATGCTGGACGGAAATACAATGCGCATTGAAGGCGGTTCGATATCTGGCAATTCGATTTCTTCAAACAACGACCATCGAATTGCAATGATGGGTGCTATTTTGGCAAGTGTCAATTCCCAATCGATCACCATTACGGAAGCTGAAGCGATCTCAAAATCCTATCCTGGATTCTATTTGGATCTTCCAACTAAATAATACAACATAAAAAAAGACCTTTCTCATAAGGAGAAAGGTCTTTATCGCTAAAATCAGATACTACCACCTATCTGAGTTTTTAATTCGTTATTGATGAACTGTTAAGAGTCAATAACGAAATAGAACTAATCTAAAACTGTTAATGTTGCCACTGGTGCAATCATAACTTGATACTAATATCAGAGTTTTTTGACGGATAACATAGGATATACCTTACAAGAAATATAGCTACCCTGTAATATAACCATAGCGAAACCATAGCAACGTCGAAAAACCTCTGCTAGTAAGGGTCTTTAAATTTAAATATTTATCGAAATATGACGTGGAAGGCTCGTTTTTGTATTTGTTAAGCCCATTTTCTTCCGAATTCTTGACCGATCGACCTCAATACTTGCCGAAGTTTTATGTAAAATCGATGAAATCTGCTTCGTATCAAGGTTAAGCTTTAGCAATGCACAAACCTTTATTTCTGCTCTTGTCAATTCAGGATACAGTTCAACCAATTTTTTGAAAAATCGAGAATGCAATTGTTTGAACGGAACTTCGAACTCTTCCCAAGAACTATGTTCCAATTCCATTTTAAGCTTGCGGATTACAGTCAATAGTAATTCACTATCCTCTGGATTCGCCCTTTCATTTAATTCTTGCAAGGACGAAATCGTTTGTTTCATTTCCTCACTTTTTCTCAAGATCTGAATCGCGCTCGAAACAAGTTCCTTGTTACGGAGTTCCAGTTCATCGTTCAATTCTTGTTTCTGCTCTTCCTTAGC
>JAWUWJ010000032.1:0-7515 GCA_034111925.1 Crocinitomicaceae bacterium
TTTCGACATTTCATCCAAAGCACGCATGTACTTCTCTTCGTCTGGAAGGTTCTTTAAATCCTCTTTCTTCTTGCCCGTATCTGGAAGTCCATCACCATCTTTTGTTGTAGGATCTTCTGTTCCAGTACTCGGCGCGTTTCCGTCTACCCACTCTCCAGCTGGTGCGGCATCTGCATCACCATATTTCTTCGGTGGTGGATCTGCCATTACATCAGCTGTAAATTTATCTGAATCGAATTCAACTGGTGAGAAAGTCAATTCTGGAACATCAGGTGAACCTACTAACCAGTCCATATCTGCACCAATTCCCATACTATCTCCAATTGGATACTGAACTTCTCCCATTGGGAACTCTTCTCTTCCATCCGGTGCTGGCGACCACCAAGGAGAATCGATCTCGAAGAACAAGGCTCCAGACAATTGCAAGAACAATTGTGCAGCAGCTTCGAAATGACCTTTCAATCTTGTCTCTCCAACTTTTCCACCTTCAGGTGATGCTTGCTCTTTATATTCTAATGTTGGGGTGGCTTCTGCATACGCCCTAATTCCCGCGGCGGCGGTTAAATTGACACCAGCCTTCAGGTCGTGACCAAGTAATGTTAATCCGACTCCAGCTTCAGCTTCTAATCCTAAAATTGCGAAAGCGTTGATTCCAAGTGTACCGGTAATAGAGAAATCTTGCAATATGCTTGGGTCCGTTGAATAGGTTCCAGTAAAGCCAACATCTTTTAAAACCAATGGACCAAATCCTGAATTCATAAACATACCTATGCTTGCAAACAAGAATACCTGTCCAACTAGAGGAATACCATAACCAGCGCGAATTTCAACTTTGAAGATATCAACCTTCTTGCCGCGCTGTTCCATCAGCTCTATTTCATCATCAACGGTAACTTCTCCAACAATGGTTACATGCCCTTCGCTGTCGATTCCAATTTTCGCATTACCAGATAACCATGGCGTAATTTGGGCAGCAACTTCTCCCCATCCAGCCAAAACTTGACCTCCCTTTGTCTTTGCAACTGGAACTTCAGCATTATCTGCTTCCGTATCCATCGTTTCAACACCTAATGCAGCATTCATCATCTGCTTAGATTTAACCTTATCTGTAACCAGTAATGTTATTTCACCAGAGAACTTTTCAGATTCCATCTTTCCAGTTCCCATAATGGTTACTGCGCCATCAATATATTCAACATGCAATGCCGCTTGAACATTCGCAATCTCTGCTCGAATATCAGCAGAACCACTAAAACTTCCGCTTGCATCCCGAGCAATCATAAGCTCTCCACTTGCTATTCCCTCAATATCTACGGCTGCATTAACGTTAAATGTGAATGCATCACCGGTAATACCCATTCCACCTCCAGCTTCTAAGTACCCATCCACTACTGTAGACATTGTGCTAACACTGAAAATCAGACGGCCTTGCTCAAATATATTTTCTAAATCAGCTGATGCAATTTCAAGTGGTTCAATTCCTAAGAATTTCATTGCCCCAAGGTTTTCGTTGAGACCTTTAATAAATCCTTGAATATTTGTAGTAAGCGGAGCATCTCCAATTTTCACACTCAAAAACCCAGTAGTAATCTGTTCATCACCAAAATTATTAAGCACTAAAATCGGCGTTACCCCAACAGCACGAAGAGGATCCAAGAAGGCCCATCCGGTCACTTCTAGATATTTCTGATGGCCCGTACTTACTAGATCATACTTCGAAGTTTCACCTTCAGCCGTTGAACTTAATTTACGCATGAGTATTGTTCCACTAAAGCGTTCACCAATCTTCACATCAACTTCGAATTGCCTGTTCCCATCAGCGTGCAATTTATCTAAATGGGTAGACCAATCCGTATTCAGTTCAAATCTATGTGTAATATCAAGAGCTGCGGATGGCTTTAAAGCTGCCATTCCTTCAATAGGCTCTTCCTGTTTCTGAACATCAGCTGCATCCGTAGATGCACCTTGTTGAACAGTATGTGTTAATTCATGTGCAAGAAGATGATCTCCTTCTTTAGTTCCAGGTTTGTACTTTCCTTCATTGAAATAAATATCATTTCCGCTTGTAAATGCTTGAGCTCCCAAACTGTTACTCATTTGAGCAGCATTAGAGTCATTATGGATATTCACACCACTAAAATCTTTTCCAATACCCGATTCCATTTTGGATTTGGTACCGTCATCCATGCTATTTCCTCCTCCTCTTGAAGAAGAAAGTTTACTTTCAACGTCATCCGAGCCACCATCGTCTCCGGCAGAACTGCTCTTTTGAATTGATTCTTCCTCTTTTTGAAGCGATTCTTCCTCTTCTTTTTGAACCGTTTCCTCTGGAACAGCTTCTCGTTGAATAACTGGAGCTACTGCTTCACTATTTGATTTGGGTTGAATTGTCTCTATTTTATCGGCTTTGGATTGAATCGTTTCTTCACTCTTCTTCTCTTGCACCTTTTCTTCACTGGCCATTTCCTGAACAGTCTCTTCCTCTTTTGCTTGCAATTCCTCTTCTCCAGACCCCTCTCCTTTTTTCTGTAAATCACCGGGTTGAACACGAGATAATTGAACTGGAGAAACAGGCGCGTTTGCTACCTTTTCAGAAGCGCCGTTTGCGACTACTTTATCAGCTACGGAATCTGCCTCCTTTTCATATTTATCACCTGGAGACCCAACATTTAGTTTGGCTTGAAGAATTGGATTTGGCTGGAAAAACGCAGGTTCTCCAAAAGAGTTCCTTGCCATTTGCACTGAATCATCCTTGCCATTACTGGAATTCCCATTTTCTTTCGCTCGTTGTGCCATTTGCGTAACACTCGGCCGAAATTGGGCTGAATCATTATGCTTTTGTGCAGAATGGCTATTGGGCTTGGCTATTTTTCCTCCTTCGCTCATTAAATAGTGATTACAAAAAATCGAATTTCAGATTTTTTGGCAGGATTAATATACGAAACGTAATATCGGAAATTGTAATTTACAAGACATTTTAAGTATATATACTCAATAAAAAGAGTACATGTACGCAATCTTTTCGCATATCAGAAGATTGCTTATCGATTGATTTTATTTTAAAAAAAACCAAGAAAAAAACGGCTTCTTACTAGAAAGCCGCTTTGAAATAAGAATTACTACTTAGGAGATTATGATTGTTATACTAGTCGAGTCGGTATTTTTTAAAGAACACATCCCAATCCCAAATAAAGTTTTCTACAACTTCATCCATTCTTTTTAAGAACAACGGATTTGGCGCTTGCATTCTTTTGAAGTATTCATCTTGAAAATTGTACAATAAATATTTATCGAACACTCCTTTTGACATTGCATAGATCATATTCCGAGAAGGATGATTCAAACGACACATGTGCGTTTTGTAATCTTTCATCATTTTCTTGAAATCGTAAACGGGCATTTCGTAAGCTTTGGCTAATTTTTCATACACCAAAGTTTCGATACGATCTGCTTGCTGTGGATCAAATGCACTCTCCAAAAAGGAAAGATTTCCAACCAATACGATTAAAGAAAATTCATAGTTATCAGTTGGCTGAAGATTTGGCGATTGAACAAAAGCAGGATCGTCATTGATTAACTCAGCTATAACTGGGAATCCATTGTCAATCGTCGTAAATAAGCCATTGATAAACACATTGGCTAACTTATCGTCAGTGACTTTTTTCTTAATAATGGCTCCAAACATTTCTTGAGGTTGGTGGAAATACTATTTACAAAAATAGTAAAGGCTTTCGCTGCTCTGATGGGTCCGATTTTAGGTTTTCAACATTTTTTTCAACAGTTATTAACACAAACCCTTTATCATGCCACAGAACAACTCAACATTTTTTTATGGAGTTCATAATTAATCTGAACTTTTTTGGGATCTGAATTGTACCTTTATAAAGAATGTAAATATTCAATTAATGAAAAGGAGTCAGATCATTTTATTTGTTATTTCGATAGTTATAAGTGGCAGTATATTTGCTGTTTTAAAAGCCAATCAGAAGACGCAATCAAAAACAATGAAGGAGGAGAACAAAACTGTTCATATCCGGACCAAAGAGGTGAAAAATGCGCCTCAACGAATCTCACTTGTATCTTACGGTCAGATAACACCAAACATGGAATTGAATGTGGCTTTTCAAGTTCAGGGAGAGCTACAAAAGGGGCAGATTTCAATGAAGCCTGGAACCAACTTTAAAGCGGGTCAAACTCTATACAGAGTAGACAATAAGGATGCATGGTTCAATTTCCAAGCAAAAAAAGCAATCATTTCTAACATGATTCTTAGCTCGCTTCCAGACATTGAGCTTGATTTTCCAACAGAACGAAATAAGTGGATGACATTCATAAACGATTTAAGTCCAAACAAATCAAAATTACCAGCGTTACCATCAATGCCTTCAGCAAAAGAAGAAATGTTTTTTATGGGGCGTAATTTCTTTCCAGAATTCTACACACTGCAGCAATTGGAAGCACAAATGGATAAATATGTATTTATAGCTCCTTTCAACGGAACAGTTATAGCAACATTCGCCGAGCCTTCTTCGATTATTAGTCCAAGCATGCAAGTCGCTAAAATTGCAAAAACAGATGATTTCGAAGTTAAGGTACCTGTTTCAATTAAAGAATTAGACAACTATCGAAATAAGAGTTCGGCCGAGTTTGTAAGCTCAGACAATGTAATTGTAGGAACAGGTATAATTTTGCGTGTATCGAATGTGATCAATCAACAAACACAATCCGCAGATGTTTACTACTCAATTAAAGCCGCAGAAGGCGAAACGATATACAGCGGACTTTATGTAAACGTTTCTATTGATCAAGAAGATAACACACTTAAAGAATGCGTTGTCCTACCTAGAACAGCAATGCTTGGAGGGAAAGTAAAAGTAATCGATGGAACTAAAATCAATGAAGTCAAGGTGATTCAAGTTGGTTCTATTCCCGACTCCATTTATGTCACAGGGCTTAAAAACGGTCAAGAAGTTCTTCTTGAGCAATTGGGTAAGATTGAGAAAGACGTAAAATACAAGGGAGATTCCCAATAATACTGTAGCAATGAATAAAGTAATACAGTTTTTCATCAACCGACCGATTTGGGGAAATGCGATTATAGTTATCGTAGTGATGTTTGGTTTGTTCTCACTTTTAACGATGCAGAAGTCGTTTTTCCCGGAACAGCAACCGAAAAAAATCTTTATCTCAGTAATGTATCCTGGAGCTTCTCCCTCGGAGATGGAAAAAGGAGTTACGATTAGCATTGAGCAATCGATTAAAGGACTTGATGGAATCGACGAGATCAATTCTACGTCACAAGAGAACTTTGCGCAAGTTGTTATTACTGCAGATGCGGACACGGATATGGAAGCACTTCTTAGTGATGTTGAAAACTCCGTAAATTCAATTAATTCATTTCCAAAAGGTATAGAACCTCCAACTATTTTCAAACAGAAAACAGGCGGGATGGGAAGTGTCGTCGCTTTTGTTGGAATTGCCTCAAGAGTTGATAATGCTGATGTAAACGATTTAACGGATCTTGCAAGCAAGGTTGAGCGTGATTTATTGAATTCAAAGGAAATCACTCAAATTCAAAAAACTGGATTTCCAGATAAAGAAATAAACGTTGAAATCCGAGAACAGGATTTATTGAGGTACAACATTTCCATGCAGGAAGTTGCTGCTGCGATTGGCTCTAAAAATATCGATATCACTACTGGAATTATACGTGGGCCAATGGAGGAACTAAACATTCGTTCCAACAATAGAAAAACATCTCCTGAGGAAATCGCGAAGATCCTACTTCGAACAACAAAGAGCGGTGAAAAGGTTACAATTGGTGATGTCGCAGATGTGAAGCTTACGTATTCAGAAGCGTCGCAACAAGCGAAATTTAATGGGAAACCAGCCGTTTCATTTCAAATCGAAAAAACAATTGATGAAGACATTTCTGAGATTACAGATGCTCTTTATAAATACCGCGATAAATTCAACGAGGAAAATCCTGATTACGAATTCAAAATCTTCTTTGAGTTCAATCAAATGTTGGATGAACGAATCGACTTATTGACCAGAAATGGAATCATGGGATTGATTCTCGTTCTATTGTTCTTGGGCCTTTTCTTAAATCTGAAACTTTCAGCTTGGGTAGCCTTTGGAATTCCTTTCTCATTCTTGGGAATGTTTATTCTGGGAACCGCTTATGGTATGACCATCAACATGATTTCACTCTTCGGAATGATCCTGGTTGTTGGTATCTTGGTGGATGATGGAATTGTAATCGCTGAGAATATTTACACCCATTTTGAGAAAGGTAAATCAGCCCATAAATCGGCATTGGAAGGAACATTAGAAGTTCTAAAACCTGTTTTCACATCAGTTACAACCACAATTGTGGCGTTCTCCATTTTACTTTTCGTTGAAGGGATGGAAATGATGCACGAAATGGCCTTCGTTGTGATTGCCTGTCTGGCCTTCTCGCTCGTTGAAGCATTCATAATTCTCCCTTCACACTTGGGACATAAAAGTGTATTGTCTGAACGCAAGGTCTTTAAGTTCTCCTATTTAGTAGGCGCTTTGGTTATGGTCGGCTCGTTGATTCTTATTTATTTTGCAACAGGATTAATCACTCCAGATGCCAGTTCTGGGCTCTTATTGTTCCCATTCTCTTTAATCGTTCTCGGAGCAACGCTATTCATAACCGGATTCACGAAATCGCCGATGGAAAGTAAAGTTCGTGGTCGCGCGGATAACTTTATCAAATTTATTAGAGACAACTGGTTTAAAACTGCTGTCCAAAATATCATTGGCACAAAACGAAACTGGTTTTACGTGACCGTTTTCATTCCCCTTGCTTTTACAATACTCGCTTTCGTTCTGATGGCCAGAGGTGTAATTGGAGCTACATTTTTCCCAAATATCGAACCTGATTTCTTTACAATTGAAGCTGCTTACAAACCTGGTGATTCAAAAGAACAGACGGAACGTTTTGTCGAAATGGCGACGTTAATCCTTATCGAGGAAAATGAAAGAATCATTAGAGAGACGGGCGATTCATTATTGACCTATTATTCCAGTAATGTTGGGATATCAATAAACATCGGTCAAGCGGGGAATCACACGGGAATGCTTCAAGTGTTTTACAACGGTGAAAACGCTAAAACGCCCGTCGACACATTGATGAATCGAATCATTCGACGGATCGATACGATACCGTCTGGCAAATTAGCGCAAGACACCTACGTTGGAGGATTCAATCGTTTTGGTAAAGAGGTCGCTATTGGATTATCTTCTCAAAAAGAAGCGAATTTATTGCAGGCCACGAAGGATTTGAAATTCCGACTTTCTAAGATTGACGGCGTGTTCAACATCAAGGACAATATGCCTCCTGGGAAAAATGAGGTTCAATTAAAATTACGCGACGAAGCAAGCATTTACGGTCTGACTGAAAGTGATATTCTCTCACAAATCAGGTCTGGATTTTTTGGAAATGAAGCGCAACGTGTTATCGTTGAAACGGATGAAATTAAAATC
>JAWUWJ010000033.1:0-9363 GCA_034111925.1 Crocinitomicaceae bacterium
TTTAGGCGTTGCATCTTTGGCCGCGGGACACAAAACTTTAGTTCCACAGGTGATTGCAGAACTAGAGCGAGTGGGGCGAGGAGATATCATGGTTATCGCTGGTGGTGTAATCCCGAAGCAAGATTATGATTTCCTATATGAAGCGGGAGTATTTGGCGTATTTGGCCCTGGAACTAAAATTTCAGCTGCTGCTCAAAATATCTTAGGCTTACTTTTAAAGAGTTTTGAGTAAGCAATTCCCAACGTAACCCTACGTATTTTACCCAACAGTCTAATTATGAAATAAATAGAAAAGTTTATTCTAAATACTCTTTTTCTATTTTTTCGCATCTATTTATGTCACCATTCACGAATGGGGCATCTCATTCGATTTAGCCCACTACTGAACAAGTATCAGTAGAAACTGCCCCCCATCCCGCAGAAGTGCTCATCAACAATAAAAAAGTAATTGCTTGATTATCAAAACAATTACTATCTTTAAGATGTCCGACTGGGCAACTATAACTGAAACCGAGAACACAAGTATAATTGTTGTTTCTAATTTACCATAAGGAGTATTCTTATTAAATATCCAATCCGCGATGGTCCTATTGATTACCGTCGATTTGGCAAATACTTAAAATTATGAAAGTCACTTTAAAATTCACTGCAATACTATTGATGGCGAGTAGCTTAATATTATTTTCTTCTTGCAACAAAGACAAAAACGTATACGCAGACGACTTATCTGTTACCATGGATGAAAACCCTTCGTCTGGAACAGTTGTCGGAACGGTTGTGGCAACTACGGAAAAAAGCTATATCACTTATACATTAACTTCTTCGGTTCCCGCTGGAGCCTTAAGTATTGATGCCACAACAGGTGTATTAACTGTAGACGACGCCTCATTGTTCAATTATGAAATCAATCCTGTTATTACAGCTTCAGTTGAGGCTGACAATGGAAAAAACTCAGACGTTTCTTCAGTCACAATTACACTTACGGATGTTTCAGAAATTCCTGCGGCAATTGGAGATTTCAGAGATGGAGGGGTAGTTTTTTGGGTAAATCCACTTGATATTAATAAAGGCCTGGTTTGTTCAATAAGTGATATTGCATCAAGCTCCGCAGATTGGGGGTGCTATGATGCTCTTAATCCTGTTGCAATAATCGGAGCGAACGGAACAGCTGTTGGCACGGGAGCTCAAAATACGATCGATATTGAAGCCGCTTGCGCATCCACTGGAACTGCAGCAGACATTTGCGCAAACTCAAGCCTCAATGGCTACACTGACTGGTTTTTGCCAAGTAAAGATGAAATGACAGCTATTTATAATAATAAAGCAGCTGTAAATGCGGCCAGTTCGGTAAACGGAGGAACTACTATTGATGAAAGTGTTTTGTATTGGAGCAGTACTCAATCAAGTGCCGACAAGGCGTTTGACTTTTATTTTTTCAATGGTGTGTCAGAAGCTACACTTAAGTTAAACGTATTTTCAGTTCGAGCAGTAAGAGCATTTTAGATTATGAAAAATTGGATTAAAAATATTGGAATTTCTTCCTTGTTATTCTTTGCTTGCGCTTCATTTAATTGCAGCGGACAAGTCGGTTCGGTTAAAGAGATATTGGTTCTAGAAAACAACGACTTCAATAAAAATGTTGTTCGAGGATCACTTGGTTTCGCTTTGATCTATGTTCAAGCTTCCGTTCAGTATGAGCGAATGCTATTTGGACGACACAACAAAAGCCTTCAATCCGTTTGGCTTAGCGCTGGCGGTGGTCGATACTTCGTCTATACAGATTGGGGAACTCAATTCAATCTAAAATCTTTCGCTTTGTTTGGCAAAAACGCAGCACATTTTGAGTTAGGTGTTGGAGCAGCGGTTATAAAAACCGAATCCATGGATCAATTCAAATTACTTCCGGCTGGAAACCTTGGCTATAGATTCCAGAAAAGTGATGGCCATTTTATGTTTCGCACTGGAGTTGGTCTACCTGAAGGTCTCTATATCGGTTTTGGATTCGTATTTTAGTATTTAAATTCTACCACAAAAACATATTCACTATGACACGTTTATCAATTTTTGCTGTTTCAATCTTACTATTAAGTGGATTGAATTCTTGCTACACGAACATCAATAAGCAGCTGGAGCGAGAAGTTCACGTAAACATTGCAATTCAATCCGATGTTCAAATCAATAATAGTGGAAACTCAAATTTCTCAGGAGCGTACACAAATGAACAGCTCAAGGAACAATATTTAATCGGCTTAAAAACAGAACTTCAAGCAAATCAAGTTATTCTCAATGAGGTAAGTCCTGAATTTACTGTTCAGATCGCAAGTATTAAAATCAACGAATCGACGACAACGGAAACTGTTAACGATACCATTTCGGATAACCATGGGCAGACCTTCGAACTTACTTCCTTTGACGTTTCGGCATCGGGAACAATAACGCGCGTTTCAAATGGTGAAACATTCTCTTGGAGCGCAAATAAAGACAAGGATGAGAAGGTAACAACAAATCGTACTACCGGTCAAATAATTACTGGAGGTAACAAGGAAAAAACCGAGTACCGCGAAAAAGAACTCAGCTCGAATATTGCTCTCGACTTTAGTAACAAGGTTGGCTCACGCTCTGCTGTCGTTATCATCAAAGAAATATTTAAAGCCATCAAGTAATTGTTTCTTTGATTTTGAGTATTTTAGGACAATTCTTATCTGACCCTTTTGGGTGATAAAAATGAAACCTATTACCAATCGTATCGTAAGTACCTACGGTATCGAATTGTTAAAAAAGAGTTAACTTTACGAAAAAATTAATATTCGGTACAATATTTGAATTTTGAAAGGAAAATCAAGAACACTATGAAACATATTATTGCTTGCCTAAGTTTAATTTTCATGAGTCAAATAGCTCTCGCACAGAACTATGACGAATTGAAAATCTTATATGCTGATGGGTCGTATAAAAAACTGGTATCAAAAGCTATCAATATCACTGAGAATGATAAGCACAAGAAAGAAATACCTCCATACATCTGGGCGGCTAAGGGACTTTATAAAATAAGTTTATTAGGTGATACAGATGAGAGATACAAAAACTCATATAAGGACGCTATCAAGTATTTAGGAAAAGGCGTGAAGTACGATATTAAATATAACGAAGCAGGTACTATTAACGATGAGCAATTCGTTGAATTTTTTGAAGAGTTTCAAATGACCCTATTTACACGAATCACGAATGAATTTGACGGTGGACAACCTAAAAGAGCATATTCTTGGTCTGTTAAGTATAACAAAATTTCAGAACACATAGTTGGCGCTAAATACCTAGCTGCAGCTTGTAAATTCTTAGATTCAGATCCGGGAACCTCTAGACAGTTATGGATTGAGGCAGATAAATTACTGGCCGATGTTACAAGTATTGATAACTGGAGCGAAGCAGATCAGAAAATGTTGATGTACGGAGTTTTGTACTCTGCCGATGCATTAAAAAACAAACGTCAAAAAGACAAAGCCAAAGTACTTTTGAATAAAGTTGCTCAATGGTTTGAAGAAGACGAAGTATGGCAAGATAAATATGACGAGATCGTCAATTCATAATCCAACGATTTTATAGTTAAACCCGTTCTATTAATAGAGCGGGTTTTTTATTGCAATTTGTTTTCCTAAATTAGCTTTCTCTGACTAAAACTTATGAAAACAGCACTTCTTCCCTTCCTCGTTCTTGCCTTCGGATCATTCAGCCAAACATATAATACATTCTACGCAAGTCTTGCAGATGCGTGTGATCAAACAACAATCAATCAAAACCTAACAGCATTTGAGGCATTTGGTGTAAAGGAAGTTGGAACAACTGAATTGGAAAACACATACGATTGGATGCACAATCTATACATCAGTTATGGATACACAGACATTCAAGAAGACCAATTCTTCGCTTCAGGGGTAAGCACTAAAAATTTAGTCGTTACAAAAACAGGAACTGTGTATCCCAATACATTTGTAATCATTGATGCGCATTACGACACTAAAAACGGCCCTGGAGCCAACGACAATGGATCAGGAACTGTAATTCTATTGGAACTTGCTCGGTTACTTCAATCAGTTGAAACGGAGTATTCAATCAAATTTATTCATTTCAGTGCCGAGGAGGATGGACTATTGGGAAGTATCAATTACGTAAATGATGACGTTACAAACACTAATATGGACATCAAAGTGGTGTTTAACATTGATGAAGTTGGCGGAGTTGCAGGAATGACAAATGATATTATTGTTTGTGAACGAGATCAAAGTCCTCCGACGGCAAACGATGCGGCTTCAGCTGTTGTAACTTCAGAAATGGCAAATTGTATTGAATTCTATTCAACTTTGAACACTGAATTTTTCTATGCGTATGGTTCGGATTATGTACCATTCATGAACAATGGTCAAGTAATAACGGGATTGTATGAAAAGAATGAGACACCTTATGCGCATACAACGCAAGACTTGATAGTAAATATGGATTTGGATTACGTATATCAAATTGCCAAAGGTTCAATGGGAACTCTCGCTCATTTTGCAATTGCATTTGAAGATGCATCAATTTCAGAATTTGATAAATCGGCAATTAAGGTTTATCCAATACCTTCAAAAGGCGACCTTACTATTGAAACCGAACATCTCATCGGTCAAAAAGCCAACATTTCCGTTTATGACGTGTCAGGTAAAATTATTTGGAACCAGACAATTCAATCCATTGGAACGAAACAACAAATTCAATTGAATGATTTGAATGCTGGTAGTTATTTAATGACTGTCGAATCTGAAGGGCAAATTTACAGACGTAAAATCGTTCTTAATTAGTTTTTACACTGCGCTGTAGCGGATTACACGTCATATTTCGACAAGTTCTGTATTCAGCTCAGTAAGTTGCGAATCACGGATTTAAACAATCCCTATTGAATAACATCATTGAGCAACGCAATAAGTACCCCTCGAACCTCTTATCTTTGAAGTAATGAAAAGAGCATTGCAATTACTTCGGAATAAATTTATCCTCGCAACGGCGATATTCTTTGTGTATACGCTGTTTTTAGACGAGAACGATATATTCACTATTGTTTCTCAATCGAACAAGTTGAGTAATCTGCAAGGGGACACGAACAAAATGAAAAAGGATTTGCAGAAAACTCAAGTCACTTTGAAAAAATTGAAGCACAAGTCTGAAATGGAACGATTTGCGCGGGAACAGAAGTTCTTTAAAAAGGACGATGAAGATGTTTACGTGATCTTCTACGAATAGAATCTATTCCAAATGTCCTTCCTGATCGAAGAAATTGTTTTGATTGGCATCAATAATATCAACATTGTAAAAATAGAACCGAGCGATTTGGGTATAATCATATCCTAGCTTTGCCATATTCATTGCTCCTTCTTGACAGAGGCCAACTCCATGACCGAAGCCACGTCCATTTAGCACCACTTGCGATCCTTCCAAATGCGTTTCGAAATAAGTCGATTTCAATCGGAATTTAAATCGTAAATCGCGCATCGGAACTCCCAAAGATGGGTGAATATAAAAAGCACTTCGTTGTTCTTGTTTGAAGTTGTAAATCTTATCGCCGTACTTTTTTTCAGTTACACCATAAGTAGTTTTCAAGAATGATTCCCATTTCGACTTATCAATACTTTTTGTCCAAGTAGCTTGACGCGTGTGAATACAAAACGTATCAATAAATGTCTCAACATACGGAACTGACGTATTCCAAACATGAGAAGCATCGCAAATTTGTCCTCCACAATTCGCTGAGAAATAAGATGCTACCAAAGAGTTCGATTGATCCACCAACACTTTTCCCGCTGTTTGCTTCACTGCTGTTTTTATTCTTGGAGTATGACGAAGCATATTGTGGTACGCTTGACAATGAACACCATCGCACAGTTGAAATCCGTCCTTTTTATGGCGGTGCTCGTTTTTCAAGGCATACGTTCTGCTCATCAATGCTTGAACCTTATAATACTCCATGTGACGACCTCCGCCTCCCTCCGACTCTACAACGCCAGATAAATAATTATCCATGTCGACAAGGTTCATCACGCGCAATCGAGAACCATTGCTTGAAATTTCTAAATTATCGCGATAATAATGCTGTTTAGATGATGGAGTTAGCGCCTTTACATTCAATGCTGAGTTTACCGTGTCTTGAACAACGATAATTTTCTCAAAGGTCTGATACGTTCCATTGAAACTAACTTTTATATTTTTTCCAGAGATATCGACAATCATCGAAGACAGTTTGCCTAAGTCCGTTGAGTCTCCGATCACAGAATAATTTCCTTGATGAAGATTAATTGAAACGCGTTTTACATTGAGAGAATGAAGCAGACCAATCCTAAGCTCTTGTCCAAAAGACAGTTTGCCGACAGCAATAAACAAGATGAAGATAAGAAGCTTCATGTATCAAAATTACAATTCGTAAGTACCTCGTTGTAAGGTCTAGTGAATAGTTTTCAACAAGGATTGTGCAACTTTTTTACTTGCACCTCCTCCACCGAGAATTTTTTCCAATTCATCGTACTTTTTAAGCAGCTCAGATCGGTACTTTTCATTCGATATTAATTGATCCAATTCGGCCTTGATATTCTCTGCTGTGCACTCCGCTTGAATCAACTCTTTGACCACTTCGTCATCCATTATCAAGTTCACCAATGAGATGTATTTTACCTTTATCAGGCGCTTTGCGATCATGTACGAAATTTGAGAGCCTTTGTAACAAACCACTTCTGGGACTTTGAACAATGCCGTTTCTAAAGTAGCAGTACCAGACGTCACAACTGCGGCTGTTGAATTGTACATCAACTCGTACGTTTCTCCAAAAACAATTTTCACCGAAGTATCGATACTCGCATAAAACTCAGCATCCAATGACGGCGCTCCAGCAATCACAATCTGATAATCAGGATGTGTTTTAACCGCTTCAAGCATTATTGGAAGCTTCTTGGAAACTTCCTGTTTTCGACTTCCTGGCAGAACGGCAATAATTGGACGCTCATCCAAATTGTTCCGACTTAGAAACGTTTGCTTTGTCGCACTAAAATCATGTTTTTCGATCTCATCGAGTAACGGATGTCCAACATATTCTACATCGTAATCAAACTTCTTATAGAAGTCCTTTTCAAAAGGTAAAATAACAAACATCTGGTCAACGATCTTCTTTATTTTATGAACTCGATTTTGTTTCCATGCCCAAATTTGTGGCGAAACATAGTAATAGACTTTTATTCCTTTGGCCTTTGCCCATTCAGCGATTCTTAAATTAAATCCAGGGTAATCGACCAATATTAAAGCATCTGGCTTGAATTCAGATATGTCCTTTTTACAGTAGGAAATGTTCTTGAAGATCGTCCGAATGTTCATGAGCACTTCGACAAACCCCATAAATGCAAGTTCTTTGATGTGCTTGGCCATTCCTTCCTGAACATCGTTCATTTTATCTCCACCCCAATATCGAAAATCAATGTTCGGATCCTCGTCCAAAAGGGCTTTCATTAAATTACTCGCATGCAAGTCACCAGAGGCTTCCCCTGCAATCACGTATAATTTTGTTGGTTTAGACATTTAGAAAAACTTAACGTAGATAATGTAAGGCGAGAACAATAATGTTCCTATAATAATCCCACGACCAATATTGTAAAACTCTTTATTCAAAGTCATGTAGAACCAAATTAGATTCGACAATAACGCAACAGTTATCACTTTAACTTGCATCGCATCAAACCCTTTAAAGTCAGACCACAAACGTCCAAACGTATGGTTTTGAATCCATGAAAAAAGAAAGATTACAATTGGGATAAAAATCATAGGTGAAATCAATCCAATAAGGACTCCCAATCCATGATGCTTTGTCAATTTTATCTTTTTCATAAATTCCAATTTTCTAATTCTTTAATCGCCTTATAGTGTGTCATATCAAACTGCGTGGGAACAACTGTAGCGTATCCCTTTGCAATCCAATACAAATCTGTATCATCTGATTGGTCAATGTCCATAAAATCACCTGAAAGCCAATAATACGGCCGATTAAATTGATCCGTTCTTGTTTCAAATCGATCCTCCCAATACGCATGTGCTTGCCTGCAAACTTTTATCCCTTTCATTTCCTCCTTTGGAATATATGGAACATTTACATTCAAGCAAACCCCTTCTGGAATTCCATTTTTCAAAGAAGATTCCACAATTGATTTTACAATATCGATAGCCGTAGAAAAGTCTGCTTCTGAATCAAAAGAATCGAGCGAAAATCCAATGGATGGAATTCCTTCCATTGCGCCTTCAACTGCTGCAGACATTGTTCCTGAATAAAGAACATTCGTGGCGGTATTTGCACCGTGATTAATTCCAGAAACAATCAAGTCTGGCTTGCGTTTCATAATTTGATGAATTCCCAATTTCACGCAATCAACTGGAGTTCCTGAACACGCAAAAGCTTCTATACCCGGAAACAATTTTGAAGGATACAATCTCAATGGATGATTAATCGTGATAGCGTGCCCCATTCCTGATTGCGGAGAGTCAGGAGAGATCAATACAATCTCACCAAAGTCCTTCACAGCTTCATAAAGAGATGCAATCCCTTTGGAAGTTATTCCGTCATCATTTGTAATTAAAATAAGAGGTTGTTCTGTTGCCATTTGAAAGGATAATTACATCTCGCTCAAAAGTAACTAAAGTTCTGTAATTCTTTACTAAGATTTGGCTCGTAATCTGATGGTTTTAACTATTTTTGCTTGACTCTATGAAGGGAAAGATGACAACCTCAGAACTTATTAAAACTGTATCTAGCATTACGCAAGAGAATATTGACGCTATCAATAAACTTGTGGGTAATTTGAGTGAAGATCAGTTGAAGTGGAGACCCGACCAAGGATGTTGGAATATCTCTGAAGTTCTATCCCATTTGAACGAATACAGTCGCTACTATCAGCCGACTTTCAAGAAGAAAATTGCAAACACACGTTTCACTGGAACAAAGGAGGCTTTTGTAAGTTCTCCTTTAGGACGTTCTGCTTGGAAATCAATGAAGCTCGGAAATGCTAAGAATATCAAACGAAAATTCAAAGCGCAGAAAGGCTACAACCCTTCCATTGATTCTAGCCTTCTTACTGGAAGAGAATATGAAGACTTCATCAAGCACCAAGCGGATCTGCAATCCATTGTTGAATTGGCGCAAACAGTGAATATGAAACGTGTAAAAATTCCAATTTCTATTTCGAAAATTGTTCGACTTCGATTGGGAGATGCTTTACTGTTCGTAGTATATCATAATGAAAGACACGTTCAACAAGTAGCGAACGTAGTGAATCACCCCAATTTTCCGAAAGCTTAATATGG
>JAWUWJ010000034.1:0-37211 GCA_034111925.1 Crocinitomicaceae bacterium
GTAGTTTCAGATACTAGAACTGAGTTCATTACTTCTTTACCTAGTAGGTCAACAATCTTGAATGGCGTCTCTCCTTGGAAATCTGTCATCTTAACTGTAAACACTCCTCTGTTCGGGTTTGGATACAACTCAATTGATCCAAGAGTTAAATCATCCAATCCAACTCCAGCAACAATTACACAAGCCGAAGTATCAACACAACCATTTTCCGTTATGATAACAGCAAATTGACTGCTATATGTAGGAGTGAAGTTGTGGTTTGTTTCTCCAGCTAATACTGAATCAGCAGTACAATCAATCCATTGGTAAGTTATACCTGAACCAGGAGTGAAGTTATTCGCTACAATCGTGATCGTATCACTTGCAATAGAAGTTGTAACATCTATTCCTACGATTTCAACATCTTGCGTTTGAGTTGTTTGGTTTCCACAATCATCAACATACGTCCAAGTAATTGTAGTTGTTCCTAACGCTGTAATTGGGAATGCTACATCAGATGAACCGATAATGTTACCTACGCAGTTATCTGTTGCTGTTGGCGCTTGAGGCGTCACAGAACAAAGATCAGTTAATGTAGCCAATGCGTTATCATCTGCCAATGGCGCTACAATATCATTTACAACAATTGTTTGCGTTACGTTAATTGACAATCCAGCAACGTCTGTTACACTGAATGTTCTTGTAATCGTTTCAGGACAAGTTTGTCCATCAGACACATCACTAACAAATGCTACAACAGGTGCTGTACAGTTATCCGCTTCGTCAGTAACAAATGCAATGTTCGGTAATGGTACATCTCCAGAGCATTGAACTGTAATACCGTTTGGATTACTTGCCGTTGGTGGCGTAACATCCGTAATAATTACATTCTGTGTTTGCATAATTGTATTTCCAGTTCCATCATCAAATGTCCAAGTAACAACTGTTGTTCCTTGAGCAGTGATTGGGAAAGTTACATCTGGAACTCCAATTAGAGAACCTGAACAAACATCAGATGCAGTCGGTGCTGTAATTGAAGCTACTGAACATTCATCAGTTACATCCATAAGCGATGTTGAATCTGCAACAGGAGGAGTATCTACTATAATTGTTAAGTTCAACGTAACAACTGAATCACATCCAGATGCATTCGTAGTTACATACGTTGCAGAGTTATTATCCATCATGTACGTATTTCCATCCGCCCATAAGAAAGGAGCACATTCATTCTGAACATCAACTCCAGTGTTCGGAGTTCCAAATGTCAAATTCAACGTTACAACTGAATCACATCCTGCAGCGTTTGTTTCTGTAAACGTTGCTGTGTTGTTCGCTGTTGCATATGTCAGACCATCAATCCAAAGGAAAGGAGCACAAGCTAATTGTACATCAGTCCCAGTGTTTGAATTGTTGATTGTCAAATCTAACGTTACAATTGAATCACATCCTGCTGTATTTGTATAACTAAAAGTGGCAGAATTGTTCGAAGCTGTATACACTATATTATCAATCCAAGTGTATGTGTCACATGCCGTAATAACATCAGTACTTGAAGATGACGAATTGATTGTCAAATCCAAAGTGATCGTTGAATCACATCCTGCAGCGTTCATATCTACAAAAATCGCTGTGTTGTTTGATACTGTATATTCCAATCCATCAATCCAAGTATAAGCATCACAAGCTGTGATAACATCTGTACTTGAACTTGACACATTGATTGTAAGGTTAATCGTCATAATAGAATCACAACCTGCAGCATTTGCAATCGTATCCATATACATTCCACTCATCATGTATGTTTCATCACCACTAGGAACAGTGTAAGAATCACATGCAACAATTGGAGTTGTACTTGTAGTGAACGTATTAATTGTCAAATCCAAATTAATAATTGAATCACAACCTACTGTGTTCGTCTCTGTAAACGTTGCAGTGTTGTTTGAAGCTGTATATTCCAATCCATCAATCCATGTATAAGCATCACAAGCCGTAATAACATCAGTTGTTTGAGAAGTGGTAAGCGTTAAATTCAATGTAATAATTGAATCACATCCTGCTACTGTCATATCTGTAAACGTTGCAGTGTTGTTTGAAAACTCATATATTATTCCATCAATCCAAGTGAATGGACCACATCCTGGTGCTTGAACATCAGTACTTGAAGATGACGAATTGATTGTCAAATCCAAAGTGATCGTTGAATCACATCCTGCAGCGTTCATATCTACAAACGTCGCTGTGTTGTTTGATGCTGTATATTCCAACCCATCAATCCAAGTATAAGCATCACAAGCTGTGACAACATCTGTACTTGAATTTGGCAAATTGATAGTAAGGTTAATCGTCAAAATTGAATCACAATTTGCAGCATTTGGAATTGTATCCATATACATACCACTCATCGTGTATGTCTCATCACCACTAGGAACGGTGTACGATACACATACCGAAATTGGCGTTGTACTTGTAGTGAAAGTAGTAATTGTCAAATCCAAAGTAATAACTGAATCACATCCTGCAGCATTCATGTCTGTAAACGTTGCAGTGTTGTTTGATGCTGTATATTCCACTCCATCAATCCAAGTATAAGTATCACATGCCGTTTGAACATCTGTACTTGAAGTTGCTATATTGATTGTAAGGTTAATTGTAATGATTGAATCACAACCTGCAGTATTTGCAATTGTATCCATATACATTCCACTCATTGTATATGTTTCGTCACCACTAGGAACTGTATATGTAATACATGCAGATTCAGTGATAGTTGAAGTAGTATTCACGCATGGGCAACCAACTGAGGCAGCACCTGGAGTTCCAAGAACTTCATTACCATTGATTGTAACACCTGTACTTTCAGTTGCCGCAGACCAATTTGATCCGTCGTTGTTATCTGATGCAAGATCACATAAACGTAGAGAAGCTCCTCCACCTTGAACTTGACCTGCTCCAGTACCGTTTGGCCATGCTCCTCCTGTTAGATAATTAACAGAATCAACGGTAACACCCATATTGTTTTGCAATACGATGTCTTCTCCGCTATTACTTAATCCACCGCCAAATTCAGCATCAGCGTTGGTTCCAAATACGATTCCAATAGCGACAGAATCAACAGCAACAACAAAATATTCGCCACTATTGATTGTCACATTTCCAAATGTATAAGTAACACCTTGTGTGAAGGTATAACCATCCATGTTGATTGGTGATGCACTGGCATTATAGAGTTCGACAAACTCTAGTGAGTCTGCTCCCGATTCTGGGGGATTGTACATAATTTCCGAAATGACTAAGTCTTGTGCTTGAACCACATTTGGCATACCAAGAGCTAACATCACGAAAAATAAAAAGGAGATTTTTTTCATTTTTTTTGATTTTATTAAAAATTTAATTCTTGCAAAGCTAAGGCCTTAATCAATACTAAATATCCCTAGTACTGGCTCTTCACGTTTTTAACATTTAGAAAAAAATCAACAAACTCGTTAAAAAAAAACATTGGAAAGGGTACTTTCCCTATTGCTACTAGAAAGTAGAGGCTGTCGAATAAAAGGTAATTAACATTGGCTTAATATAGACTTAATATTTAATCCGTTTTTTTAACATTTTTACACGTAATATTACGTGTAATTTCAAGCCAAAAAGCTTCAAAACATCGCTAAAACAGAGAGGTCAGAGTGGTTTTCTCTATTGGAATTTTCTCAATTTGTCTTTAAGCGATTCATCAAAAATGTTTTTGCCCATTTTTGGATCATTCAATTTCATGCTTCTAAAGTTAGTTTCATCATCGGCAAGAAACTTTTTATCATTATTTGAATCGATTGCAGTTTTAATTAAGATTGAATTCGTTTTCGGTTTCAAAGTATATTCAATGTAAAATTCATCAGGTGGTGTAACTGCTATGAAATTCATACCGTTCAAATCAGAAACGTATAACATCACGGGATCGTGGCCATCGAATTTCTCATCTTTGTTATAATCTTCTTTCACGACTCTATAAATGATCATCGGATTTGTGAACTCCTTATGGACTGCAAACGACAAAATGTGCATCGAATCAAGCACCAATGGATATGAATTACCTGTATTCGAGTTGTAGAACAGCAGATTCCTGATGTCATAATTCTCATTGTCGTCATTGATGTATTCGACTGTTGCGCCTTGATCGTAGTAGCTCCCCATACTGTTCGCGGAGAATGCAATAGTCCCCTCTCTCAACCCCTCCATTTCACTTACCGTTTCAACAGGAGCTTCAACTACCTCCGGGACATAACTAGATCCAACAGGGAACAAGGTTATACTATCCAAGCCACAATCCAAAGGATCACCGATTATCAGTCCGTCGTTTTTTACCAGTTTCACTTTTTTCTTTGGGGCTTCCTTTTCTTCGGAACACGATGAAATCAATGTTAGAATTCCTATCGCTGCAAATAGTTTAATAGTAGTCATGGAATTAAAGTAGAAAAAGTGAACCATCTTCAGTTCGTAATTAACCTACTTTAACGAAAAAATCCTCCTCGATTGTCTCGAAGAGGATTCATATTATATCGTTTGACGAAACTTAGATCGTCATAATATCTTTCTCTTTTATTATTAACAAATCATCAATTTGTTTAGAACCTGAATTCGTAATTGTTTGAACTTCTGCTTCAGCACCTTTTTGCAAGTCTTCTGATAAACCTTCATCTTTTAAAGACTTAATCATATCAATCGCATCTTTTCTATTGTTACGCATTCCAACTTTAGCATGCTCAGCTTCTGCCTTTGCCTTTTTAACGAGGTCTCTACGTCTATCTTCCGTTAGACTGGGTACTGATATTATTAACATCTCACCATTGTCCTGTGGAGCCAATCCAAGGTTCGCATTTACGATTCCTCTCATTACTTCCATCAGCATTGGTTTCTCCCAAGGTTGAACAGTAAGTGTACGTCCGTCTAAAGTATTTACGTTAGCAACTTGCTGAAGCGGTGTTGGTGAACCATAATAGTCAACCATTACTCCATGCAACATTGCAGGTGAAGCCTTTCCAGCTCTAATTTTCAACAATGCAGTTTCTAAGTGTTCAATAGTCTTTCCATTTGCAGACTTCAACTCATCATAGATCATATTTAAATCTTCAACCATGCTACTATTTATTTAGTTTCTAACTATCGTTCCAACTTCTTCTCCATGAAGAACCTTAATCAGATTCCCAGGAGTATCCATATCAAAAACGATGATTGGTAAATCATTTTCCTTACAAAGTGTAAATGCTGTCATGTCCATTACATTGAGACCTTTACGGTACACATCATCAAAAGAAATCGAATCGTATTTCGTTGCATCAGGATTCTTTTCTGGATCAGAAGTATAGATTCCATCAACGCGGGTTCCTTTTAAAATAACTTCGGCGTTCACTTCAATCGCTCTTAGTGACGCTGCTGAGTCTGTTGTGAAAAATGGATTCCCAGTACCTGCTCCAAAAATTACAACACGCCCTTTTTCAAGATGACGAACTGCTTTTCTACGAACGAAGGGCTCTGAAATCTCTTTCATTTCAATTGCTGATTGCAATCTTGTTTGAACACCAACGGATTCCAATGCTGCTTGAAGCGCCATTGAATTAATCATTGTAGCCAACATCCCCATGTAATCGCCATGTGTTCGGTCCATTCCACCTTCTTCGGCTTGCACACCTCTAAAAATATTTCCACCTCCAATTACAATTGCAACTTCAACACCCGCTTCGCGAATCTCTTTGATCTGCTCCGCATAAATAGCGAGTCTATTGTTGTCAATCCCGAATGCCTTATCTCCCATCAAAGACTCTCCGCTTAATTTGAGGAGTATACGTTTGTACTTCATTTTTAGATTTTTAAACCGAGCAAATATACCATTCCGAATTCGAAGATTCAAGCAATAAAAGATTCAATAAGTTAAACTTATTAACGATTGAATTCAATCACCAGAAAATCAGGGCCAATTAGTTTCTAATGAAATTTAATAAATGCCCTAAGTACGCCTGGAAACCAAGTTTACTAGGAACCTCAGAATGATCAGATCCATCAACTCGGATTGCTGTACTTTGCGTTCCGCCGTGATTTGCATAAATAAGTTCTCCATTGTCAATTGAGACATACGTGTCTTCTTTGCCATGAAGCCATAATAATGGAGCCGCAACATCTTTAATATTCTCGGAATTCTCAAATTTCAAATCCGTAACAAATTCAGCTTGAACATTGATTACAGTTGAGCCGTTGACCAAATGCTGGACAGAAGCTAAAGGTGCTTCAATCATCAGTTTATTGGGTTTGAAATCCGTTCGATAGGCGGCTCTTTCAATACCGGGGATTGCTCCGAGGCTATATCCGTAATACATCGTTTTGTTTGCATCCGCTCCTTGACTGATCAACCAATCAATTGCTGCATCTGTATCTTCACTCAGCCCGGCTTCGGATGAACTACCTTCTGACATTCCATATCCTCTGTAATCAAACATGAAAACGCCGTAATTGTATTTACCTCCAACGTTGGCAAGCAATGATGCGCGAGAAAAGTAATTGTCCATATGGAGAGACTGACCGTGTAAATAAAGCAAAACAGTATCCGTGGAAATTGTAGCAATATCGCCGATATAAAGACCGTAAATTTTATAAACATCACCAGTAGCTTGATCCACAGAGTTCATTTCAACCAAGGTATAGTTCGCCGCATCAGCAAGCATCGCCTGAGGAATCTCTACCTCACCTGAATAATTTTCAAATTCATAAGCCTCCAATTTGGTTCCTGGAAATGCCAGACTATCCAAAACAACTTTCTTACATCCGAAAGCAACAAATACCAAGACAAGAATTAAAAGTGCGTTTTTCATGATTCTTTCTTTTTAGTGTTTAACATTTTTCTGAATCCAAAATAGAAACCTGTAGCTCCGCTTTCTCCAGTTATTCCCTGGTAAGGAACAAAGGGCGTTGCACTGTTTAAATAGGGAGCAATGAACTTGATCTCAGTAAACAATTCCCAACCGCGTCCCTTTCCTTTAAATGTATGCCCAATCTGAGGGCTAAACAAAACGTATCGATTGCGTCCTTGGGTTTCAACACCTGCAAAATCAAAGTAGTTATTGACCCCGAAATAAAAGTAGTTTCTTCGTTCGCCATAATTGTAGTAAGCATTGACGTCCAATATTGGCCATAATTTTGCGACACGATCGTTGAAATCATAAATGAAATTGACTGAGGGCGCTACAGATATATTTGGCATCCATTTCGCTTTCAATTTTGGAGTAAGATATGTGACACCAACATCAATCTGAGCATTTCCGAAGAACAATGCTGTTGTATGAAGTCCACCATGGAGGGTTAAATCCTTTCTTAAACCGAACCCAACTTCTAATTGTGTCAAAGGCACTGGAATTGGAGTACCTGCATAATCAATGAACGGCCCTCCTAAACTGACTCCAACAGCAAGTTGATCTTTCTCTAGAGGCTCGACAAAACGCGATGAGCCACAAGACGACATCAAAAAGACGGCAGACAAAAAAAATAGTAATTTCATAATATAGAATATAACAAAAAACCCTGATACCAAAAGGTACCAGGGTTTTTAAATAGTTTCAATTTATCTTAAGATAAAGCTAAACGTTTGAATTCAGTAACAGTCAAACCAGACTCAGCACCGTTAAGGAACTGCTCTACAGTTTGTTTGTTATCTCTAACGAAAGGCTGGCTCAATAAAGTGTTTTCTTTAAAGAATTTACCTAAACGCCCTTGAGCAATTTTTTCAGCCATTTCAGCAGGTTTCCCTTCCTGAATCGCTAAATCTTTACCTACTTCAAGTTCTCTTGCGATAGTTACTTCATCAATACCATCTTTACTTAATGCGATAGGATTCATTGCAGCAACTTGCATTGCAACTTGTTTCCCTGCATCAATGGCAGCATCTGAATCAGCAGTCAATCCTACTAAAGTAGCCAATTGGTTTCCTGGGTGGTTGTAACCTACAACACGCTCAGCATTGATTTTCTCATAACCAGAGATCACCAACTTCTCACCAATAACACCGATTTGCTCGATCAATTTCTCAGAGATAGAAAGTTTTTCGTTGTAAGCCAATGCC
This sequence comes from Crocinitomicaceae bacterium, assembly GCA_034111925.1. GTDB lineage: Bacteria > Bacteroidota > Bacteroidia > Flavobacteriales_D > Crocinitomicaceae > UBA4466. Next base: position 8,075 of record JAWUWJ010000034.1, read on the forward strand.
GTCAATTCGTCAATGCTCGCTGGCATTTTATTGATTGCGATATCAACTAATGATTGAACGAAAGCCTGAAAATCAGAGTTCTTAGCAACAAAATCAGTCTCACAGCTTAATGCTAATACAACACCTGATTTACCATCAGCAGTTGATTGAGCGTAAATCAAACCTTCTTTGGTTTCATTGTCCCCTCTTTTAGCAGCAACCTTTTGACCTTTCTTACGAAGAACATCAACTGCTGCTTCGAAATCACCGTCTGTTTCAACAAGAGCCTTTTTGCAGTCCATCATGCCTGCTCCTGTTTGCTTTCTTAATTTATTTACATCTGCAGCTGTAATTGCCATGGATATAAGTTTTAAATATGAGTAATTCTATTAATTCTTTATTGAAGTATCACTTGCAGTTCCTTGTCGAAACTTCTCGTTTTCTCTTCGTTCGACTAAATTACTTAGTCAGGTCATCTTCCGATTCCCTTTCGACTAATTACTTAGTCTCTTCTTTTGCGTCTGCTGCTGGAGTTTCTTCAACTGCAGGAGCTTCTTCCTTCTTAATTCTTGGCTTTTTTACTGCTGCTGGCTTTTCAGTCACAGGAGCTTCTTCAGTTTTTGCCGCTTCCGTTGCTGGAGCTTCAACTACTGCTTCTGCCGCTGGAGCTTCAACAGCTGGTGCTGCATCTGCTTTCGCTTTAGCTGCTTCTTTCTTCTCAGCTTTCGCTGCAGAATCTTTAGCCGCCATGTCTTTATCGCTCTTACGCTCAGATAATCCTTCTTTGATCGCTCCACAAATCTCATCCATAATAATGGTAATTGATTTAGTAGCATCATCATTTGAAGGGATAGGGAAATCAACCAATTTAGGGTTAGAGTTCGTATCTACCATTCCGAATGTAGGAATGTTCAATCTTTTTGCTTCAGAAAGTGCGATATGCTCTTTTAAGATATCAACGATAAAAATAGCTGCAGGCTGACGAGTCATGTCTGCAATAGAACCAAAATTCTTTTCTAGTTTTTCACGTTGACGTGTTTTAAACAAACGCTCTCTCTTGTTCAATGTTTCCCAAGTTCCGTCAGTCTTCATCTTATCGATAGAAGTCATTTTACGGATAGATTTACGTGTTGTTTGGAAGTTCGTTAACATTCCACCTGACCAACGTTCTGTTACGAAAGGCATGTTAAGTTCACTCACTTTATCAGCGATGATATCTTTCGCTTGTTTTTTAGTTGCAACGAATAAAATTTTCTTTCCCGATTTTGCAATTTGCTTTAAGGCAGCAGCCGATTGATCAAGATGAGCAATTGTCTTATTAAGGTCAATAATGTGAATACCTTTTTTTTCCTCAAAGATGTACGGCGCCATTGCTGGGTTCCATTTTCTTCTAAGGTGTCCGAAATGAACACCTGCATCTAATAAATCTTCAAATTTAACTTTTGACATTTTTTCTTTTTTAATTGTTTACGTTCCTTTAGCAATCAATCCAAGAGGGGCTTTCGCAGTACTCAAAGACTTAGATACTAAACAATCGTCAAAAAGCTCTCTTGGTATTTCCGATAAAAATCGAAAGCACAGAGAACAAATATTTTTTAACGTTTCGAGAATTGGAATTTCTTACGAGCCTTTGGTTGCCCTGGCTTTTTACGCTCCACCATCCTAGGGTCACGTGTCATCAATCCTTCTGCTTTCAATAAAGTCTTGTTCTCTTCATCTATTTTCACCAATGCTCTTGAAATCCCTAAACGGATTGCTTCAACTTGACCATTGATTCCTCCACCTGCAACATTTACTGTTACGTCATACTGACCAACTGTATCAGTCAATTCGAATGGTTGGTGAATTTTAGATTGAAGAACAGATACAGGGAAAAATTCCGTGTAATCTCTTTTATTGATCGTTACCTTTCCTTTACCTTTTGACATGTAAACTCTGGCAACCGACGTTTTTCTTCTTCCTAATGTGTTAATTATTTCCATGCTGCTATTTAAATGTATCTAAGTTTAATACTTCAGGCTTTTGAGCTTCTTGACCGTGCTCAGTTCCTTTGTAAACTTTTAGATTAGTAAATAATCTTCGTCCAAGCGTACCTTTAGGGAGCATTCCCTTTACAGCTTTTTCGATTAATCTTTCAGGATGTTTTGCTAACATCTGCTCTGCAGTTGTTTGACGCTGTCCACCTGGGTAACCCGTGTGACGGATGTACGTTTTGTTAACAAGCTTAGTACCTGAAAATGCTACTTTTTCTGCATTAATAACGATAACGTTATCACCACAGTCAGCATGAGGTGTGAAGTTTGGTTTGTGCTTACCACGAACTACCTTCGCCACCTTACTCGCTAAACGACCTAAAGTCTGGCCTTCAGCATCCACTACAAACCACTTTTTATTAGCGGTTTCCTTGTTAGCGGAAACGGTTTTGTAACTTAATGTATCCACAATATTGTATTTTAAAAATAAGACAATTCCCCTAAATTGGGGGGTGCAAAGATATGATTTCTACATTTATTAACAAACCTTTAGTGAAAAAGATTAAGGTTTATTATTTGAAGGATTATTAATCCGGATCAAAGATACCTTATTTAGTCAAATAAAAAACCTCAAGATTCAATTATGGATTCATTCATTTGCCCTTAAGGCGTTAAAAGGTTTTGAACAATAGAGCGGCCAAGCTCATCACCTAAAATAAAGTAATCTTTATATGGTGTTCAGACTAATTCTCACCGTTATACTTGCCTGACTCTCGATAGGGGTGACTCAATCCAATAACGTCACTGTCAGGCTTCAACTTATTTCACCATTTGATGAATTGATCATTCATGAAAACTCAATAAACACCTCGAATATTGGACAAAAAGACAGGAATCTTTTCTCGATAGAATGAGCTTTCGATTTGTTATGAAAAGAGCTAACCTTTTATACTAAGGTTGGCAATTGGATATGAAAATAAGTAGTTTTGAAAGTGTTCATTCGAAGCTTAGGCATTGTTTTGGCAATTGAAGAAGAATTTACGTGAAAAACAGCATAATTTGATATATTCTTAGTCGACGAGAATCGATACTATAAATTGACCACCAATTCCTTTTTAAAATATGAAAATTTATTTACTTCCACTTGTATTGCTATTGACAATTTTTTCAAATGCTCAAAGCATAGAGATATCTGATAGTCAATACCTAAAGATGGAAGATGAGGCGCGAGCTGAAATGAACCGAGACATTGATAAATCATTCTCAATTGCACAGCAAATAGGTAAATCGAGTAATCCGATACACCGAGCGTCGAGCGCTGGAATGAAATCGTATTTGTATCAATTAAATAAAAATGTAGAGCTGTCTGATGAACAATACGAATTAGCGCTACAGATTCTACGAAAGGAGCCTGATTCTAAAGAAAAAACGCGCATTCGAATGGTACTTCTCAACTATAGAGGTTTGATTCATTTGAAGCGATTGGAGTATAGTGAAGCATCTGAGCAGTTTGAAGAGGGAAAAAAACTTGCACTCCAATTGAATAATAAAAAGCAGTTGATTAAATTCTTGAATAATATTGCAAACATTCAAATCGATGCCAGGAGTTATAAGTCCGCTATGGTGACATTAAAAGCATCTGATTCTGTGTTTACCGTGAATGCTGAAGGTTATTCCCAAACTCAGTACAGGCTTGCTAAAAGCTTGACGCAATTTTTACTGGGTCAGTGCTATTTTCGATATGGATTACAAATAGAGGACCAGGCACTGGTAGATTCCGCGATTGCTCATTATAAAATCGCTATTCTCTATTCAGAAGAAGGCACAACTACCAAGTTAAGTTCACAAATCAATACAACAATTTTAATGGCGCACAAAGGTGAACATGGCCGGGCCGAGAAGCGATATTTTGACCACTTAAAGGCGTGTGAAGAAAATGAAAAGCTAGATTTCAAGAGTAACGTTCTTTTCAATCTAGGGCTTTTATACTTGAAGCAAGAGAGATACTCAGAAGCCCAATCGTTTTTTGGAAAAGTGGAAAGTCTTTACAAAAAAAAGGAACAAGGTTATTGGGAAAACCTTTATGCAAAATACTATCTGGCGGTAATTCAAGACGAGTTAGGACACTACGACAAGGCGGAAGAATACTTGGAGCTTTTTGAAACCGATTACAATGAGGTAGTGAAAGACTATGAAGAGGAAGTAATGGAATTTAACTATGCGCAAGGGAAGCGAGATATGGCAGCAGATGTGGAAGCACTAAAAGCCCGAATTCTTCTGCATAGGAGACTTATTTACGTGTACATTGGTTCAGGCGTTATCTTAATTGTAATCTTGCTATTTTTTCTAAGAAAGAGCATAGTGGACAAGCGCAAGGTAAAACTAAAGCTGAAAGATTTCATCGAGAAGTTTAATCAAGAAGAGGATCAAAAGAAACAGGTCTATTCGAATACGATCCAGAACTTTACAATAAATGACCAAAAGGAAAAAGAGATTCTTGTAGCACTAGAAAAACTGATTACTAATGAGTATTACCTGACAAGCAATTTCAGTTTACAAAATGCTTCGAAGAAGATCAAAACGAATACAACTTATTTATCGCATGTCGTCAATAAGAACTTCGGAAAATCTTTCAGCGAATACTCCAATGAGCTCAAAGTGAATTATGTGATTCGTCAGTTGATGGAGAATAAGACCTATAGAAAGTATTCTACGCAGGCCATCGCGGAAAGTGTAGGCTATAAGAGTGCTGTATCTTTCACGCGTTCATTCAAAAAAAGGACAGGCGTTACACCTGTCCAGTTCCTTAGAAACATAGAACGCTAGAAATAATTGAGTCGTTCTAGGCAGTTGTCATTATGGAGCGGGGAACATACCGATATCTTCCACCGGATCTGTTGGTCTTGGATCTCCGTTGTTCGTTGTAGACAATGGAACTTTCGGTGGTTTTGTACCCGTTCGCGTGATTGGTGTCCCATTTCCTTTTGGCGGTATCACTCCTCCAAATACTGTTCGTTGCTCCGAAGATTTCAACTCGTTTTCTTCGAATTTCGAAAAATCATTTCTTTCATTTTGTACCATAATATAAGTGTTTAATTGTGTTATGATAAAGTTATGAAAACATGTTTTTCATTTCTCCTATTTGAGTTATTGAAAACGGACAATTACTTAACCTACTGATCATCAATACTTAAACCTTTCTTTTAGCGTAAACAATTTATAAAATGTTGCATAAACAATTTATGTAATGTCCAGTATTGTGCTTTTTTTATCTCTCAAACGGATGAATCTTTGACTGAACGCAAGGTCAAAATTGTTCTTAATTAAAGCCCCGAATCACATGTTTATTGTATTAGAAAAATTTCTCAAGTCTCATAATTTCTCAAGAGTAATTTCTGAATTCGAAGACTATTATCAGTCACATCCAAATTTCCCTAGTTTATTTGCTTTGACCGACACATTTACATTTCTGAAAATTGAAAATGTTGCAGCGCGTGTTGAAAAGAATCAACTCGATGAATTACCAGAAAGCTTTCTTGGATATGTTTCAACTGAAAAACAAACAGTCGAACTCGCATTGGTTCAAAAGAAGGATGAATTTCTTGAAGTAACCTTTGAAGGAATAAAAACAGTGAAACATACTTCCGATGATTTTAAACTAAAGTGGAATGGAATCGTTGTGGCTATTGAACCAAGCGAAAAGGAAGAATCTATTGTTAGAAATGGGTCAGTAATGATCAGTTATCTTCTCGTTGCATGCATCATTGGTTTGTTCTGTTCCTTGAACTATTCAGCGTTAACTATTTCGTCTTTATTCAGTTTTATTCTTTATGTCTCAGCTGGAGTACTCAGTTTTATGGTTATCAAAGAAAAACTAAACAGCGAACATTCTGGAGTGTCAAAGATTTGTTCTTTCGGTGAAAACTCCTCTTGTGACTCCGTTATCAAATCAAGTAAAGCGCAAATAACGAGCTGGATGGATTTTTCTGATTTGCCAATTCTCTTTTTTGCAACCTCAATTTTAGCAATGCTCATCGAACCATCTAGCTATCTCTGGATAAATGCCTTGAGCCTGTTCGCTTTACCGGTTGTTATTTATTCAATCTGGTTGCAGCGTGTAGCAATTAAAACTTGGTGCACGATCTGCCTAGGCATCAGCGCGGTTTTGGTTCTGCAGATGATTCTGGCTGCTTGGAATGTAAATGAACCATTTCCAATGGAGTTTAGAGGTCTAATTTCAGCTTGCTTCATCATACCAAGTTGGTTTTTTGTCCGAAACTATTTGAATGACAACCAGATTCTAAATAAAAAGAATCAAGAGTTAATCCGATTTAAGCGAAATTTTGATGTCTATAAATTCTTAGAGGAGCCGCTTAAAATCCCCAATAAATTTTTGACTTCTCGTGGGATCGAAATTGGAAACAGTCAAAACACAATCACAATGAGACTAATTCTCAGTCCGAGCTGTGGACATTGCCATACTGCATTTGAAGAGGCTCTCAATATGTATCACTTGAATTCGTCGAAAATACGACTTGTGATTCTTTACAATCTGAATCCTGCAAACAAGGATAATCCAACATTAAAAGTAGCTCTAAATACCTTGTCCCTATATGCAGATCAACCCGAAAATATCATTCGAGTGTTATCGGATTGGCACATTGATCAAATTGGTTTAGAGCCTTGGATGGAAAAATGGGGAAAGGAAACAACGAACGTTCAGTTTGAGCAAGATTTATTCAATCAATATACATGGTGTGAAGAGAACGGATTTAATTACACACCTGTGAAAATCATGAACGACGGTAGAATACCAAAAGAATACTCGCTTGAAGAAATGAAATATTTCATTTCCGAAATGGAAGAGTCTGAAAATAGTGAGCCATCAAAAGTGGCCTAATCATATTGTTGCAACAATAGTCAAAACTCTCGCTTGACTTAAAATGTTCGAGGAATCATCAAAAAACAATTAATATGAAAGATTCAATTTTAAATCTGAAAGGAGCGACGCCCCTCTCAATGTCTGAAAAGAAGCACATAACAGGCGGAGTAGGACCTTATTCTGTCAGGTGCAATAGCGGTGTTTGGGTTCCTCAAACTCCGAACTTAGAACCAGAAACCACGGCATGGGCATGTTCCAATCAAGGTGGGTTTTCGGGAATGAGCATGCAAGTAGGAGATCTTAGCGCTCCATCAATTGCACCTTAATTAGAAGCGTGCTCGCTAACCGATGCACTTAGATCATTCAAAGAATGACCATTGTAATAATGAAAAACAATGCAACAGTGCGCGGTGATAGTCAAAACCTTCGATTGACTTAATATGTTCGAAGGATCTAAAAACTTGATCGTTTAAAGCAGTTTACAAGAATGAAAGCAACGAGTCTCCCTGTCCGCATTATTCAATTGAATGTGTAGCCATGTAGGTTTTGATGTTTAATTCAGTAGACCTGGGTTTAAATGACGAGTTAAATTTTAATATTTCTAAAGATGAAAAATTTAATTAAAAATGCAGATGTTCTTAATAAAGAAGAACAAAAAGGAATTAACGGAGGTTTTGGACCTCAGCCAGGAAAAGTAATTTGTTTGGCTCCTTATTTTATTCCAGACCATACGGTTCCTTGTTTACCTGGTTACCACTTGCATCCTGCAGGAATTTGCGTTTGTTGCAAAGACTAATAAATCGATGAAAGATGTGCTTAGTGAGCAATTCAAACTGCTTGCTAGGCACTTATTTTAATTACATATCATAAAATTAATATCATGAAAAAAGTAAAAAGTATAGGATCGGTTCTTTCTAAATCAGAACAGAAAAGTGTAACAGGCGGAGCTCGCTGTGGCGGAGGTGACGGAATTTGCTGTGGTACTGCGAATTGGCAATGCGGAACTGGTTTGCATGCCGGAGGTCTTTACAATCCTGGAAACGGGACTTGTGATTGTCTATAGTAGAAGTTAATTAATAATCAATTAGACGGCGTTAAGAGGCGCCATCATTAAAAACAATAATTATGAAAAATTCATTTAATTCAGGTAACGAGATTACCAAAAAAGAGCAAAAGTCAATTACTGGCGGTATGTCTGGAGTTACTTGTTATTCAAGATATATTGCAGAAGACGGAGGTAACCAATGTGCTGTCCAGTCTAAAATCGTTCCGAGTGCACCTATTTTCGGTACAATTCAAAATGGATTATGCTGCGTTGAAAAAACGTTCGGTTAAAAGCTATCTGTTATAAAAGGTCTACTTGGACCAAACAATATGGACCGTTCCTTTGTTGGAACGGTCCATTTCTAGCAGAATTTCACAAATTAATACAACTTTCAATTGGCAAAGAAATTCCCACATTATACACAAACTGAATCCAAAGATTGCGGTCCAACGTGTTTGAAGATTATCGCAAAGCACTATGGTAAGGCATTAAATATTGAAATGCTCAGAGAGCTTGCCGAAACAACGCGAGAAGGAAGTAATTTACTTACCCTGAGTGATGGTGCAGAGCAAATAGGCTTTAGAAGTTTGGGGGTTAAATTGTCCTTGAATGAGATTACTGAAGCCCCCTATCCATGTATTCTACATTGGAATAAAAACCATTACGTTGTTTTATATAAAGTAAAAGGTAATAAGTACTTCATTTCTGATCCAGCCATTGGTTTATTAGAATATTCAAAAGAGGAATTCTTAAAATTTTGGATTGGAAATAATGCCGACGAAGCAACAAAGGAAGGTGTTGCCTTATTGCTTGAGCCAACTCCCTATTTTCAAGATCAGAAAAACGATAACGCGGACAATAAGTCATTCGGTTTTTCCATGCTCTTCAAATATGTTTTTCGATACAAAGCCTTTATTGTTCAGTTGGCAATCGGCTTGTTTGCTGGAAGCCTATTGCAATTGATTTTTCCATTTCTGACTCAAAGCGTTGTTGATGTTGGAATTCAAAATCAAAACATTCATTTTATCTACATCGTTTTAATTGCTCAGCTGTTTTTGTTTTTTGGAAAAACGGCTCTGGAACTTATTCGAAGTTGGATTATTCTTCACCTTTCTACTCGGATTAATATTTCCTTAATTTCTGACTTCTTCATTAAGCTAATGAAATTGCCGATTTCCTATTTTGATGTAAAAATGACTGGTGATATTCTTCAACGAATAAATGATCATCATCGGATCGAACGTATTCTTACCACATCATCGTTAAGTGTTCTTTTTTCCTTCGTGAACATGTTCATTATGGGAGCCGTCTTGGCTTATTACAACATAATGATCTTCGTTGTCTTTTTCGTTGGAAGCATTCTTTACTTTGTATGGGTCACACTTTTCTTAAAGAGAAGAGAGAAATTGGACTACAAGCGTTTTTCAGAAGTCAGTGCAGAACAGAGTAAGGTGATTGAGTTAATATCTGGAATGCAGGAGATTAAATTGCACAATGCCGAGAAGCAGAAACGCTGGGGGTGGGAGTATATCCAGGCTCGTTTATTTAAAGTCTCATTGAAAAGTTTAGTGCTCGAGCAAACGCAAAACATTGGAAGTAGTTTCATCAATGAACTCAAAAATATCATCATTATTTTCTTGTCAGCAAAATTGGTGATTGATGGCGAAATAACTTTGGGAATGATGATGGCGATCACCAGTATTGTCGGGAATTTGAATGGTCCAGTCGCTCAGCTGATTGGCTTTATTCGTGAGCTGCAAGATGCTAGAATTTCTCTCGCTCGGTTGGCAGAAATCCACAATAAACAAGATGAAGATCAGGTAGACGGAGAGAACACGAGCGACGTCCCCGTTGATGGAGATATTAAAATAAAAGATCTATCCTTTAGATACGTCGGATCTGATATTCACGTGTTGGACAACTTAAACCTAACAATCCCCGCGAAAAAACTTACAGCCATTGTTGGAACCAGTGGAAGCGGAAAAACAACCTTAATGAAGTTGTTACTTAAGTTTTATGATCCAATTACTGGTGAGATTGAAATTGATAAAACTGGTCTTCATTCGATTTCTCAGAAGGCCTGGAGAAATCACATTGGAGCAGTAATGCAAGAAGGGTTTATTTTCAATGATACCATTGCCAACAATATCGCAATCGGAGTTGATGTAATTGATAAAGAACGATTGAAATACGCAGCCGACGTTGCGAACATAAAAGAATTCATCGAAGATTATCCCCTCAGGTACAATACCAAGATAGGTTCTGAAGGTGTTGGAATGAGTACTGGTCAAAAACAGCGATTGTTGATTGCTAGGGCTGTTTATAAAAATCCGAACCTGTTGTTCTTTGATGAAGCAACAAGTGCCTTAGATGCCAATAATGAAAGTGAAATCATGGAGAAGCTCAATACCTTCTTTGAAGACAAAACAGTCGTGGTGATTGCTCATCGCTTGAGTACTGTTATGAACGCAGATCAAATTGTAGTTCTTGAAAAAGGAAAGATCATCGAAACTGGAACGCACACCGAATTGGTCGCACTGAAAGGGAGCTATTTCAAATTAGTCAAAAATCAATTGCAATTAGGAGAATAACATGGCAGAAGAAAACGACATAGAGTTAAGAAGTGAAGAGATTCAAGAAATTTTAACACGAGCACCAAGATGGATGATCCGATGGGGAAGTTTGATAATCATGATCATTCTCGCCTCGGTTCTGATTTTCTCATTTTTCATTAAGTACCCGGATCTAATTTCAACGGAAATTGTAATTACAACGAATATTCCACCGGAAAAATTGCTTGCAAAATCCTCTGGGAGAATTCAGGAAATTCTAGTAATAAATCAACAAGAAGTCAAAGCAAATACTCCACTTGCGATTATTGAAAATTCTGCACGGTCATCGGATGTCATAAGATTGAAAGAATGTTTAGATACAATTGGCGTTGACAGATTCGTTTTTCCATATGAGACATTTTTAATGATGGATTTAGGAGAAATACATACCGACTATATGATTTTTGAAAAGGACTATATCGCATTCGATTTGCATCGAAGTCTAAATCCGCATTCCATTCATAATTTGGCATTGGCCAGAGAGAAAGAACAATTGGTACAGCGGTATCGAATATTAACTGATCAAGTTCAGTTGGAACAAAAAGAGATAGAAATAAAGACTGAAGGCTTGAACCGAGACAAGAAACTTTTCGATAAAGGCGTTATTGCTAGGAATGAATGGGAAAATAAAAGGTTGGATTACATTCAAGCAGAGAAAAGTTTAAAAAACCTGTCTTCACAATTGTCGCAAGCGCGGTCTTCCATGAATGATCTCAATAAAACGCAGAGCAGTTCAGTTTTGAATAAAACGAGAGATGATATTAACTTGGAACGAACTGCATATCAGTCCTTCTCGCAATTGAGAAAATCAATTCAAGATTGGGAGCGCAAGTATGTGATTCGTTCTTCCATTGCCGGCAGAGTCTCTTTCATGCAAATTTGGGGCGTGAATCAATCGATTGTAGCAGGAAATCAAGTCTTCACAGTTGTGCCCTCTGGCAATATTGATTTCATCGGAAAAGCCAAAGCCCCAGCGCGTAATGCAGGGAAATTAAAAGTTGGTCAAGTAGTAAATATTAGATTGGCCAATTATCCAGATCAAGAATTTGGAATTATTAAAGGGAAAGTGAAGTCAATTTCCTTAACGCCTGATTCTGAGGGCAACTTATTAATTGATATTTCCCTTCCAAATGGAATTGAAACATCCTACGATAAAAAGATTGAATTTCAACAAGAAATGTCTGGCTCCGCGGATATCGTTACTGAAGACTTGCGATTAATTCAGCGCTTCTTCTATCAATTTAAAGACATTTTTAAACGTTAACTATTATGAAATTAAGCTTATTTTTTATTGTGTTGAATGTCTCGTTTCAATTGACTGCGCAAGATACTTTGTCGCTAAATGAGTGTTTTGATCGAGTAGAAAAATGCCGATACAACGGTTTTATGGAGAAAAGTAATCGTTCCTCTGCAGCCATTAATTATCGTTTCCACAAATACAACGCACTTCCGAGTCTGAATGGATTTTCAAACCTCTCCGCCTCTTTTGGAAGAAGCCTTGATCAAATCACAAATACTTTTCGCACCGTTCAAGTCAATTCGCAATCTTACGGCATTAATTCCAGTCTAAACTTATTTAACGGCCTAACTTTTTTCAATCAGCGAGATAACTTACGATTGATCAGTACTCAAACGGAAGAACAAATCAACATTAAGTTAAATACCTTGTACAATCAAACCGCATCACTCTACGTCGACCTTTGTGTAACTCAAACGCAAACTTCTATGAGTGATCAAAGAATTAAGCACTTACGTAACCTGTTGAGTGTTCAACACGATTTGTTTGAAGCTGGAAATATTACTTATGTTGATACATTGAGGACCTTGAATGCGATCTTAAAGGAAGAATCTCAACAGTTATTGTTTACGCAGTCATTCAATACTTCAGTTCTGCAGTTGAACGTCTTAATCGGCGGAGATCTCAACGCGACGTATTTCTTTGATGCGGATAAAATATCCGAAGTAACTGGAATCATTGAGAATGATGAAATTTTAAATTTACGACTCAATGCGATAGAAGTTAAGCTACTTGAGGTGGATCAAAACCTGTCGAGATCGTTAATCTTGCCAAGTTTAGTTTTAAATGGAGCTTTTGGAACTGGCTACTCGACTGCGTTAAAAAGTGATCCTAGTAATCCTCAAAGTCCAATTGTTAGATACGGCGATCAGCTAAATGAGAATCTCTTCCAAAGTGTGGGGCTTCAATTGAACGTTCCTATTTTTAATAAAGGAGATCACATTAAAAAGAATCAATTGAGAAAAATTAAGCAGGAGGAACTGTTGACTCAAGCTGATTATTTAAAAGTCGAATTGAGAAGAAAAAGAATGGAGACGGCTCTTGCCTTGAATGGAAAAATTTTGACGTATGAAAACATGAAACAGAGTGCTGCCAATTTAGAAGTTATCTATAATGCGAGCCTGGAATTGTATCGTTCTGGGAAAATCACATTTAGTGAATTAGATAAACTTTTCATAGAATGGCAAACGGAAATTGTCAATTTGCAGAGGTGTAAGTTCGAATTAATGAAACTTCAATTAATCAGATAATTAATCTGTACTGAAGAAAATTGACTTAGAACCAAAAAGGATATTTTGGTAAATCGGTGTTTCTTAGGTCTAGTATATACAATTTAACACCACCTCGACAACACAAAAATCACTGATAATCAAAAATCGTCTACTTCTTTTTAAACGCGTTAATTGCATTTACGGTAAACTCTGACAAAACCAATTTTCCGCTCATTTCAGCTCTTTCAGAAAGAAGAGTATCCCAATTCTCTGTTCCTTCCCAGAAAATCTTTTTGAGGAGTTCCATCGCTTCAGGATTAGATGTTGAAAGTTTATTCGCCAACACCTCAATCGCTTCATCCATTTCAGATGCAGAGTCATGAATTTCAGTATACAATCCTTTTTCTCTTGCCCATGAAGCTGGCATCCACTCAGTGGCATTAATTGTCAATTGACTCATGGCCGACATTCCAACCTTACGCTGAACGGCAGGACCAACTACAAATGGACCAATTCCAACTGCAAGCTCTGAAAGTTTAACATCAGCAAATTTTGTCGCGAAACAATAATCGACTGCAGATGCTACACCTACTCCACCTCCTACAGCTTTTCCATGAACACGTCCGATGATTAATTTCGGACATTTACGGCATGCGTTAATCACATTGGCAAAACCTGAAAAGAATTTTTTTCCTGTTGGGAAATCTTGAATTGAGATTAATTCATCGAAACTAGCACCAGCGCAAAAAGCTCTTTCACCGGATGATTTCAAAACAATAACTTTTACATTATCGTTTGCGCCAGTTTCTGTAATTGTATCTGCAAGTTTTTGAAGGATCTTACCAGGAAGTGAATTACTTAATGGGTGACCAAATTCGATCGTTGCAATTCCTCTCTCATTGACAGAAACTTCAACATGTCCTTGGTGAATAGCTTCAGACATAAATTATGATGTTTTAGATTGTTTACTTTTTTTGACGATTGTCCTTGGCAGACGCAATTTTCACATCAATTGCACGACCATTAATTTCCATTCCATTTAGAGCTTGAATTGCGCTAATCGCATTATCAGCCTCCACCATTTCTACGTAACCGTATCCACGTGAACGCTTCGTGTCTTTTTCATAAACCACGTGTGCGTAACCCACTTTTCCAAATGTTGAAAATGTTGACATTAAGTCATCTGAAGTAATACTCCAATCCAGATTTGCTATAAATATATTTGTCATCTAACCTTTATTTTAGAGTAAAACTGTCTGTTCCAATCAATTGACCTTGACAGTAAAGTTTCACTTTATAATTCCCTTTTGATAATTCTTTGCCCTTTAAACTGTAATAGACAGCGACATCAATACTTTGATTTTGATAATTTATCGATTTCTTGTCTGAAAACGCCACTTGCTCCGTTTCCAAAGCAGTCACATTACTTGAAGATGTTTGAAGTGTTTTTCCGGATGGGTCGATTACACTTAAGTACACCACTTTATTTCCTCCATCCGTAATTGGGTTTTTACCAATCGTGAATTCAGAACGAATTTGAACCACCTTTTTAGCTTTAGACTCTTCACCCATCTGGTTGTTCAGCTTTTGCTTCAACCCGACCGTTTTTATAGAATAAGCATTTAACTTTTGACCTTCTTTGATTTTCACAAAGCGATCATCTGCTAATTGAGATGCAGAATCTCTAGACGCTGCTGTAAAACCTAAAGTCTGAGTCGTTTCATCAAGATCATTTCTTAACCCGTAATTCAAGGTATGTAAAGAATCAATTTCATAAACATACCCTTTCATAATATCTCTTAATCCTGCTATTTCCGTTTTTTGTCGAGAGACAAGCGAAGCATTAATTCTTCCAGATCTTTGACTTTCGTCCAATTCAAGCATCATTTGTTCAATGATTGCTTTTTGACCATCAATTTCCGCATTTTGTTCTGGAGTACCTTTTTTCTTTAACTCGTCGAAAGTTCGAAGCATTGAAGTGAAATCCTTTCGAATATCGTTTGACATTTCGCCAACGTATCCTTTAAGCATTTCATTCATGACCTTCATGTCTTGATTGAGCTTCTTGTTCGCTATTTCGCTTTTATTCAAAGCAGAGTTCTTGGAAGACCACATGTAGCCCATTCCACCTAACATTAGAAACAGAATAATAATGATGGCGATAAATGCACCATTACTTTTTTTTGGGGAGTTCAATTCTTCAGACATAAATATCAATTTACGAGATATACCTAATATACGAATGAATAGCGTAAATGTTCAATCTTAGTTACAAAAAAAGTATAATTTTTCTTGGGAAAGAATTTATGCTTCTTCTAAAGAGTATGTATAACTCTCCATGATTTGGTTGGCTAGCAATTTCTTACATGCTTCATCTACCATTTTTTCAGCTTCTGCTTGATTACCAGCATCAACAAATAATCTAACGTGTCTTCCAATACGAACACCTTCTACTGCGTCCAAACCAATATTCTTCATGCTACTAGTTACTGCTTTTCCTTGTGGGTCTAACAATGCATCCAATGGCATCACGTCTATTTCGGCCTTAAATCTCATCCTTCTTCTTTTTTAAAAATATGATTCTTATTAACGATAAAATCAGATACAAAATTACAATTAATGCAATAGACCAAGTCTGGAAAATCAAAATTAATGCAGTACTTATTAACAAAAATGAATATCTAATTTCATTCGTTTTCCATCCAAAGGTTTTAAATTTTAATGCGAACATCGGCAACGGCACAACCATTAGCAAACTCATAATAATAATCAGAACGGATAGGTTAACGGGGTCATACAGCTCTTGTATCATTGGAGTATTCGTTATATCCGAATAACACAGAACTAGTGGAAACGTCATGAAAAACAAGGTAAGCGCAGGTGTTGGCAATCCAATAAAACTGTTTGTTTGTCTTTTATCGACATTGAACTTCGCCAGTCTAAACATGGCGAAAAATGGAATAAACAAGGCGAAAAACGGAAGCGCAAACAACTGATGCCCTTCGAATATCTCCCACAAAAATGCATCCATGGAATAATTGATCAGTTCATATTGATGATTGTTGATAAAATCATGCACATCCATTGACATTATCACCATCATTATTATTCCAGGAGCAATTCCAAAGGTGACCATATCGGCCAATGAATCCATTTGTTTTCCGAGCTCACCATCAGAACCAGTGAGCCTTGCTACGAAACCATCAAGAAAATCGAAAATTGCGCCAGCAAAGACGGCAAATGGAGCTAAATCTATTCGTCCCATAATTGCGAGGAGAATGGCTAGAATACCGGAAAGCATATTCGCTGCGGTAAAGAAATTGGCTAGATTAAACATTGGATGCTATGAAATATTAATTTTGTACTGAAAATAATCAACTAAAGCCGTCTAATATTCGTCTTGTAATTGAACTTCACCACAAAGAATACAATTTTTTAGTGAAAATGCTGTTAATGACATATAAAAATCTACAATTGATGAAAGCCAAAGGTTTAGTTATTATATGTTCAATATTATTTTCTGCGCAGTTTACTTCAGCGCAATCAGATCCAGAATTAACAAATACAATCGCTCCAAAGTACTCGAATGAGTTCCTTTCAATTGGTGTCGGTGCAGAAGCTTTAGGTCAAGCCAATGCTGTCGTTGCTCAAACAAACGGTGTGAATTCAGGTTATTGGAATCCGGCAGGATTGACCCATGTCGATAAGTGGTTAGAAGTTGGATTGATGCACTCAGAATATTTTGCAGGAATTGCGAAATACGATTATTTAGGACTCGCACATTCGATTGATGAAAAAAGTACAATTGGATTTACAGCTATTCGTTTCGCAGTAGACGACATTCCAAATACAACTCAGTTGATCGATAACAATGGAAATATCGATTACGACAGAATAACATCTTTTACAGCAGCTGACTACGGCTTTTTGTTTTCTTATGCTAGAAAACTACCCGTTAAAGGACTAAGTGTTGGTGGGAGTTTCAAAGTTATTCATAGAAGAATCGGGAGTTTTGCAAAGTCATGGGGGTTCGGAATTGATGCTGGAGCTCAATATGAAACGGAGAACAAATGGAAATTTGGTGTGATGTTAAGAGATGTAACCTCAACATTTAATGCCTGGGTCTTTACATTGGACAGTGAAACGCAAGAGGTGTTTTTAAACACTGGAAATGCACTTCCTGAAAACGGACTCGAATTAACCTTGCCGAGAATTATTCTTGCAGGATACAAAAAGTTTGATTTGGGTAAAAAGGGAATTTATGCTTCAAGTGAAATTGACGTTGATATAACAACAGATGGTCGACGAAATACAGTTTTAAAGACGGACCTCTTTTCCTTTGATCCTCACGTTGGTGTTGAAATTGGATTTAAGAATTATGTGCAACTAAGAGCAGGTGTTTCAAATATGCAATTCGTTAAAAACTTCGATGATTCTGAATCATTCAACATTCAACCAAACATTGGAATAGGATTAAATATTAAAAACTTCTATCTTGACTACGCATTTACAGATATTGGTGACGCTTCGGTGTCGCTTTATTCACATATCGTTTCGCTGAGAATTAAACTTAACAAGCCCAGCGGACCGGGCGGAACTGAATGATAATAAGACACTACATAACCCAGCTACTCCTGCTTTTGTCACCGTTCATATCGAGCGCACAGAACTATGGAAATGAGTGGATCGATTATGACCAGTCTTATTACACATTTCAAATCCACGAAACAGGAATCTACAAACTGGATTATGCAACACTAGATGCAGCAGGAATTCCACTTTCATTATTTCAATCAGGTAACATTCAAGTTTTTGGGAAGGAAAAAGAAATTCCAATCTACGTTTCAGATGGTGGCGACAACTCCATTGACCCAAATGACTACATCTTGTTCTATGCAGAACGAAATGATGGATGGTTGGACTCTACAATCTTCGTAGACCCAAACACAATAGGAAACCCAGGCTATAGCCTTTACAATGATACTTTAACCTATTTCTTTACGTGGAATTCGAGCACGAATAATTCGAGGTACGTTGTTGAATCAGATGTGAATTTTGGCGCGTTTCCTACTGTATCTAATTATATCATTTCAAGACACGAGACTTCGTTATTTCAAGAGTACTTCGAAGGTGTAAAGATCTCTGACGCTTCAAGTTCCTTCTACACTGCTGGAGAAGGATGGGGAGAAACAAAAAAAGATGGAACAGTTCCATCATATAGCTTCAGTAATTTAACCGCAAGCACACCCTCCCCTTACTCAGGAGCAGGTGCACCAAATGCTATTTTTACAGGGCGCTCGGTTTCAGTATCCAATGCAACTCAAGGGATCCCCAACGGTGCAGACAACCATCACTCTAGATGGGCTCTAGGAATTTCAAGCACAATCCTTCAAGACACGAGCTGGAAAGGATACCAGCAAAACAAAGCTTATGCTAGCTTCAACCCAAGCCTTTTATCAGATGGAAATACGCCCATCCAATATCAAGTGATTGATGATCTGGGTGCGGCCACGGATTATCAAGCTCCACAATATTTTTCAATAGAATACCCAAGGGAATTAAATTTTAATGGCAGTAGCGCTGTAAATTTCGAGGTACTAAATCACACTCAAGGAAAAATTAGACTAGACATTGCGTCTGCAGGTTACAACGAGCCAATAATGCTTGTTCATGGTGACACACCGCGAATAGTACCTTTTGTTCCCAACGGTGGATCTCATTCGGTTCTAATTCCAAACAGTGGGAATGGCGCAAACCAATCGGTCATCTATAAGGACTCATCAATGATCTTAAATGTAGGACCATTGACAGCGGTAAATGTAAATGGGCGTTTCACGGATTTTTCAACAGCAAACTTAGAAAGTGCATTAATCTTAATTTATCACCCATTACTAAAAGGGCCTTCTGAGCAATATGAAAGTTACAGAAACAGTGCAGCAGGAGGAAGCTACAATGCGTTAATGGGCAACGTTGAAGAATTGTATTTGCAATTTGGAGGTGGAATTCAAAAGCACACGAACGGTGTCCGCCGATTTGTAGATTTCGTTTATGACAATTCAACGGCAAAACCAGTTGGTCTCTACTTAATGGGGAAAGGCTTGCGTGAATCTACGTTCAACCTTACAACTTCTGACGGCCCTGGAACGAGACAAAATACCGAACGTTTTGGAATGCAGTTAATCCCATCTTTTGGACAACCGTCTAGTGATGTAGGAATAACAGCAAGCTTAATTCCTGGAGGAATAACGTGGTCTCCGCTGATGCCTACAGGAAGAATTTCAGCCAGAGACAGCATTGAATTGCAAGATTACTTAAACAAGGTTATAGAATATGAAACGGAACAGGACCCACTGTCTGTTTATGACACACCGAATAAAGATTGGCAGAAACATGTAATCCATTTTGCTGGAGGATCAACTGCGAGTGAACATCAACAGTTCCAATCGAACATGAACAGTATGGAGTCGAAAATTTCGACGAGCTACTTTGGAGCGGAAGTAATGCGGGTTTATAAATCAAGTTCAAACCCGTTGGACCCGACAATTTTAGCGGGTGTAACGGATCGAATTTCTGATGGAGTCAGTTTTATGACTTATTTCGGCCACGCTGGACCAAACAATAGTGGATTTGAAATTAACCTGGATGACCCAGCAAACTGGGGAAACCAGGGAAAGTATCCCGTAATGCTCGTGAACTCGTGTTACAATGGCAACATTTTCCAAGCGACAGATTCGAAGTCTGAAGAATTTGTACAAGTTGCTAATTATGGAGCAATTGCCTACATCGCTTCCGTTGGGCTCGGGTTCGCAAATACTCTCAATGACTATTCTCAAAATTTTTACACAAAATTAAGCAATACTGAATACGGATCTACCCTTGGTCAATTGATGAAATCAAACATTGAGACGATGCAAGCGTCAAGCTCTCTTATACTAGAAACAACATGCATGCAAATGGTCTTAAATGGAGATCCAATGTTGAAAATCAATCCACATTTGGCGCCAGAAATTGAAATCACTGCGCAAAGTGTATCATTCTCTCCAACTGACTTCAACTTAACTGTTGATTCAATTACAATTGAAATTGACCTTAAAAACTTAGGCCATTCAATTGTAGACACTTTCCATGTAATTGTAGAACGAAATTTCCCAAACAGCGGCATTGACTCAATCTATATAATCCCTGTTTCTGGTCTCGATTACACGAAAACAGTGACATTAAAAATGCCATTGCAAGCAAATATTGCTGTTGGAATCAACAACTTTAATATTACAGTTGATATCCCGTCTGCAATTCCAGAACAGTATGACGAAATAAGCAACAACCAACTCTTAACAAGCCTTTTCATTAACATTGATGGAATTGTTCCCGTCGTACCTTACGAATTTGCAGTTGTACCAGATAGTTTGGTAACCGTGAAAGCATCAACAGTCAATCCAATTGGCGATTTCCATACTTATCGTTTTGAAATCGACACCGTTGATTTTGAAGGAACAGTTCCGCAGAGTGGTCAATATCGATATTCCATACAATCCAGTTTGGGCGGAGTCAAAGAAGTGGACCCGATGAATTGGAACAGCGTGTCAACTGGACTTAGCATGCCTTTAATTTGTGAAGACAGCGCCGTATACTTTTGGAGAGCTTCAATTGTTGGTGATGACGTTTGGCAAGAATCCTCATTCCAACACATAAAAGGAAAAACAGGTTGGGGACAAGATCATTTCTATCAGTTCAAGAAGAATGGTTTTTTCAATCTTAATTACGACAGACCGACTCGGCGAAGAGAATTCGCACCAAATTCAAAACAATTGGAATGTGTTGCAAATGGATTCGATGGAACTATTCAAATTTTTTACAATCGATACTCAATAGACGGAGATCTTGTAGCGTATGGTGTTGGAAGTGGACTAGCCCATAAGCTTCTAGTAGTAGTTGTAGACTCAATCACACTTGAGCCGTGGGAAACATATGTAGCAGACACGACAGGACCATTTGACATCTTCTACAATGTTAATCATCAATTTGGAAATAATAATAACGGTATTTCGGCTAGTGGCTCTGAAATTAAACCATGGAAGTATTTCACTTTCCGACAAGACAATGCGGCGCAATTGGCTGCATTCCAAAATATGATAACGGATTCAGTTCCGAACGGTCAGCACATGTTGATTTATTCTCCAATGGGCGCTCGATACGATCTTTGGGATTCACTCGCACCAAGCATGTATAGTACACTCGCAGCCTTGGGAAGTGATAGTATTTATGCTGGCCGACCCAACCACGCCTTTGCGATGTATGTTAAAAAAGGGTATCCAGCCAGTTCTATCGAGAATGTTGCCACCACTATGGATGGTGAAACAAGTATCATAGCAAACATGGTTGGTGACAATACGGGAATTGAAACCTCAACTACCATTGGACCCGCCTCTGACTGGGGATCAATTCATTGGAAACAAGACCCAGATGAGGCTCTCACCTTTGACACTACCGCACTAACGATAAGAGCTTATAATATCTTTGGCGTTGAGCAAATGTCGATTGACACATTGTTCAGTCTAAACGACTCTATAATTAACCTGAACCCTATAATTGACGCTTCTTTGTACCCTTATATTAATTTGACAGCAACCTATCGTGATCCTGTCAACTTAACTCCGGCACAAGTAGACCGTTGGCACGTACTTTTCACTCCACTTCCAGAAGCTGCGATTGACGGAACAACTCAATACACATGGTCTGTTCCAAATGATACGTTACAAGAAGGTGAAGCTGTTCAATTTGCGGTTGACGTAAAGAACATTTATAACATTGATATGGATTCGCTTTTGATCTCCTATTGGGTCGAAGACGAAAACAATACGAAACAATTCATCGCTTATCCTCGACAAGACTCATTGAAAGCTGGACAAGTTCTTCGAGATACAATTACTTTCAGTACTGTCGGACTTGGTGGAATTAATTCATTATGGATGGAAGTGAATCCTTATGTGAATGGAAGTTTATACATCACGGATCAACCCGAACAGGAACATTTTAATAATTTACTTCAGATTCCATTCATTGTCAATCCGGATGACAAAAACCCAATTCTCGATGTAACATTTAATGGAAGTCACATTCTAAATGGCGACATTATTGACCCGAACAGTGAATTGTTGATTACACTGAAAGATGACAATGACTTCTTAATAATGGATGACATTTCTGATACGACCTTATTTGGAATTTACCTAACAGATCCAAGTGGAGCTCAATCAAGAATTCCATTCGATGATGCGATTGGCAACACAGTGATGCAATGGATTCCTGCAACCTCTCAAAACAAACGATTTAAAATTATTTGGCCTGCAGAATTCACTCTGGACGGCACATACACATTATTTGTTCAAGGTACCGATCGAAGCGGAAACGTTTCTGGCGAAATTGAATACAAGGTTACTTTCGAGATCATTCACGAGTCGACAATCACGGCAATGATGAATTATCCAAATCCATTTAGTACAAGCACGCGCTTTGTGTTTACATTGACCGGTTCAGAAGTACCGGACGATATTATCATACAAATCATGACCGTCACAGGACGTGTGGTGAGAGAAATTACTGAGGACCAACTTGGACTCATTCAAATCGGAAGAAACATAACAGAGTACGCTTGGGACGGAACAGACGAGTTTGGCGATCCATTAGCGAATGGCGTTTATTTATACCGAGTGAAAGCGCTTTTAAATGGCGAAAGTATTGAGCATCGAGCTTCTGGTGCTGATCAATATTTCAAAAAGGACTTTGGTAAGATGTATTTGATGCGGTAGTTCGATAGTTCTAAGAGCAATCAAATCGAATGATCGAAAAGCGTAGCGCTCGAAAAAATCTAATAATCCATCTTAAAAAAACCGACAACTAAATATCGCAGTGTCATCTACAAGATCTAGTTTTCCTTTCCATTCATCCAACTTAGAAAAGATAAGACTGTTCATATCGTTCATTCCCAAAGGATAATAATTCTTGACCAGCTTAACCAGGCGTTCAGATCCAAAAAACTCTTCAGATTCGTTTTCAAGCTCTACGACTCCGTCTGTGTAGAGAACCATTGTTGTGTTCGGGCTCAATACCGCTTCACCAATATTAATAAACGGAAGTTCGTCCAACATTCCCAATCCAATCGTCCCTTGATCAAGATCTTTGACCGTTTTTCCGTTGGTTAAAAATGGATGGTTGTGTCCTGCATTTACATAGCTCATTTTCCGGCTCACAGCATCGTAATGTGCCACAAAGAACGTGATGAATTTCTCACCTTTCGCGCTACTCATTACTTTGTCGTTCAGCTCATGAATAAGAGACTGCATTTCGAATTTCTTGTACTGAAACAAAGCGCGCAATGTCGCTTGGAAGTTTGCCATCAACATTGCTGCCGAAACACCTTTTCCTGAAACATCAGCAATACAGATTATATATTGATCGTCGCCAAGAGGAATGAAATCGTAATAATCGCCACCTACTTCGTGACGCGGCTTATACATTGCCGAGATATCCATTTTCTTATTTGTAGGCAAGTCAGCAGGAAATAACATCTTCTGCATCACAGAAGCGACCTCCAATTCCTTTTTAAGACGTTCTTGCTTGATATCAACTTGGGCCATTCGTTTGTTCTCGATAGCCACAACAATAATGTTTGCAAGGGTCTGAATAAAGCTCATGTAATTGAGCGTCTTATCCACATGGCCTTTTTTCTCAATGCCAGCAATTAAAATATAAGCCAACGACCGGCCCTTATGTGAAACCGGGACAATTACATCGAAGTCCATTAATAAATCCGATTGAGAAGACTCTATTTCCGTTATTTCATGGAAGCGCCCTAACTCTTCATCGACATCAATGTCCTTTACTTTTCCTTTGTATCCAACGCGCAATAAGCACGTCCATGTGTCTTGTTTATTGAAAAACACAAACTTGTCGTAACCGAGTTGCTCTCTTACGATGAATTCAAACAAACGCGTTAATTCAGCAACGTCCTTGTTCAAATTTACGGCCGTAGTTATGTCCAATAGCGAATTCAACTTAAAATCTTTAAGCTCAATTTGACTTTCTAAACTTTTAACTACTTCCTCTCTCATTTTATAAGTTATCGAGAATTTCAGGCAACTTTCTTACAGCGGCCATTTCCTTAACCTTCACTTTCACCTCTCCACATGGGCTTCCTAAATATGTTTTTCCCGCTTCTAGATTCTTTCCAATTCCAGACTGGGCATATACCGTAACACCTTCGCCAAGGGTTAAATCCGGAGCGCAACCAACTTGCCCCCAAAGCGTAACATTATCTTCAAGAACAACGCATCCAGCAATCCCAACATTCGCGGCCATTAGACAATTTTTTCCAACCACGGTATCATGTCCGATATGAACTTGATTATCGATTTTCGTGCCCTCGCCTATTTCCGTCATCGCCGAAACTCCAGCATCAATGGTACAAAGAGCACCTATTTCTACTCTCTTTTTCAGGTGAACCGCTCCACACGAATGCATGCGGTCAAAACCTGTATCTTTCTTTTTGTAATAGAATGCGTAATGTCCAATCACTGAATTCGAACCAACAATTACGTCATCATCTAAAATGCAATTATCACCAATTACAGCTCCTGGATAAACAATCACGTTCTTTCCAATTTTGGCTCCATGTCCGATAAAAACATTCGGGTATATTACCGCACTTGGATCTATCGTACTGCTCTCAGCAATCAAAACGGACTGTGGAATGTAGGGTGAAAAATGCCTTGTGAGCTTATTAAAGTCATCAAATGGCGTCTGGGAAATAATCAAAGCCTTTCCTTGGGGACATTCAACCTCCTTGTCAATCAAGATTGTCGTTGCCGCACTTGCAAGCGCTTTGTCATAATATTTCGGATGATCCACAAATACCAAATCACCATTAATAACCTTATGTATTTCGTTGATACCACTGACTTTATGATTTTCATCACCAACGAATGAGCAGTCTATTATTGCTGCAATTTCTTTTACTGTATATATTCGATCTAGTTTCATTCAAACAGTTTACCTAGTAAAGATAGCCCATAAGATGCCCGATAATTGGCTCGCTCACAAATGTTATGCGCCCCAAAATGTTCATAGCATTAACCCATATACCGATTGAATAGTACGAATAAAAAACGCCATCAAAAATCACGAGTCAATTCTTCGCAAAAGTATTGATACTAAAAAGCTCTCACTTCATTCCGATTCCTTCTATTGGACTGTTGAAAGTTTCATGGAAGATTCACTGTTGTTTTGACTATTTTTACGACTTCTCATTGTAAACCAAATCAAAATTTAATGCCCGGATTTAACCTTCGTTCAAAAGCTACATTTTCCAAAGAAGATGGTTCTTACAATCATGACGGACTAAACGTCACGGATTATTATTCGGATGACTCCGTTGTTTTGAATTCGCAAACACCAAAAAACTACCCTTCGGAATTTATAGATATTGACGACCGGTTTAAAGTTTGTGTGGAAGGAATGATTTACAACCTTGAAGTGAAAGAAGAACTTCCGAAACTGTTAGAGCTTGTAAAGTCAAATGAGGAAGCAGAAATAGCAACAATGGTCGCAGATTGGGACGGTGAATTCGTTCTGATCGTTATTGATAAAGAAGAAAACAGATGCCTTGTCATCAACGATTCATGGGGAAGACTTCCTATTTATTATTGGTCTTCGGATGGTCAATTTATCATTACAAGAAACATCTCAAACATTACACAAAACATTGAATTAGAATACGACCCGGAAGTTTTAGGAATGTCAATTCTTCTAGGCTTAACGCTTGGACAAGACACAATGTGGAAGAAGGTATTGAAGCTTCCGCCCCACTCGATCATGACGTATGACCTTAACGAAAACAAACCGTCTGGAGGAAGTTTCTTTGATTTGATGACAGTCAGCGGTGATTACACTTTGGATGAATTGAAAGATGAAATCAAAGATGTTTTTGAAGAATCATTGAAATCAAGATTAGAGAAAATGGAGAACCCAACTTTGTCTTTAAGTGGCGGATTGGACTCTCGGTTGATCGCTGCAGCGATTAAAGATATTGACAGCAAAGTCCCGTTTATAACTTACAACAGAACTAGTGGAGTCGACAAGCTGGACTACGTTTCATCAAAGAAAATCATTGATCAGTTGGGAACAGAAGATCAGCATGAAGTCATTGAAATTGGAGAAACTCAACTGGAAGACACCGACGAATTATTGGCCTTCAAACAAGGGTTCAATTACCTTTCAATGAGTTACATTCTTCCGTATTACAAACTCCATGAAGAGCGCAATATTAGTACCATCACTGGCGATGGTGGTGGAAAATGGTTCGTAGACCTATACCCATTGAAGAACTTAAGTTCAATGAAAAGCCTTATTGGATATATTCTACGCTACAATGCATTTTGTAGTATTGAAACCGCAGCTGCGATGGCGAACATCAGCCCAAGTGTTTTGAAAGAAAAGTTAATTAATACCTTGAAGGCATACCCGTTCGCAAGCTATAACGACAAGTATACTTTTTTCCTCATTCGAGAAGCTGGAATTAACTGGGCCTTGGAAGGAGAAGATCGCAACCGACAATACACATGGAGCTCAACGCCATATTACAATCCAAAATTGATTCGCCTTTGCTTGGCAATGCCTCAACGTGCGAAGGAATATGGAATGCTTTATAAATACTTGTACAAGCAATTTCCTGGCAGCTTGGAAAACGTGAGCAATCCAAATTGGGATGAAGTTGTCGAGAATTCTAAAAGTGTTCGACGTATTCACAACAAGCAAAAAATTAAAGGATTCCTTCCGGCATTTCTACTTGAGAAGAAAAAAGGAATTTCAATGAATGATTTCGAATTCTCAAACGAATTGCAAGCAATTGTGAAAGAATGGGAACACAACGAACTATTGAACCTATCGACCTTAAAAGATAAAAACTCAACGAACTTTTACTGGCAACTTTTCACGTTAACCAAGTTGATGAATTCTAATAATTAAGCAACTTTTCAAGTTCAGCTTTTACTTTCTCAGCATTTGTAAGCAACGTCGCTTCTAGAATTGAATTCAATGGAATTGCCGGTGTATCAACCGATCCAACAATAGATACTGGAGCATCCAAGTATTCGAAGTTATCGCGTTGAATTCTACCTGCCAAACCTAAAGTGAATGAAGCTTCAACGGACTCTTCCGTAACCAACATCACTTTGCTGTGCTTCTTCGCTACTTCATTAATCTTATCGAAATCCAATGGATTCAAAGTTCTCAAATCAATGATTTCAACTTGATCTTCAATTCCTTTACACGCTTCAATTGTCCAGTAAACACCACGACCGTAAGTAATCACGACACATGATTCACTCGCGTCAACTTTATCCTGAGCAGCTTCTTGAACCACTCTCGCTTTACCAAATGGAATCACGTAATCTTCATCTGGCTCAATCGACATTGCTCCTTCTGTTCCTTCAATTTTAGACCAATACAATCCTTTGTGCTCCAAAAGAACAACTGGATTCGGGTCATAAAATGCGGCTTTAATCAATCCTTTTAAATCAGCTCCTGTTGATGGATACGCTACTTTAATCCCTCTAATGTTCGTCAAAATTGACTCCACACTTGAAGAATGGTAAGGTCCACCAGAACCGTAAGCTCCAATTGGAACACGGATTACACAGCTTACAGGCCATTTTCCATTCGATAAATAATACGATCGGCTCACTTCAGTAAATAACTGATTGAGGCCAGGCCAAATATAATCTGCGAATTGAACTTCTACGAATGGTTTCAAGCCAGCGGCTGACATTCCCACTGTAGAACCAATAATAAATGCTTCTTGAATTGGCGTATTGAATACTCTATCGTCGCCAAATTGTTGCGCTAAAGTCGCTGCTTCTCTAAAAACACCTCCCAAACGTCCACCAACATCTTGACCGTACAATAACGCTTCAGGGTGTTTCGCCATTAATTCTCGAACGGCAAATAAGGCTGAATCAACCATTACAGTTTTCTTCTTTCCTTTTGGTTCTCTTTCACCCGCCTCCTCCGTAATTGGAGTTGGTGCGAAAATAAAATCAGTGATAGATTCCGGAACTGGATCTTCAGCGTTTAATGCTTTTTCGTATTCAGAATCAACGAGTTTTCTAGTATCCGCTTCAACATTGATAATATCCGCTTCGCCAATTCCCGCTTCTCTTAGTAATTCTTTCAATTTTGGATAAGGATCGCGTGTTGCCGCCTCTTCCAAATCATCTCTATACCATTCCTTACGTACACCAGAAGTATGGTGACCAAGTAAAGGAACTTTGGCGTGAACGATGAACGGTCTTCTTTCCGCGCGAACGATTTCGAAAACCTCTTTCATTGTTTGGAACGATTCTTCAAAATCACTTCCATCTATTGTACGCACTTCAATTCCATTGAATCCCTTCGCGTATTGTGTAATATCTTGAGCTCTTGTTTCTGCTGCATTTGCCGAAATATCCCATTCGTTGTCTTGTACCAAATAAACGATTGGATATTGTTTCAACGCTGCCATTTGGAACGCTTCAGAAACTTCACCTTCTGTACAAGAAGCATCTCCTAGCGAACAAACCACAACTGGGTCTTCGCCTCCGAAATCTTCAGCAAGACCTTGCTTTTCTTTGTATTGAATTCCCATCGCAACGCCCGTTGTTGGGATTGCCTGCATTCCTGTTGCAGATGATTGATGTGGAATTTTTGGCATGTCATCTCTTTTCAAAGATGGATGGCAGTAGTATGTTCTACCTCCTGAAAATGGATCGTCTTTCTTTGCGAAAACTTGCAACATCAGTTCGTACGGAGTAATTCCAATTCCAAGAAGAATACTATCATCACGGTAATAAGGTGCAACCCAATCTTGTGGTTTAAGCTGCATTCCACAAGCTAGTTGAATCGCTTCGTGACCTCTAGAAGTCGCATGAACATACTTGGAAGTTACCTCCTTGTTGTCCTCATACTTTTCTGCGAGTGTCTTCGCGGTACACATCAATTTAAATGCTTCGAAAAGCGTTTCTTTAGATGTTTTCATTGCTTTGGTATTCTTTTTCTCGGTGATTTCTCCCATCTGCCGTTCCATTTTTTGGAGATCAAATATACG
>JAWUWJ010000035.1:0-13898 GCA_034111925.1 Crocinitomicaceae bacterium
GATTTTTTAAGATAAACAAAAGCTTTATTCAGTTTAAACTGTTAAGCCGAAACGTAAATCTTCACTAGAGTGTAACGTTTATTATGCTCATTTCTCTAATCGTGAATTAATAGGTGCTTTAAATTTTCAGAAAGGAGTTCAAATGACGAATGCAAAGTGTGTTATTTAGCCTTTTAGTTTTTAACCCAATTTCCTTTAGAATTATTACCTTCCCTACGTGAAATTCAAATCGAAAATAGGACACCTAGCCAAGTTGAAGATGCATCACGTTACTGTAACAGATGAAATTCTAAAATTATTTTGGACAAAGGATGACACAGGATCGTTATACAATCAGCGTTTCCACATAACTCTTAACGATAAAATCACGTGGCAAGGAGGCTCTGTTTCCTTAGGAAATAATACGGCCTATATTGCACTTTCAAAAGCGAGAATGAAAGAACTAGATGTTCATTTAAACGATGAAATATCAGTAGAACTTAAACGTGATTTTTCTAAGTACGGATTTGAAGTCCCTGAAGAATTCACTGAAGTGCTAGAACAGGATCACGAGGGATCAGAGCGGTTTAATTCACTTCGAATGGGATTCCAAAGAGCTATCATTTATTTGGTTATTCAGATCAAATCCAGTGATAAAAAAATAGAGAAAAGCATCTTCTTTCTTGAAAACCTAAAACGCGCTCCAAAAGGCGACGAAACAATGCGTCATGTCTTAGGCAAAGATTTGCCGTAATAATTTTATATTTGGAGCATAAATTTAATGCTCATGTCTGTATACTTGGATAACGCGGCGACAACGCCAATTGCAAAAGAAGTTGTAGAAGCTATGCTTCCTGTTTTGAAAGAAGGATTTGGTAATCCATCTTCGGCCCATAGTTATGGTCGTAAATCAAAGGCTCTTATCGAAACCTCAAGGCGCTCAATTGCAAAGCATTTGAACTGTCAACCGTCTGAAATCATTTTTACTTCAGGTGGAACGGAAGCAGATAACATGGCGTTAAATTCTGCTGTAAATCAAATGGGCGTTACGCACATTATAACATCGGAATTGGAACACCACGCCGTTGGACACACAGCTGAGCACATGAAATCGGAAAAGGTGCGTGTTTCTTACGTGAACGTTTGCGAAAAGGGAAATGTAGATTTAAAAGATCTTGAACGATTGCTTCAATCAGAAGATAAAACGCTTGTGTCATTGATGCACGCAAACAATGAAATATCGACGCTACTTCCTATTGAAAAAGTAAGTGAATTGTGCCGCAAATACAACTCGCTTTTCCATTCAGATACGGTTCAAACAATGTGTCATTACAAATTTGATTTGAATGCTTTGGATATTGATTTCATAGCGGGAGCAGCACACAAGTTCCACGGACCAAAAGGAATTGGATTTTTATACATCAATAAAGACCGCAAGGCAGACGTATTAATTCATGGTGGAGCTCAGGAAAGAGGTCTTCGCGGTGGAACGGAAAATGTTTACGGGATTGTTGGAATGGCAAAAGCAATGGACTTGGCATATGAAGATTTGGAAAATCACCAAAATCATGTACAAGAATTGAAAACGTACATGATCAATCAATTGAAAGATTATTTCGATGCAATTAATTTCCACGGAGAAACGACTCCAGAAAAATCATTGTACACGGTTCTAAATGTATGTTTCCCGAAAAATGAAAAATCGAGCATGTTACTTTTCACATTAGACATGAAAGGTGTTGCAGTTTCTGGAGGTAGCGCTTGCTCTTCTGGAGCTTCAAAAGGCTCTCATGTTTTGGAAGGAATTGGAGCAGATATGGAGCGTCCGAATGTGCGTTTCTCATTCTCAAGACTCACAACGAAGGAAGAAATCGATTTCGCTCTTGATCAGGTAAAATCAGTTTTCGAGAAGACATTGGCTTAATTTCGTATTTTGTCATTTCATGGCAGATAATGACATCCATATCCTCATTTTAAGTTCTTGGTATCCATCAAAAGAACACCCTTTTTTAGGCAATTTCGTTGAGCGTCAAGCACAACTCTTAGGAAAACGTTATAAAGTTACTGTAGTTCATACCGTAGCAAAAGATGGCGGTGAAATTGAATTCGAAAAATCCGAAAAAACGGGATTCGATGAAATTCTAGTTAAATTCAATGGCAACGGACATATTTTCGCAAGAAAGAAACAAGAACGCGCTGCATTAATTCGCGGGGTAGATCGCTTGGACAATGTGAATTTGATCATTGGTAATATATTGCTACCAAGAGGTTGGCAATTTTTAGTTGCAAGGAAGAATTTTGGATGTCCAATCTATTATATTGAACATGGATCTTACTTTAGGCCAAAAGGACCTTTTAAATGGGGCCGAATGCACCATTGGATTTTAGGGCAGATTCGTAAAAAATCAACGGAAATCATTGCTGTATCCGACGTGTTAAAAGCGGACATGGAACCGAACTTCAAGAAAAGAGAGATCAACGTTATAGGAAATCACATTGATGTGGATATATTTTCCGCTAAGCCGAAGGTTAAGAATGAGAAAACGCAATTTTTGCACATTTCGACATTTGATCACAATACTAAAAACCCCGATGGAATTATTGAGGCGGTTGAACTCTTAAAAAAGGAAAACTCCAACTTCAAATTGACAATTATCTGTGATCAAGATATTTCAGATTGGAAAAAGTATTGCGAAGAATTAGGACTCAACGATGTTATTGAATTTATCGGCCCGTTGCAATGGCACGAACTCGTACCTTATTATCATGCTTCTGATGCATTCCTTTTGTTTTCTGATTATGAATCCTTCTCAATCGTTTTGGCTGAAGCCTGGGCAACTGGAACACCCGTAATATCGAGTTCTGTTGGAATTGCCAATGGCATGAGTTCTGAATTGGGCATTCAAGTTGAAAAAGGAAATAGCGACGATTTAAAAAACGCGATGCTTCAATTCATGAATGGCAACCTTGAGTTCAATCAAAAAACGTTGACAGCAAAAGCCGCTGAATATTCCGAGGAGTCAATATTGAACGAATGGTCCAAACTTATCAGTAAGCATGTTGGATAAACAATTGGTATTTAAAACGCTGAAAACAGAGTTGATGAGTCGCATCCATCGGATTCAAGTACAATTTGATGAACTTCAAAAATCGCTTACGAACGAAACGAAAAGCTCTGCCGGTGACAAGCATGAAACAGGTCGTGCGATGGCTCAATTAGAACAGGAAAAGCTTTCCAAATCGTTAAACCAAATGACATTGTTACGTAGCGCTCTCGCGAAGGTGAATCCAGAAGATGAGCACTCAACAATTCAGTACGGAAGTTTGGTGAAATCAAGCAGAGGCTATTTTTTCTTTTCCGTCGGACTCGGACAAATAGATGTTGAAAACGAGACCGTTTTTTGTTTGACGGCAACAAGTCCAATGGGACAAAAGCTTTTGGGAAAAAGTAAAGGCGACAGCGTTCAGATGAATGGCCAACTCGAAATTCTAGATCTTATTTAAGGATATTAACGTGACCGTTGAACTCGTACTTTTCGTCATTCAATAAATCCTTCGCAGTAATTGTCCAAACGTACGTTCCAGCTTGA
Organism: Crocinitomicaceae bacterium; assembly: GCA_034111925.1. Classification (GTDB taxonomy): domain Bacteria; phylum Bacteroidota; class Bacteroidia; order Flavobacteriales_D; family Crocinitomicaceae; genus UBA4466. The sequence goes on from JAWUWJ010000035.1 coordinate 3,570, forward strand.
ACGAATCGACCATTAAAGGTTCCATCCCAACCTTGACCTGGATCATTATTGATCCAAATTTGTTGACCCCAACGGTTATAGAGTGTTAATTCAAAATTGTAAATATCTACTCCTTCGATATAGACATTCCAAAGTTGATTGAATTCATCTCCATCTGGTGTAAATGTATTTGGAGCATAAAGAATAACCTCTGGATACACTTGAACATCTTTTACGATTGTATCAAAACAACCCAATTCAGATTCAACAATTAAAATCACTTCATACGTTCCAACTTGTCCATCTGGGAAGTCTGTTGTAGGATTGAAACTTGACGACGTCGCAGGTTCACCTTCTTCGAAATACCATTGGTAATATTCAGCACCAATCGATCCATTATTGAAAACAACATTTGTGTTGAACATCGTTACAGGTGATGGACTGTAAGTAAAGTTCGCCACTGGTACAGGCTGAACAATCAAAGCTCCAGGGAAATATGCAGTTCCAACACAACCGTCAGAAGAAGTCACAACCATTTCTAAATCATAATTTCCAGCCATCCATGGCCCTGTTGAAATCGACTCTTGATTGGCAAACACTTCCGTTCCATTCACGGTCCAATCGATAATATCACTCAAATTAGGATTCGTTGTATTAATTATTTCGAATGTCGCTGGTTCACATTGAGGCGGACTCGTAATCAAATAAGAAGGTTCAGGAACTGGTGCAACTGTCACAGTATTGCTAATCACAAACGGAGAGGATTCACATCCATCTGTAATCGTAACCGTATAAACCGTTGTCGCGACAGGAGAAACTGTTATCGCGTCTAATCCAGCGCTGGTATTCACAGCCCCAGAACTCCAAGTAAAGGTATAAGGTGCTCCCATTCCGCCACTTGCAGTAGCATCGATTGTTGTTTGATCACCCGGGCAAATTGATATGTCTGCCGAAATTGTTCCATCCAAAGGAGGATTAACCGTTACTATAACAGAATCCATTTCTGAAATACATCCGTTTTCATTTTCCGCATACACATAGAAAATAGAATCATTTACAGGAGACACATTTTGAGTATCCGTCGTGTCTGCTGTGAAGTCCCAATTGTAAGAAAATACGGCTCCACCAATTGCGGTAGCGCTAATATCTGTTGAACCGTTTTCACAAATTACTATGTTTGCACTAGCCGTTACAACAACAGGAGGTGGATCAGTCACAACAACGTTTTCACAAACGATACATCCAATAGTTGTTCGAGAACATATATTGTAAATACCACTTGGAACATTGACAAAGAACGAATCCAATTGCCAAGTTAATCCGCCATCATCACTATAATCATCCGCTAAATTATTGTCGATGTGAATTTCTCCATCTGCTATTCCATTGCATGAAGGATCAACAAAAGTTACAATTTGCGAAGGCGCTTGAACATTTACCGCGATAGTATCCGTTGCAGTACAAACTGGTGCAAAAGTGATATCGTCTAGAGCAAAGTCATTTCCAGATCCTGCCGTGCTTTGATTCACAATACTTAAAACCGCAGAAACTGCAGCTCCAGAATTCCATGAATCTGCTGCCTGTACCCAAGCACAAATACCAGCTGTTGAATTAACAGGTCCAATAGGTACTCCATTAATAAACAATTGAAGATCTGCTGGATTTGGATCGTTACTAACACGCATTGCCCAGAAAGAGAATAAATAATCTGTATTTGGAGTTACGGGTACCGTCTGACTCCAAACGTTAATATTCGCAACTGATGCTCCGTTGGCAACAAACATATTGGTTGCTCCTGTTGTATGATCTGTACATGCAGGGAAATTGTTGTGAACAAGGTTTGAAGATGTGGTAACTGCCCATTCTCCAGCATTCGAAAGCAGTCCCCATGCTCCACCGCTTCCAACTGCATATCCAGTTGTAAAGTTGTTTGCTGCGGCTGTTGTACCCCCTTCAAAATCTCCATTAACTACAAGGTTCGTCAATGGAACTCCAGCCACAACACTGTACGTTCCAGTGGCTGATACGTTAATTGCTTGCGTCGTTGCACCGTTTGACCATAAATAAGTATCGAATCCAGGACCTGCATCTAAGTTCAAAGCATTTCCTGTACAAAAGGTTGTATCATTTCCTAAATCAATATCGTTGGTTAATGAAATATCTACCGTTGAAACAACGGGTCCACAATTTGTTATTTCAGTATAGGAATAAAGCCCTGAAACGTTAACAAATGGATCAAATGTTCCCAAATCTCCATTCGTTAAAACAGAAGGACCGCTCCATGTTCCTCCAGCAGGAATAGCCGTGAAGAAAGAAAATAAATCAAACGGGAGAAGAGAAGAACAATCTGTATAAGCGACATCTTCGGTTGGTGAACTTGCGCATTGGGTAAATAATAAATCTTCAATGACAATATCAACACCATTACCACCGATAGAATTACAATGAATTACAAAACGAACACCAGGGGTTGAAGCAATGAAATTAAACGTAATCTGCTGATAGACATTCGTTAAATTAAGTGTTGTTGTTCCTAGAACAACATTCAAATCATCAAAAGCAGTGAATGTGACGTTCGTCACGCCGAAAGATTGTCGTGTCCAAAATGACACTGCTGCATCTGCTCCAACACAAAAACCATTTACGGTTCTGTCGTAAACATCTACATCTCCTAAACCATTGACAACGTTAAACCATCCGTGTTGAGAGCCACTGAGTATGTAAGCCGCATTATTCCAAACTGAGCCATAAGTAGTTCCAGGAATACTTCCAATTACTGGAGCTGCTCCTTCGAAATCTTCAAATAGCATTGTTGTAGGGTTGGCACACTGGGCATTTGACCCAAACACCACTATCAAACAAAATAATCCACTCAATAAAAAACTTTTCATTCGTCTCTATTCTAATTTTTTCAAATACAGCAATAGTAGCAGTGGTGTTGGCGTATAATTTAAACGTAAAAATAGCGCATGCGTTGCTTCTCTACAAAAGTAAAGTGTATACAAAGCGTTAACGATGGGTTTTCAAATAAGGTCCGTAATATTTTCTACACCGATAAAACGCTCAGCAGTAAAGCCTTCTGCATATTTAAATCCAGCAGGACGGCCAAACTCCATCATTCTTGCGGAAATCGATTCTAAAAAATCCAATCCTGAAATTGGAGTTTCGGGCTCCTTTGATTCAGGGTTGTAAAACTGTGTTTTATATGCCTGAACCGCGTTTATTTTACGTTCATGGTACTTCGTAACGTCAACAACGAAATCTGGTTTGATGTAATAATCTTGGATGTAATGATAAACGGCCTTAGGTCTAGTAGCTTCTTGCTTACTTCCCTCCCACTCTGTTTCATACATGATCAATCCGGATAAAAAACAAGCTTCTGACACTAGTTTTGAACCTCGACCATGATCAGGATGTCTGTCATTTACAGCATTCATCAATACAACCTTAGGTTGAAACCTTCGGATTTGTTCAATGATCAATCGTTTATTCGCTTCATTGATTTCGAAAAAACCATCGGCCATTTTCAGGTTCACTCTCGCGTGAATCCCCATGATTTCAGAAGCAGCTGCAGCCTCTTCATAACGGGATTCAATGGTACCGCGAGATCCCATTTCACCTTGCGTCAAATCGACAATTCCAACTTTAGAACCAGCTTCAATTTGTTTCATTAACGTACCTGAACAGCCCAATTCAACGTCATCAGGATGCGCAGCAAAAACTAAAATATCTAATTTCATATCTCATCGATTTCTGTCGAAGTGTTCGAGTTCCTCCTAAGAGAAACATATCCGTATTGTAAAGCATTCATCAAGGCTATTAAGCCAAGGATTTGAAGTAATGGAATTACCATCGCCGAGAATTCAGTTACGGACAATATCCAAAGCATAAAGGAAGTGAATAGAACAAAGCCTACTATAAGCGCAATCTTTTTCTTGAAATACGACGCTGCTACTTTCCCTTTAGCGATATACAACTGGTTTTGAACCGATGCAATTTCAGTGAAGACGTAGAATGCTACCATAGTCGAGATTAACCAACTAGGAAATTCTCCTAGGCCATCTCCATTTGCATACGAGTGCAAACCAACCAAGTAGAAATTTACTCCAAAGAACGTAAACAGAATTGAAGCATAGCCCCAGAAGGAAAGCACACTGAATGTAAACTTATCTTTCAAGGCAGGAATGTAACGTAAATGTAGAATGACCGCATATACCAAAACGGCAACGAGTGCCCATGTTTCTTTTGGATCCCATCCCCAGTAACGGCCCCATGATTCGTTCGCCCAAATACCACCAAGGAACGTACCGATCGTAAGCATGAACAATCCAATGATCATTGTTATTTCGGCCATGTATCTGATCTCTGCAATTTCCAATCCGATAACTTTTCCGTTTTTCTTACCTCTAAATATATAAAGTACAAGATTCATAAGCCCTAGCATACATGAAAGACCCAATGGTGCGTAACTAGCAGTAATAATGGCAACGTGAATCATCAGCCAATATGATTTCAGTACAGGCTGAAGTGGTGTGATTTCAGGATCCAATAAATTCATATTCGCTACCCACAACATAAAGAACGCCATAATTGTTCCTCCTGCCAATATTGCAATGTTCTTTCGAGCAAAAATCAAACTTGTTAAAACGGTAACCCAAGAGATGAAAACGATCGCCTCAAAACCATTACTCCAAGGAGCTTCGCCAGTGATCATCATTCGCATGTAGATTCCGTATCCATGATATAGGAACGCTATGGTCGTAAGCCCAATCAATACCAATCCTATCATTTTAAAGACTTTCTTTGCTTTTGCTGTACGGCGAATAAACACTTTTACGTAAAAGATGATCAAAATCAATAGACCAAGATACAGGTAGTAATTTGTTACAGTCTCAAAGATTTTCATCTTATTGTAACGAATCTCAAGCTCAACCACATCCTCACTAGGAACAACATTTGCTCCGAACTTTCTTTGGTATTTCTTCAGGTCATCTAACTTCTCCGATGCAAGTTTGTACCCCCCCTGATTCGAATAAGCGTCGTTCAACGCATTGAAATAAGCAACAGCAGTATTAAAACCTTCCGGATCCTTGTCTGACATTCCAATCGGAGTCCAAGTTTCGTTCTTATCGTCTTTTATAGGTAAAATTTTCAAATTCCCCCATTTAAAGGAATAGATGGTCTGTAGAATTTGGAATTTCTCACCCAACAACAAGACTTTCTTTTGAAACTCATTCCGGTCAGCTTCCGAAGCCTGATGTGACTTATTGTACTCTTTCCAATAGATGAATTCTCCCTCTTCATCTAGTAATTGGTCGTAAGAAGCATACTTTCCTTCCAACTTCAATTTCTCGCGAATCCCTCCTTTTCTAGAGATAAAAATCATCTTCTCATTCTTCCAATAATCCCAATAGATGTGCATACTAATGATTGCCTGCACTGCATTGTACTCGCCATAAGTATCGTCTCTATGAATTTTCCGAAGCAATTGACTACATAAGGTGTGCATTGGAATGATACGGCCTCTGAAATCTTGTACAAGAAGTCTAGCGAACTCTTCAGAATGCTCTTCCGTCATGACATTAAATGCCATATTTTTCATTGGCACTTGCGCTTCTTCATGCTTGTGATTCGGATCACTGTGATCATGTCCTTCGTGGTCGTGGCCATCATGATCGTGATGTTCTGTATGAGATACCGTATCCAAATTGGAAGCGTTTGCAGTAGAGTCTTGAGTCGCAAGACTCATTGAAGTCGAAACTAACAGAGCAATTACTGGAAGCCACATTTTCTCCAATTTATTGTTTGTCTTTTTCATCAACACATTCAATTCTCTAAATCTTCCATGCTTGGAGAATAGAGAAAGTACCATTCCGATTCCCATCATCAAGTAGCCCAAGTATGAGAGGTTCGTTCCCCACCAATCGTGGTTGACACTAAGATGCGTTCCGCTTTCATCCTGTTCGTATCCAGATTGAAAAAGGCGGTATCCTTTGTAGTCAATTACATTGTTCATGTAAATGCTTGTATTCTTTTTGTAGTTGTTTTTTTTATCAATAATCGTAATAAAACTCTCAAACGAAGATGGTGAATTTGATCCTGGGTAGCGATCCAATTTAAAGTCTTTACAGTAAACGGAGAAAGGAACAACAATTTCCTTCGAACCATAATCCATTTCGTAAATCAAACCTTTAAATTCAAATACAGCCCTTGTAGGAATGGCATCTTCACCTCCTCTTAGATCAACAAGTTTAGACTCATTTCCATCAATTACTTTCACGGTTAAAATATCGCGGCCCATATTTTTCTCTGGGGCTTTAACCATCATCATTTTTGAGTGTTTCCGAACAGATTTCAGAACAAATTGTTGTTCGCCAACCTTGTATAATGTCGCCGTTTCAAATGGAACTAAACTATCAACTGGAATATTCTGGTACAATGAATCCGCAACTCCGCCAGTTCGAGCGGCCTTTTGAACCTTAGACATTGCCAAATAGGTGATTGGGAATTTAGATTGCATCATTAACTTGGCTCCATTTCGTGTGATCTGAATCCCAGGCATGGCGTCTTTCTTATCGAAAGAAATTGCAACTTCACCAACCATTAGGAACGAACCTTCCGTTACAAAATTGGACTTCATACCACCCGTTACGATTTCCAAACTAGTCTCTTTAAATGACTTTTTCGTCACTAAAGAATCCATATAGTTTTTGCGGTAACCTGCGTATTCAACTGTTATAGGCGCATGTCCTGGTAACTCAAACTCATGATCGAAATCGTTGTAAAAATCTGAAATCTCAGTCATAAATGCCTTTTGATCCCAAGTGTATTGCATTTTTCCATCATTCACTTTCATCCAGAAATACGGATCCGAGGAATAAATAAAATTCGATTCTTGCCCTTCTTTAACCACCATCAGGCCTTCAAAACTAACGTAGCGCGTCACTCCAGCACCAATCAGCATGACAATAAAAGAGAGGTGGAAGAAGAGAATAGCGATTTTCTCAGGTCGAAACATTTTGTATCTAAAAATGTTCGCGATAAGGCTCATTGCCAAATACACCAACAAAAGTTCAAACCACATCGCGTTGTAAACAACTAGTTTTGAAGATTGAGTGTCGAATTTTGTTTCTATAAAAGTGGCAAACCCAATAGACAATAAGAACACTAACATTCCAACAGCCATCATTCGAATCGAGAAAAAGCCTCTAGCAAATTTTTCCATCTGTAATTGATAAATTGGAAACAAAGATAATCAGATATTGCGTTTGAAATATGATTTTTTGCCTGTTTAAAAAATTAACATTTATCAATACTATTTTCAGGCTGAAAATGAGGCGTTTTCTTATATTTGATATACGATTAATATTAAACCCCATTATTTCATGAAAAAGGTCGTTAAAAAAATCCTAAAATGGACAGGTATCTCCCTGCTCGTAATCATTTTGCTCTTAATTCTTATTCCAATAATCTTTAAGGATGAGATCAAACAAATGGTGATTGACGAGGTAAATACAAACCTAAATGCAAAGCTTTCTATTGATGATTTTGACTTAACTTTTATAAGCACTTTCCCCAATATGACTGTGGAGATCCACGATGCTAGATTGACGGGAATAAAAGAGTTTAAAGGTGTTGAACTAATGAAAATCAAAACTTTAACTGCACATGTAGGGTTTTGGAGTGTCATTGGAGGCGATCAAATAGAAATTGATGAAATCCACATAGACGAGCCAATTATTGACGTTCGGGTATTGGAAAACGGATTAGCGAATTACGATATCGTGAAACCCGACACGGAAAAAACAAAAGAGGAAATTGAAGAGCCGTCGAGCTTTAAATTATCATTGAAAGAATATACAATTACCAATGCTCGAATCAAATACGATGATCGTGCTTCGGATATGTTCGCTGAACTGATCAATGTAAACCACACCGGAACCGGAGATTTAACGGCCGATGTTGTTGATTTTGAAACGACGACAACAATGGACAAGTTGACCTATCGCATGGATGGACTCAGTTATTTGACCGATGTGAAAACAGACGCTAACATTAATCTATTGATGAAATTCACTGAGAAATCGTCGAAATTCACACTAAAGAAAAACACAATTGCGTTGAATAACGTGGACTTATCTCTCGATGGGTATTACGAAATGTTCGAAGGTTACGATGATATGGATTTGAAACTTGATGCGTCAAAATCTTCATTCAAAGACTTCTTATCTCTCATTCCGACATTCTATCATTCAGGATATGAAAGCATGGTTTCATCAGGCTCGATGACGCTTAATGGATTGATTAAAGGTAAAATGGACTCGACAAACATGCCAGGATGGGATTTTGGTGTCAAACTGAAAGACGGATCAATCAAATATCCTGGGCTAAGCAAAATTACAAATGTTCAAGTGGACGCATCAAGTAAATTCCCCGGTGGTGAGGACCTTGATGACATGACATTTGACATGCCGAAATTCCATGCGAACCTTTCAAAGAATACCATTGACGGAAGCCTGTACATGAAAAAAATAATGTCTGATCCTTACATTCAGTCTTCAATCAATAGCCATGTTGATTTGGCCACAATAAAGGATTTCATTCCAATGGAAAACGGTGAGGAATACACTGGAATTCTAGATGCCGATGTTGATATCAAAGGTAAAATGAGCGCTTTGGATGCAGAGGATTACGAGAAATTTACGGCAGAGGGAACAGTGGAATTGTCGGAAATGAATTATAAATCTGAAGAGTTATCTGAAGATGTAGATATCAATCATTTGAAATTAACATTCTCCCCTGAGAATCTAGCTTTGAATGAATTGGATGCTAAAATGGGCAAATCTGATTTTCAAATGGATGGTGAGGTTCGCAACTATTTCGGTTACATGCTTCGAGATGATGTCTTGGCAGGTGATTTCAACCTAAACAGTGATTACATAGATCTTGACGAATTGATGGGGATTTACCCGGAAGAAGAAGCAGCTCCAGTTGATGGGCGAGGCGAACGCGCAGGAGCAACTGTCGAGCCAGAACCATCTCTTGTTCCTGAAAACATTGACTTTAATATGTCAACGAACATCAAAAAGGCGCGCTACAGCGGAATTGATGCTAAGGACATTACTGGAAAATTGGTTCTTAAGGATGAGGTTGCAGAATTGAGCAATTTTGACATGAAAGCAATGGGTGGAGATATTGGATTAACGGGAAATTATAATACCCAAGACCACGAGAATCCAAAATTTGATTTCGGCTATAAGCTGAAAGGAATTAACATCGAAGACTTGACAAAAAACTTCTTGACAGTTGAGAAATTAGCACCAATTGCCAAATTCGCAAAAGGAAAAATATCTTCTAATTTTGACATGAGTTCTGACTTAACGTCTGGATTAATGCCTGTGATGAACTCTATCTCCAGTGATGGCGATGTTAGCTCAAACAAGCTTCAAGTGACGGGGTTTGAACTCCTGAACAAGATTGAAAAAGTAACGAAGTTCAAGGATTTATCAAATCAAACATTCAAGAATTTTGCGACGCATTTCTCAATCCATGACGGAAAAGTAATGTTAACTCCTTTCGATTTGAAACTTGGTGGAATTAACACTAAAGTCTCAGGGTATACGACTTTAGAAAAAGACATGAACTATAAGTTCGCGATGAATGTTCCAAAAGCTAAAATTCCTACATCTATTTTAAAGGAGGTTGAAAAAGGGTTAACAACGCTTAACGGACTTCATCCGGCGATTAAAATGGGCGACTTGCCTGCATTCATTCCAGTCAATGTTTTTGCGAGTGGAGATCCTAAAAATCCCACAATCACAACGGATTTAAAGGAACAAGTTTCAAAAGCGGCGAAAGCTCAAATTGGAAACCTTATTGAAGAAATAAAGACCGTAGTAAAAGATTCTGTGACTGCAATTATCGACGATAAAGTTGATGACATTAAGGAAGAGATTGAAAAGCAAAAGAAAGCGATTTTAGCGGATGCTCAGAAAAAAGCAAATGAGGCGAAAGCTTTTGCTAAAAAGGGAGCCGACAAAATAAGAACAGAGGCAGATGCTCACGGAAAGAAGTTGATTAAGGAAGCTGGAAGCAATCCGATAAAGAAAAAATTGGCGCAGGTAGCGGCAAAAAAATACACGGAAGAGGCTGAAAAGAAAGCAGTGGCCTTAGAAAAAGAAGGCGACAACAAAGCGGACGCCATTATGAAAAAAGCCAACGAGCAAGCCGATAAACTAGGATAATGAAGAAAAGCATATACAGCGCTCTCATTGTTTTGATCTGCGGAACCTCAGCGTTCCTGCTTATGTCGAATAGAAATAAAGCGGAATTAAAAATATACGTTCCTTC
>JAWUWJ010000036.1:0-9346 GCA_034111925.1 Crocinitomicaceae bacterium
CCTTTGAATAATTTTCGCGTTAAATCCTTCTTTTGAATCGTACTGAGTTCATTTATCTTCACCTTGTTCTGTTCAAGATGATGTTCAAAGTAGCACAATATAAGATCGTGCTGAAGCTTGATAATTGGGCGAAGGACTTCATTTTGAAATCGCTCTTCCGCGTTGAAATTCTCCGTTTTTGTAATGCTCGGTATTTCGGGTCGGATTTGTTTCTTTAAATCTGTCATCTTAGTCTTTTATTTCACTCCACACTTTTTCGCTGTTCAACTTAAACGATCCGAGGTGTTTTCTTTTCCACGTGTGCGGAGGTACAATTGACAAGAAATTTTCATCTGTGTTGTCCTTCTCGTATAAATGGTAAAGCTCTCCAATTATCGGCTCAAAACTGTATTTGGAACTGTAGATCAATTCGTTGATTTCATAAGTTTTTAGAAGGGTGTCATATTCCTCTTTAATTCCCTCAATTTTACTTTTGAGAACATGATTGAAACTCGTGATTCCTCGGCTTTTCCATACTGAAACACTGCTTGTGTTGATACTTGGAGCTCCGATATTCGTTCCGTAAGGCAATATGTTCGCGTTGTACGATTGACTTTCATCATCAAAAACGACATTGTCTGGGCGCTTCTTTTGATTAAAGTTGGGAAGGTCTTCTTTTCGAGCGTAAGGAATGTTTGTCAATTTTTTAACGGATGAATATTGATTCAAACCGGTAACGCTGACATCATTTGCTTTCTCTAAATCCAATTGTCCATCTTCTTCGATATACTCCTCATTGGTGTCAATGAATTGCACTTCTCCAACAACAAGTCGGCATCCACTTTCTTTTATTTCGATGTCCTCAATTAATTTCAATCCAATTTTAATGTTGCTCTCACCAACGAAAGGGGCGTGGAAGTTTTCTGTATATTCTTCCTTGAGGTTGCAAAAATCAAATTCCGATTCATCCGAGTTGAATTTGGCTGAGGTAAAGTGCGCCTGCTCTAAGAACGATTTATGCACGTGATTGATTGTGTAATAATCCGTCTCGATAATGTTCTGATACGTCTCTCTCGGCACCGTGAGTGGTCTCATAATGAATCCAATTCGAGCAGGTTCTGAGCTTATATGAACGATGGAATTAAAGATTGCAACATTTGTGCTGCCGTCTTTTCCTTTTGTCCCAATGAGATGAACGCCCTTATAGCCGGACAAAGAGTTGATAAACTTTAATCGGTATTTAGAATCCCAAGAATGGATTTCTTCCTTTTTAACTATCATAAATTACTCTGTTTAATCATTTCTCTATATCGTTAAACAAATATACTTCGATTTTTGGAAATAAGCTACTTGATCATGTAAAGCATTTACAAGTTACTCAATTAAATCTACGCCCGCAGCTAAGCTTTTGAAAATGCTTTTTGAAGACTCTAAGGCGCACAAATATGTTACTGAATTCACTTATTTACATTTTTTTACACTAATTAACGCACTGAAAATTGAACTGCTTCTATATTTATGGAAACATCAAATTAAAGGATCATGAAAAAAAAAATAGAGTTGTTTTGGCATTAATGGCTTTGGCTATTGTATCCGTGGGATGCTCATTTACGGAAAGTAAAATGGTCAGTGCTGAATTCGAAATTGTTTCCGTTCAAGAGAGTAAGGAAAACCAGAAGATTTATTTATTCGTGACCGATGGACAAAGCAGTGCGCCATTTTCAGGGGATGTAGACGATTTAATAGTTACGGCACCTAAACGAGAAGATCGAGGGAATCCACTTGAGAACTTGGAGATTTCATTTCAAATAAATCCAGAGACGTTCGTTGTTTGCGCAGGGGATGAATTAACGGCAAAAATTAAAGCATTGGGGCTGTTTATTGGAGAGAAGGATGAAAGAATCACCTTTAGATCTACCAACGTATCCACAATCGGCGTTGATTGGTACCAATTGAATGGGATAATGTCAATAAAGGGCGTTGAAAAAGAGGTGAAGTTCTTTGTTTCGGGAATTAGAGATCCAAAAGAATCAGTGTCAAGTGTACTTATTCTTGAAGGTCAAGTGAATCTATTCGATTGGGGAATTGACTACGATAAGATTGTTGATGGTGAATCCAATGCGGTTCCTACCCAATGGATGCACATAAACATGAAGATTAAAATGTCTTAATTTTCATGTTCGACAAGCATTGATAAACTCTTTCATTTTGTGCTACTTGTATCGGATTCATTTCCGCCGTTTTTTTTGCTTTCTACTTGCAATAAAGTAGCACCAACTCCAGCACCGACAGCTATTCCAACAGCGATCCATAATCCTAAATTCTCAGTTAAAACTCCAACTGTGACTCCAACTATCAACCCCATTACCAATCCTATGGATAATTTATTTTCTTTATTCATTGTTCTCAATTGTTTCAAGTAAAAATTAAATTACCTCTTTATTTACAATTAAAGATGCAATTGTTGAATTGTCTTTCTTGTTTTGGACATGTTTCGAGTCTTTCAATAGTAAAGTATGTTTCAGCGAAGGGAATATTTTCTTAGCTCGTTTTATCATCTTTTCACCAGGGAAAATAATGTCGTTTCCTGCTGCAATCAGTGTTATGGGAGTTTTTATTTTTGAAGCTTCAATCGTTTTTATAACGGGGACAGGGGAGAAGTCCATTGTGAAATGAGTGAATACCAATGCCAATGAATTGTGGGCAAAGTCATCCTTTTCGGTGAATGCTGCATCTAAAAAGCGTTCGAGGTATTTCGTCTTTTTCGTTTTCATATAGCGCTTCATTGGAATAAAAAACTTGAATAAGGCTTTAATCGGATTCCCATTTACAACGTATGCAGGAGCCGATAGAAAGACTTCTTTTATATTGTTTTCATTGTTGATTAATGTTTTTAGAATCACGAGTCCTCCGAAAGAGAATCCAGCAAGAGTGACGTTTTTCAGTTGCAATGCATCAATGATTTCGTTCATCCATTGGCCGTAGGAATCATCCTTCATACTCAATCGTGTTTCTGCACTTTTATTGGGTTGCGCAAGAACATCAACGGCATAAACAGAGAACGAATCCAATAAATCGAAATAGGTTTCAAGGGCAATTGGAGCACAACCGTTTGATCCATGAATTAGTACAATTGGCGGCTTTGATGGATTTCCTGCAACGATAACGTTGGTTGTACCAAAGCTCGTTTCGATCATTTTATTCGAGTATTGAATGTTTAATTCTACCAGTTTGTTATCGTATAAACTCAGAATTTGCTGCTTGCCTTTTTCGGATGTGTATAGAGATTCCATATTTTTTGTCTAATTTAGGACAAGTTTACTAAATTATTTTAATTAGGACAAGTTTACTAATGAATAAAACGAAGCAAAAAATCCTGGATGCGTCAAAAGATCTGTTCAATGAGCAAGGCTATAGTCATGTCACCATTCGAATGATTGCTTTGAAACTTGGAATGAGTTCTGGAAACCTCAATTACCATTATAGGAAGCGCGAAGAGATTTTGGAGGCTTTGTATTTCGAAATGGTGTCTGATTTTGATCAAAGACTTGAAAATTTATCCGAGATTGAAATATCGTTTGCTCAAATATCAAACGATATCCAATTAAGTATGGAAAGAATGTTGAATTACAAATTCATTTGGACCGATCTACACAATATTTTGAAGGCGAATGAGAAAATCTACGCCCATTTTTATGAGGTCTACAATCATCGAATTGCTGGAAACGTTTTCTTATTTGATCGGTTGAATGAAATGGGGATCATCCGACCTGCTTCTTTTGAAAAAGAATATAAAATGCTAGCAGAACGAATGGTGAATTTTGGAGACACATGGATCAATACTTCTGAAGTATACCTGAAGGAAAGTAATACAAAGTACGTTGAAAGTCAGGTTCATGCGATGATGGCCATGTTTTATCCATACTTAACGAAAAAAGGGGAGGAAGGATTTAAAAAGGTGGTTCCAGAATGGTTTGCTTAGTTTTTTCAGTTGATGGGTTGTCATCTCTCAACTGATACATTTATTTAACTTTATAGCATAAAGAAATCCGGTTAAAATGCAAACAACTCAACTCAGTTTAGAAGACTCTTTACCGCTCACTTGCACACGAGCTGGAACCTGTTGTCATGGGAATCAGGTGCTACTTAATCCATGGGAGTTGTTTAGTCTTGCGAAGGAGAAAAAAAAGACGACTCGGGAGTTTCGAGATCTTTACACTGAGTTTGGCGGCATTAAGTTGCGGTTCGATGGTAAAGCGGACTCGAAAGGGAAAGCAGCTTGTAGCCAATATGTGGATGGATTTGGATGCAGCGTGCATTTGGGACGTCCATTGGCTTGTCGCTTATTTCCAATTGGTCGGCAGATCCATAGCAATGAGGTTCAATACATCTATCAAGGTGCAAAATTCCCTTGTTTGGATGGATGTCCAGATGTAGTAGAATTGCCTCATTTAAGTGTTGGCGAATACCTGCAAGGACAAGAAACCGAGAACTATGAAAAGGCACAAGACGCGTATTTAGAGTTGATGCAAAACCTAGCGGATATGGCGTTCGAGCTATTTCTTGATACAGGACTGGCTGAATCTGGAGACACAAAAACCTTGTCACTTTGGGAGGTAATGGGCAATGAAGGGCCTGAATTCTTAGCGAATAGGATTGGTCATGAATGGATCGATTGTTTGATGATCCCTGAAATATCGGAGGATTGCATTGATCCGATGGCCTTCGTTCAAAAGCACACTGAATTGCTTCAAATCAAGGCGCAGGAAAAATTTGGTGCTTTGAATACAAATCAAGAATTCCACGAAGCTTCTGTACTAATCATGGGAGTTGCTTTGCATTTGGCTCAAGGAATTGGTGCGAATCGAGAAGGATTGGTGGAACATTGGTGTGAAACCGCCAAAGGTTTTTTGAATGATAAATAAGGGATAAATGTACCTGTGCGCTTATTGAATTACTCTGGCTATTTATTCGTCAAAATCCAAAGTTCTACTTCTTCAGAAGAGCCTTTCACAGATTTTTTCAATAATTTCTCCAATTGAAATCTTCCACCATTCGCTAGTTCCTTCTCAATTGGATGTTCTGTTGTCGCATCCTTTAATTGAGCCAAATTTGAGAAAATAAGCACAAGCTTTCCTTCGGGCAAGAGCCTAGTTTTTGCTTCAGCGAAAAAGTCTGGGAATAGGGTGTTCGAGTAGTAAATATCCTCATCAGTTTTATCCTGATCAGTAGACTCTGGCAACGAAGGTGGATTAAAAACAATCAGTTCAGTCTGTTTTTCCCACTTGCCAAAAAGAGACCCCAAGTCCAATTCTATTTTTCGAGACAATTTTGTCTCTCCCATAAATTCTTTTAATCCAACAAATGCATTCGGGTTTGTCTCTGTCCCAAAAACCTTTTGAAAACCATGTTGCACAAGTTGCAAAGAAAGTACGCCACTCCCAAAACCAACATTAATTGCTGATTTTTTAGTTCCAGTATAGCGTTTCAGCCAATTGTCAAAAAGGATTAAATACTCGAAATTTGTTGGAAAGTAAGTTCCGTAATATGGATTTATTTTATTTCGTAGAACGGGAACAGAAATCCCATTTCGGAAAGCCTCCCAAGAACTATTAAGTCGTTGTGCATCAGGGAAGGGCAACAGGAAATCGCTAGTTTCAGGATACAGTCTTTCTAACCATCCGATGCCTGGAGAATTCTTTACAGCTAATTTATGATCTTTAATCTCGATCAAAATAAGGTTTGACAACTTGTCATATTCCGATTGATATTTACTTTGATCTTCCAATGATTCACTCGGAAAACTTCTATCCAGATACATCTCCAACTCATGAAGAAGTGTCAACCCATTGTTATAAAATTCAGTTATTAATATGGGGTTACCAGACTCTAAAACCTCAAGCGCAAGCTTTACACTCATTCCTCGATTAAATGGCTCTGTTTTTTTTCCAGATGCAATGTGTTCTGGTCTGTTTAACTTTAAATCTGTAATCATCAATTGGTTTTCCTTTGGAACAAAGGTAGGCATCCTTTTTGCCGATTCCTGCGACTTATGCGGTTAATAAAAAAAGGAGCGTTTTAATCCCGCTTAATTCTCTCCCGCCAAAGGATTTTTTTCTGAGCCGATTCAAATGGCCTGTACACATAGTAAACGTAGCCGTTTTGAACTTGAATTTCATCAGTGTATCTGTGGGTCAACTTAAACTCTGTTCCCAATTTGCCTGTAGATAAATCAATACGGTTTAAATAATAGAAGCCACCACGTTCATAGACCGCATATACTGTATTCCGAGTTCTATCATGGATGAGTTGCCCGCTCCAACCACGTTTTTTTTCGTTATGATCGTGATCTATAGCTATATTCTTAATAGCAATTCCTTCGTTGTCAAAAATTTTAAGACTATCACATTGATAGTCGAACAAATACAATTGTTTTTTTACCGAAAACATCGGAGCAAAAGCAGGTTTGTAGTAAATTGAATGTGTAAAGTACTTCATCCCCCAATAAATTTCGGCATCAATCCCAGTAGCTAATTCATAATTTTTTGCTTCTAACTTTCTTCGGACTACACCAGGAGCATAGTGATCTGCAAATTTATAGTCTGATCTAAATTGTACCATCATTTCTTCATCTATAACAGATGCAAATTTCGTGTAAGCCGAATCCTTTATATTTAAATAGTAATAATTAAAGGCTGGATATAACTTGTTGTAATTCGAAAAAAACATTTTTTTACTTGTGGTACTTACGATGGGTAGAACATAAGTGTTAAGGTATTCAAGATCAAAGTGCTCAGCTTTTATTAAATCATCATCCACAACAATTTTTTTGCAGCCCAAACTTGTGATGAGGTAAATGTTTCCTTCATAATCTCGAGTGATTTCAATAGCCCGTCCTGCGATCTCGAGTGAATCTTTAGCTCCACCGTTAACATCGTACAAAATCAACCGGCTTCCTTTCTTTAATTGTTTCGGATACGTCAAAAGCAAGAGTTCATTTTTACTTACAAATTCATAGTCTTGAACGCTCAATATTTCTGATTTGAAAATAACTTCTGGAGCTCTTTTAAATGTGACTGTGACATCGTTAAGTTCCAGACTCTGCATCGAGTTCATTCGAACTTTAAACCGCAAGGTGTCTAACGAGGTATTCTGATAGATCTCTTCGATTACAGTCAGTTTCGAATAATTTAGATGTCTAAATACGGCCTTTAATTCTCCACTTTTCAATATTGAAAATACAACCTGTCCTTGATCATCTGAAAAGTATTCAGAGCTCCAATTATTTTGATAGACTTTGGTTCGAACATTCTCAACCAAGCCATTGTTTTCATCTGAAATTGTATAAACAACGACGATGCTATCTTGAGCAAAAGTAATGAGCCCAAGTAGAAAGAAGACAACTGATATTAACTGTTTCATAGTTGAATGAATTGTCTTAAAGCTATAAATTAATTTCCTTTCAATAGGCGTTAATAGTATAAACTAAGGGAGAAGTATACTTCTCTAAATTGGTTTTACTGGGAAGTTGGGGGTGTTATACCTCCTTTCGAAAAAGGCTTTCGAAGGTTTTTTGTTTTGAAAATGAATTGTTTACCTAAGTTCTAATCCTTTTTTTGAGATTAGTCAACAGAGAACGTCTCTTTTCGAAGACAGGAAAAATGGCCTAAAGAAATCGATTCATACTATCTAAAAACGAATCGTTGAGAGTGTAAGATTTCTCCATTTCGAACAACGTTGTAAATATATGTTCCCGAAGCGGAATTGTTTCTTTCCAATCTTGCCGTGCCATTCACTGCTGCGATCGTCGATACTGTCTGACCGAGCGTATTGAACACTACAATTTCAAAATCATTAATATTCTCCGATACAAAGTTGACATGGTCATTGGCCAAAGTTGGATATGCCTTGAAACCATCAATTTTGAATTCCTCGATTGCAGCAAATTGATCAAACTCCCAGAAGTCATTAAAATTGGTTCCATTTGTTCCAAGACCGATATAGCATCTCTCACCAATTTTGGCTTTCACAGCCCAACGCCTTTTAGCGAATGGATAATCTGGCAATTGCTCCCATGAATCAAGATTTGGGTCGTAACGCCAAACTTCTGGATACATATCTCCCCATCCTAAATAACCGCCGATATAAAATCCATACCCAAGTTGCGAAAGTCCAATGTTATTGTTGGGACCTGTTCCAGGAAAATTAGCTCTTTGAACCCATGAATTTGTTGTGGCTTTAAATTCATAAAAAGAAGACCCGTTCTTAAAATATCCTTTTGATCCAATAACGAAAGTACCGTTGCGATGGCCAACAGATACTGGCATTGTAGCAACATTCGTCCAAGTGTCCAAAACTGGGTCAAACATATAAAGTGGAGCAGAAGCACCAACATATTCAGGATAATATCCTTTTCCATTTATTACGAAAGGGTCTGTGTTTGCAAAACTTCCCGATGGGGCATCTGCTATTTGCGTCCAAGTGTTTGTCGTAGGATCATATTTGAAATGCTCAGCATTGCCAAATTGGCCAAGACCAACATATCCGATTCCGTCGATAGCGATAGCCGTTAAATCTTGGTCACCATTTCCATTGTTGCCAATGTAATCTGCCTTTTGAGCCCAACTATTTGATGCTGGATCAAATTCCCACCACTCTGAGTACCATTCATCAGAACCGTCTCCATTAAGGTGTCCAGTGCCGGCGTATACTTTAGTTCCTATTCCAACCGCAACCGCTCTATGTCTTCCGAAGCTTCCATAGTCTGCCTTTTGTTGCCATGTATTCGCAGCGTTAGAATTGTCAATAAATCCTAGAAAGGAAATGAGCAATAGTAGTAGTGTTCTCAAAATGTCTGTATTTAGATTTAAATGTACACAATCTTAATGAAGGCAAGGTGAATTTCGCAACTTGATTCATCATTTTCCGCTTTCTATTCTGCTCATATATTGGTGATTAGCAGAAATTGAATTCAAGATGGATCAAAGCCAATTGCCCTCTGTAAATGCCTTAAATCATGAAAACTGCAACATTTGCGTGAAGTTTAATGTCCCTTTCAATTGACGGCAATTATTCGATATATTGTAATCTACTAAATGACAAAAAAATGAATATCACCACTTTCCTTCAATCTTCAGGAGCTTAAGTCTTGACAGACAGGCTTTCATTCACGGAGGTCAATTCTAAGAGATCAGTAGGTAACGATTAATTGACAGAAATTTTCAACGCTATAAACCGAATATTAATTATTTAAACCAAAATAAAAATCAAAAGTATGAGTACACTGAACACAATTACTGTAATGAACAATTCAATGCTTGACACAACCCAATACACTGTATGGGTAGCAGGTTTCATTGAGCAAATG
>JAWUWJ010000037.1:0-43269 GCA_034111925.1 Crocinitomicaceae bacterium
TAAACTCATCGTCTTTTAAAGGTAGAAAATAAAATTAAAGCGTTAAGTTTGTGAACTGCAAAAGTGAAAGAAATAAAACCAAGTTATTATGAATTTTGAATTATCAGAAGAGCAATTAGCGGTTAAGGAAGCTGCTAGAGATTTCGCTCAAAATGTCTTGAAACCCGAAGTTATCGCAAGAGATAATGAACAACGTTTCCCTGTTGAAGAGATTCGTCAATTGGGTGAGCTAGGATTCATGGGTATGATGGTTGATCCGAAATATGGTGGTTCAGGAATGGATACGCTTTCTTATGCGTTGGCTATGGAAGAGATTTCTAAGGTGGATGCTTCTACATCAGTTTGTATGTCAGTGAACAATTCATTGGTTTGCTGGGGGCTTGAGACTTTTGGTAGCGAAGAGCAAAAACAGAAATATCTTATTCCATTAGCGAAAGGTGAAAAGATTGGAGCATTTTGTTTATCAGAACCTGAAGCTGGGTCAGATGCTACATCGCAACAAACAACAGCTTTAGATCAAGGTGATCATTACTTGTTGAATGGAACGAAGAACTGGATTACAAATGGTTCATCTGCTTCGGTTTATTTGGTTATCGCTCAAACAGACGTTGAAGCAGGACATAGAGGAATTAACGCCTTTATTATCGAAAGAGGAATGGAAGGTTTCATTGTTGGAGCCAAAGAAGATAAAATGGGAATCCGTGGATCGGATACACATACATTGTTATTCAATGATGTGAAAGTTCCAAAGGAAAATAGAATTGGAGAAGATGGATTTGGATTCAAATTCGCAATGAAAGTTCTTTCAGGTGGAAGAATTGGAATTGCATCTCAAGCATTAGGAATAGCCGGTGGAGCACTTGAATTGGCTACGGCTTATTCAAAAGAACGCAAGGCATTCGGAAAAGAAATTTCTAAGCACCAAGTAATCGCATTCAAACTTGCTGATATGGCAACGGATATTGAAGCTGCTAAATTATTAGTGTACAGAGCGGCGTTGGATAAAGATGCTGGAAGAAATTACGATCAATCAGGTGCAATGGCGAAATTGTATGCTTCGAAAGTTGCAATGGAGCACACAGTTGAGGCGGTTCAGATTCACGGTGGATATGGTTTTGTAAAAGAATACCACGTTGAGCGATTGATGAGAGACGCGAAGATTACTCAGATTTATGAGGGAACTTCTGAAATTCAAAAAATTGTTATTTCAAGAAATTTATTGAAGGATTAGTTCTTTCTAAAGAATACTATTCAAAGTCTCGTATCGATAATCGGTGCGAGACTTTTTTATTACAGGCTGTTTTCCAAAATCTCCAACCCCACACTTCTAGAGCCTTTCAATAAAACGAGATGATTCTCAATGTTGTTCTCTTTTAAATGGCTCAAAGCATCAGCGGCATTTTTAAAATGGTGTAAAATCGATTTGGATTCTATTTTACCAAATTCATTTCCAACTACAATTCCTTTTAGCCCAAGTGATTCAACTTGCTCAATGACCTTTTGATGTTCAATGGCAGTATCCGCTCCGAGCTCTTTCATGTCTCCAATAATGAACAACTTGTGTTCGTGGCTGTTCATCGAAAAGCTTTCCAGCGCTGATTGCATGCTCGTTGGATTGGCATTGTAGCAATCTAAAATGAGCGTGTTTGAATCGGTTTTCTTCACCTGAGACCGATTGTTTGTCGGTGAGTATTCCTCCAATGCTTCAGAAATAGCTTCGTTGGAAACGCCAAAATGATAACCAAAAGCAGCGGCAGCGAGATAATTATAGAAATTATATTTCCCGACCATTTGCGTTGATATATTCTTTGATTCGAACGTTTCCGATCTCCAATTCATCTCAACATAAGGGGAGAGTTTCAATAATTTTCCCTGCACAACAGAAAAAGGTTGGTCTGCGCCATAAGTTACCAAAGGAATTCCGATTGGGGTGGCATCCATCAGCGTCGAATCGTCCTCGTTTATGATAATGGTTCCTTTTACTTTTTCTACAGCGTCGTAGAGTTCTTTTTTTGTTTTTAAAACCCCTGCAAAATCAATAAGCCCTTCCAAGTGTGCTTTCCCAATATTTGTAATGATTCCATGCGTCGGTTCGGCAATGTCGCAAAGTTCCTCAATATCCTTGAATTTGTTTGCGCCCATTTCGATGATGGCAATTTCATGCTCGCCTGTCATTCGAAGTAAAGTGAACGGAACTCCTAAATGGTTATTCAGGTTGCCAATTGTTGCGATGACGTTGTATTTCTTTGATAGAACTTCTACAATTAGCTCTTTGGTCGTCGTTTTTCCATTGCTTCCCGTTATTCCAATCACGGGAATCTTAAATTTATTCCGGTGAAAATTAGCCAGCTGTTGAAGGTACTTCACACTGTTTTCAACCAAAGTCATTTTCCCATTGTCAACGAAATAAGAAGAATCGTCAACGATAACATGCGTTGCGCCAGATTCAAGAGCCTGAGAAGCGAATGTGTTTCCATCAAAATTCTCTCCTTTAATGCATATGAATAGACTATTCTTCTCAATAGCTCTCGTGTCAGTGCAGATTCCGGAAGAATTATAAAAAGGTTGAAATAATGATTCGTTCATGAAGTAAAAATAGGAAAGCTCTCTCGGTTTAAACGAGAGAGCTTCTTAAAATTATGAACGTCTATTTGTTTGGATATTTACTTTTTCTTTTTTCGACCATAATTAAAGCCTACTGGTGAGCCGACTCGATCCATTGCGCAGCGGAACCCGATGGCGTCTGTAGATTGAAATTCGTCCAAGAACCTTCTTTGACTCGGAGCCAACCAGTACGCTCTGTCTTTCCATGATCCACCCTTGTAAACTCTGGATTTATCTGAGATTAGCGTTGTTGGCCAAGATGTTTTATCACCGGGCTTAACGATCTTACCATCAGTTCCGTATTGCTCATGCTCACTTTGATACATGATTAAGTTTGGATCTCGTGTCGCTTGATTGATATCGTTCTTTCGATCGTCATTTGCGTAATAAATAGAGCTTTCGATGTCGCCATCCAGATAATCGATGTAATCGTCTCTCCTGTAATTCAATCGACCGATGTTTTCTTCTTCAGTAACGTTGACGTATTTTATTTTACCAGGAGTGTCAATAATGAATTGATTAAAGCCATCTCTAAAAATTGAAATGATTTCGAATGCATAATCATTGCCGCCAGGGCTTACTCTCATTCGATTTTCAAATAGATCTTCAAACAAATTGTTTTGGATGTAAGAAGACGCTTCGATATCGAATTTATCATTTGCATATTCAACTGCCTGATCTATAATCTCATTTATATCTCTCAGTAATTTAAGCTCGGCCTCATCTTTTACTTTCCCCTTTGAAACGTAATTTGGATCAGGTGCATTTCCCGCTATAAAATTATGTTTTGATTGATTCTTAGCTGAAATACCATCTGGAATTACTGGATCGTTCGGGTCATGATTCTCAGCGGAAACTCGTTGAAAGCGAACTCTTTCAAATTCGTTTAGAAATTCTTTCATTCCATGAACATCATATTGCACTTGTTGATTCCGGATTTCTACATTCCCTTCGCTATCTAGAAGCTTCTTTTTGAAAACATTTCCCCTGAAAGGTCGGAACTCATCATAGTCTTCACTGGTTAAAGGTCGGTAAACATCCATTACCCATTCGCTAACATTTCCAGCCATGTGGTATAATCCGTAATCATTTGGCCAGTATGACTCAACTGGAGCTGTTACATCTGCGCCGTCGTTCAGGTGTCCTGCAACTCCCATATAATCTCCACGGCCTCTAACAAAGTTCGCTCTAATCTGTCCAGTGAATTGCGCTTCGTCCTGACGGACCCAGTGACCATCCCAAGGATAGATTCTTCTTTCATCGATGTTCTCAGTTCCCTCTTGAAGATTTCCGATCAATCCTGAGGCTGCGAATTCCCATTCGGCCTCAGTAGGCAATCGATAACGGGGCAGGAGTATTCCATCTTCAAGCCGAACATTTCTTTGTCCAAGCTTCTTACCGTTCATATGATCAGGATCTAAGTTCTGAATATTATTGACCAAAGAGGCTTCATCATATTGTCCTGAAAGATAAGCGTCGGTATTAAACGTGTTCTCGCTTCTTTGATCGTTGTTGAATTTGAAAATTCCTTCGCGAATAAGAATGTACTCGTTTACGCGGTCAGTCCTCCATTTGCAAAAATCATTTGCTTGTAGCCAAGACACTCCAACAACAGGATAATCTCTGTAGGCCGGGTGTCGCAAATAATAGTCGACAAATTTTTCATTATCACCTAGCTTTGATCTCCATACCAGAGTATCTGGTAAGGCATTCTTGTATACCATTGGATACGTTTCGTTGTAGGCTCGACGAACCCAATAAAGGTATTCCAACCATTGGAAATTTGTAATTTCTGTTTGATCCATGTAGAAGGAGGAAACAGTAACTCTTGCTGGTCTGTTGTTCCAGTCGTCCATAACATCTTGTTCAGTACTGCCCATCGTAAAAGATCCGCCTTCTACGAGGAGAAGGCCTGGTCCAATTTCTTGATCAATAAATGGTATTTTTTGAAATCCTCCTGTTTTTGGGTTGTTGAATTCCCAAGCTGTGGTTTCGGAAGAGGTTGTTGAACATGATGCTACGATAAATATCCCTGCGAGAGCAGTGGATATGAAAATTGATAATCGCATTTTTTCATTGTTTTTATCATTTTTGAAATCTCACTTTCATCTATTACAACGTCGTACGATAGTATCGTTACATCTTAATTGAAAAATATTATAATGGATCGGGTAGGGGCAAAAAAAAAACTCCTTCGGTTGAACCGAAGGAGTTTTTAATATTTAGAATCTACGCTAGTAGTTATTTATTCTTTTTCTTTTTTCTTCCATAATTGAATCCTACAGGAGAACCAACTCTATCCATTGCGCAACGGAAACCAATTGCATCTGTAGATTGGAATTCATCAAGGTATCTTCTTTGACTAGGAGCCAACCAGTATGCTCTATCTTTCCAAGAACCACCTTTATAAACTCTAGACTTGTCAGAGATAAGCGTTGTCGGCCAAGATGTTTTATCACCAGGCTTAACAGTTGATCCATCCAAACCGTACTCCTCATGCATGTTTTGGTACATGATTAGATTCGGATCTCTCGTAGCTTGATTGATATCATTCTTTCTATCATCATTTGCATAATAAATAGAGCTTTCAATATCACCATCAAGGTAATCGATGTAATCATCTCTTCTGTAATTTAAACGTCCGATGTTTTCTTCTTCAGTTACATTACGGTATTTCAATTTACCAGGAGTGTCAATAATGAACTCTCTAAATCCGTCTCTAAGAATAGAGATAACTTCAAATGCATACTCTTCACCTTCCGGTCCTTCTCTCATTTGATCTTCGAAAATCGTCTCGAACAATTCATCTTGAATCAGAGCAGAAGCTTCTGTATCGTATTTATCATTAGAATAGAGAAGTGCTCGGTCAATTACTAAATTGATTTCTCTAAGAAGTTCAAGTTCAATAGAATCTTTTATTTTACCGTGAGAAACATAGAATGGATCTGGAGCATAACCTCTTCTTGAAGGGTTTCTCGATCCTACATTAGCAGCTAGTCCTGTTGGGATAATAGTATCATTTGGATCATGATTTTCAGCAGAAACTCTTTGGTAACGAATTCTTTCAAACTCATTCAAGTATTCTTTCATACCATGAATGTCATATTGAACTTGTTGGTTTCTTGTTTCAACATTTCCTTCGCTATTCAATAATTTAGTTTTGAATACATTTCCTCTAAATGGACGGAATTCATCGTAATCTTCACTGGTAAGTGGGCGGTAAACATCCATTACCCATTCGCTAACGTTTCCAGCCATGTGGTACAATCCGTAATCATTTGGCCAGTAAGACTCAACAGGAGCTGTTACATCAGCACCATCATTCAAGTGTCCTGCAACTCCCATGTAATCACCACGACCTCTTACGAAGTTCGCTCTAATTTGTCCTGTAAATTGTGCTTCATCTTGACGAACCCAGTGTCCATCCCAAGGATAGATTCTTCTTTCGTTGATATTCTCTGTTCCTTCTTGAAGGTTTCCAATCAATCCAGATGCAGCGAATTCCCATTCAGCTTCAGTTGGTAGTCTATAACGAGGAAGAAGCATTCCATCTTCCATTCTTACATTACGTTCTCCTAATTTTCTATCGCTAGCTCCATCAGGATCTAAATTTCGAATGTTTCTTACCAATGACTCTTCATCATACTGACCTGTGTAATACGCTTCAGTATTAAATGTGTTCTCGTTTCTCTGATCCGTGTTGAATTGGAAAATACCCTCACGAATAAGAATGTACTCATTCACACGGTCAGTTCTCCATTTACAAAAATCATTTGCTTGTAACCATGAAACTCCAACAACAGGGTAGTCTCTATATGCAGGGTGACGCAAATAGTAATCAACATACTTCTCATTGTCTCCTAATTTAGATCTCCATACTAAAGTATCAGGAAGAGCATTAGCATAAATCATAGGATATGACTCTTGATATGCACGACGAACCCAGTAAAGGTATTCTAAGTATTGGAAGTTTGTAATCTCAGTTTGATCCATATAGAAAGAAGAAACAGTAACTCTTGCTGGTCTATTGTTCCAATCGAACATTACGTCTTGTTCCGTGCGTCCCATTGTAAATGATCCACCTTCTACTAAAAGAAGTCCAGGTCCAGTTTCTTGATCAACAAATGGCACCTTTTGAAACCCTCCATGATCAGGATTATTATAATCCCAACCTGTAGTGTTAGAGGCTTCTCTAGAACACGATGCTACGATAAAAACTCCTGCTATTGCAAAAGCCATAAATTTAAATAATCGCATATTGTTATTTTTGGTTTTTATCATTTTTTAACTCTTACTTCTATACTACAACGCATGGAATTAATATTGTTACACTATTACTAGAACGAAGGACAAGAAATCGTTTTGAACGATGGGATCTTATCTTTACAATCTAATCTAAGTCCAAGCGACACTTCATGTGACCCACCTGATACTCCGTTGTTAAGTTTAGACACTGTAATGTCGTAGCTATATCCTAACTTGAATTTCCCTGTATCAACACCAATCGATAAAATGAAGGCGTCTTTATTTCTATACCATGCTCCAACGTTGAACGCTCCATACTTAACGTAAGTACCAATTGCGATCTCTTGGAAACCATTTTGGTACTGATAGATTAAGTTAGGCATTATTGAAGTAATATTTCTGTATTGAGATTTACCACCCAGTTTGATTTCAGCACCCATGTGCCCTGTCAACCGCATTGGTAATCTAGATGAACCAATAATCATTGATTCGTCAGGTCGATTTAAGTGATTCGCAGCAAATCCAAAGAAGAAGTGTTTGCTAAATCCAACAAATCCAGCAGATGCATCGAAGAAGTAACGACTTCCTCCACGCTGTACATCACCTGTTTGGTAAATAAACCCTCTACGTGGGTCAATCATATCACCAAATGTCAATTTATCCCAATCTAGAAATTTATTTGTCATTGCGGCTTTTACACCGAACATCATTTGAAATTTACGATTCACTTTTAAGTGATACGAATAAACAAGACCTAGAGTTGACGTGTAAATAGTACCTTGTCCTTGTTGGTCATGAAGAGCAATCACACCAATACCTCCAGAGATATTCTTGAAGTATTGATCGTAGGACATACTATATGTTACATAATTACCTGTCAAACTTGGCCATTCATTTCTGTAGTTCATCGCGAATCGTGGACATCCATGGGATCCAGCAAAAGCCGGATTCAGATAGATTGGATTAGCATAGAACTGCGTAAACTGCGGGTCTTGTGAATAGGCGCTAGAGCTTGTTAAACAAACAAGGGCTAGTACTATAAAATGCTTAAGTTTTATCATCAAACTGATGTTAATTATCTTTTGTGTTGAGTTTACTTCAACGGTATTATGCTAACAAAGTTACAAATATTACGATTACAGTATAATAATCAAAGATTTCTATCGTTTTTTTGTGTGTCAAATAATTGATTTTCGATATTTGTCTTATGAAAACGAACTTAGTTCAACATGTTAAATAAAATTATAACAATAGCAGGCATTTTAGCCATCTCGGGAATTGCGTATTCTCAAGAATCAGAAACTGTAAATATTACTTGGGAGGATCCTATAGAAGTCATGGATGGAGAGGAAAGTGTCTTAGTCCCTTCCATGACAGGTCAATACGTGACTGGCAAGAGGCCTTTATTCTTTTATTCTCACCCTGTTGATAGTCCAAACAGTAGTGTTGATGTAGAGGTTTTGGGGACGCAAAACGCGACATCCGATGACCTTTTATTCCTAGAAAAATACAATATAGAAGTTGGTCGATTGGATTTTGAAGGCAAGATTTCGAGCGCTAGAAGAGAGTATTTTTTAATGTTAAATATTTTTCCTTTTGTTATGGAAGGATCAAAAATTGTCAGAATTTCAAGTTTTCGTGTAAATTATACAAAAGAAAAGCCAAGTTTAAATCACCTTTCAAAAGATTTTGTGACCTCTTCAGTTTTAAAATCTGGAACAGGTGATTGGTACAAAATTACAGTGAATCAAGACGGGATTTATAAAATTGACAAAACGCTATTGGCATCAATGGGTGTTGATGTTAATAATATAAATCCACAAGACATTAATATTTTTGGAAATGGTGATGGATTGCTTCCAGAAAAAAATTCGATACCTCGAACTGATGATTTGGCGAAAAATGCAATTAAGATTGTAGGAGAGACTGATGGATCTTTTGATGCAAATGATTACATCCTGTTTTATGGTTGGGGACCTAATAGATGGTCTCCTAGTATTGATGGGACAAAGTTCAAACAGATCAAACATATTTATTCTGATGTCTCTGCCTACTACATAAATATAAATTCTGGTGATACACCGCTCCGAATAGAAGATGTTTTTCAAACACCAGCAGCAGCGACACATAATGTAAATGAGCAATCGTATTATAGCATTCACGAACTTGACAATGTTTCGCTGGTAGGAGGTGGTCAAAGATGGTATGGAGAATTGTTTGATACAGATCTTACACGAACCTTTACTTTTAATGTTCCGAATATAATTTCGACTTCACCTGCCAGATTTGAGGTTTCTCTTGCGTCGAGTGCAAATATTGCATCTGGCACTGAGCAAGAGTATTCGGTAGGAGGAACTGTTATGCTTAATGAGGCCTTGCCAACTTCCTCAGATTTTGGTAGATCAACGGATACGATGGTATTAAATAATCCGTCTGCGTCTTTGCCCGTTCAAGTTCGAATTGTACGTAATTCACCAGATGTTCTAACGTATTTGGATCGAATTGAATTGAATGCTCGAAGGAAATTGTCTTTTATAGGAAGTCAACTTAATTTTTCGGATTTGGAATCTGTAGGAACTTCTAATGTTTCAGAGTTCACAGTGAATAACATGTCGCCTTCAACAGGATTCGTTTGGGAAGTGTCAAATCGTCACCAACCATTTAGTGTAGCTGGTACATTCAATACTACTGATTTCACTTTTAAATTAGAAACAGATTCGGTAAGACAATTTGTTGCTTCAAATGGAGGAAGTTATTTTACGCCTGTTTTTGCTGGAGCGGTTGCGTCTCAGGATTTACATGCCTTGCCTCAAGCTGATTATTTAATTGTAACACATCCTGAGTTTATTTCTCAAGCGGACAGGTTAGCGCAATTGCATATTGAAAATGGTTTGTCAGTTCATGTTGTTACAACGGATCAGATTTATAACGAATTTAGCTCAGGTGTTCAGGATGCGACTGCAATTCGATCATTTGCAAAAATGTTTTATGATAGAGCTGTGGCTTTACCTGGAACTGACCCTAAATACTTGTTGCTTTTTGGAGACGGAACATACGATCCTAAAAATAGAGTCGCGAACAACAATAACTTTGTCTTAACGTACCAATTGAACAATTCAGAGTTCTCGGAAGATCACATTGGAAACATGCCTTCTGATGATTATTTCGGGATTTTGGATGATAACGAAGCGATCGATGCTTCTGATATGGTTGATATTGGCGTTGGACGTTTGTTGATTTCGAATCTTCAAATGGCAAAAGAAGCAGTTGATAAGATTGAACATTATATGAAAAATGGTTCAAGTATATATTCGACAGCCAATACAAATTGCAGTTCAGATGATGGTTCCTCTACATTCGGAGATTGGAGAACGAAGTATATTTTGATTGCTGATGATGAGGAGTCAAATTGGTTCTTAGTGAATGATGTTGAGCCTCAATTTAATTATGTAAGTGATTCTCTTCCTGCGATGAATTGTGATAAAGTGTACTTAGATGCTTATACTCAAATTGCTACGGCAGGTGGGGAGCGTTATCCAGATGTGAATGAGGCAATTGATGCTAAAATTGAACGAGGAGCTCTAGTTATAAATTACGTAGGTCACGGAGGAGAAGTTGGTGTTGCGGAAGAGCGTGTTATTACCGTTCCTCAGATTAAGGATTGGAAAAATATTGATGTGTTACCACTAATGGTTTCTGCAACTTGTGAATTTACGAAGTTCGATGATCCGGAAAGAGTTTCAGCTGGAGAATGGGCTTCAATCAATCCTTATGGTGCTGCGATTGCATTAATGACAACGACACGTTCTGTATATTTTACTGTAAACACAGCGATCGGTTATCAGTTCATTAGAAACGTATTTAGAAGAAATTCCAATTTAGAGCCTTTGACTTTCGGAGAGATTATCACGTCAACTAAAAATGCAGTTGGCGGGAACAATAAAAGAAGTTTCACTTTAATCGGTGATCCTGCTTTGAAATTAGCTTTGCCTAGAATGCAGGTTGTTACAGATAGTATTAACGGATTGAATCCAGCAATAGAAACGGATACAATTCAAGCTTTAAGTAAGGTTACAATTAAAGGCCACGTTGAAGATAACTCAGGTACGCTTATGACTTCGTTTAATGGAGTTCTTTATCCGTCGGTTTATGATAAGCCAAAAGCTCAATTGACATTGAGTAATGATGGACCATCAGAGTCTCCTGAATATCAATTTCTTACTCAGACGAATAAAGTATATAACGGTAAGGCAAGTGTTGTAAATGGAGAATTCGAATTCACATTCATCGTACCAAAGGATATTGATTATTCAATTGACTACGGTAAAATCAGTTATTATGCTGAGAATGGTTCTATTGACGCCTTTGGTTATGATACATCATTCTATATTGGAGGTTTGGATCCAAATGGTATTGATGACACAGAAGGGCCTTCAATCGATTTGTTTATTAATGATGAGAACTTTGTTGATGGCGGGATTTCAGATGAAACTCCAATTTTGATTGCGCAATTATTTGATGAGAATGGAATTAACACAGTAGGGAACGGAATTGGTCATGATTTGATCGCAGTTCTTGATGGTGAGACTGGAGACCCGATTGTTTTGAATGATTTTTACACTGCAGATTTAGATTCGTATCAGTCTGGTCAAATCCGATATAATTTTACTGCACTTGAACCGGGAGTGCATACGTTATCATTGAAAGTTTGGGATGTAAATAACAATTCATCTGAAACGACAATTGAATTCGTTGTGCAGGAACAAGTCGACATGGCACTTGCTCACGTATTGAATTATCCAAACCCATTTACAACGAGTACTGAGTTTTATTTTGAGCACAATCAAGTTTGTAGTCAATTGGAAGCGCAAATTCAAATATTTACTGTTTCAGGACGTTTAGTTAAAACAATCAACGAGGTTGTATTGACAGAAGGATTTAGATCTGACGGAATTGCTTGGAACGGTTTGGATGATTTTGGAGATCAGCTTGCAAAAGGGGTTTATGTATACCGCCTAATTGTAACGACTCCAGATGATTTAAGAGCAGAGAAAACAGAAAAATTGGTTATTTTAAAATAACGACACAATAAAGGAACTGCAAATCCGTATATTTGCATTGAATACCGAATTATGAAAATGAAAAATATATTATTTACAGCTGCAATTGTTATGACTAGCTCACTGTCAATCGCTCAGCCTATTGGAGATACAGACGGAAAAGTTAATGCACTTCAGTTGAATACAATTACCACTGCATTGCCTTTCATGGCGATTACTCCAGGGTCAAGAGC
Organism: Crocinitomicaceae bacterium; assembly: GCA_034111925.1. Taxonomy (GTDB): domain Bacteria; phylum Bacteroidota; class Bacteroidia; order Flavobacteriales_D; family Crocinitomicaceae; genus UBA4466. Next base: position 12,143 of record JAWUWJ010000037.1, read on the forward strand.
AGGTGGAATGGGAGATGCTGGTACCGCATTGAGTGCAACTGCTAATTCAGTCTATTGGAATACTGCAATGTTGAATTTCGCAGAAGAGAAATCACAGATTAGTGTCTCTTATACTCCTTGGTTGAGACAATTGACAAATGATATTCATCTTTCATACGTTGCGGGTTATTATAACATTAACAAAAGACATGCTGTTGGAGGAGCTTTGAGATATTTTAGCCTTGGAGAAATCACTTTTACTGATGCCCAAGGAAATGTCTTAAGAAACGATAAGCCAAGTGAGTTTGAACTTACAGCGGGTTATGCTTTCAAATTGAATGATAAAATGGGGGTTGGGTTGAACGGAAAGTTCGCCTATTCAAATCTGACAGGTGGAATGGTTGTTCAAGGAGCAAGCACGAAAGCTGGTGTTGTTGGAGCTGCTGATATTTCATTCACGTACCTTAACGATGATTTAAAACTTGGAAGTACGAAAAGTGAATACACATTCGCTACAACAATCAATAACATTGGTAACAAGGTTGCTTATTCAGATGCTGCGGTTAGAGATTTTATTCCGATGAACTTGAAAATTGCTTCTGCTTTAAAAGCGAAGTTTGATAAATACAACCACGTTACATTCTCTTTAGAACTTCAGAAATTATTGGTTCCTACACCGGCAAATATTGATTTTGTTGACGGAACACCGACATTGTTGTCTGGATTCGATAACCCTGAAATTGGTGTTATTGGAGGATTGTTGCAATCATTCTATGATGCGCCAGGTGTTATGGCTGTAGATGAAGATGGGGATTACATCTTGCAAGATGACGGAACGTACGAAGTTGTGAAAGGAACGAAATTGAAAGAAGAGTTAGCTGAGATTAATATCGCTGCTGGTATCGAATATTGGTACAATGATATTTTGGCTTTGAGAACAGGTTTCTTCTATGAGAATGCAAACAAAGGTGCTCGTCAATATTTTAATTTTGGTTTAGGATTTAAATACAATAAATTCGGAATTGACATTTCTTATTTGGCAGCGCTTAAAAGATTGAATCCATTGGCGAATACACTTCGTTTTACATTGAGTATGGTTCTTGGCGACGATGGTTCAAATCCTGATATTGAAGAGTAGTTTTGAATATTAGAATTGGTTATGGGGTCGATGTTCATCGGCTAGAAAATGATCTCCCTTTATTTATTGGAGGCCTTCAAATCGAATCAGATTTGGGAGCTGTTGGACACTCAGATGCAGATGTTTTACTTCACGCAATTTGCGATGCATTATTAGGTGCAGCCAATCTTAGAGATATCGGTTATCACTTTTCTGATACAGATCCTAAATTCAAAGGAATTGACAGTAAAATTCTTCTGTCAGAAGTAATGAAGCTTATTGAGGGAAAAGACTACCACGTTGTTAACGTTGATTGCACCGTTGTCCTTGAACGCCCAAAGTTAAACCCTCATGTTCCTGAAATACAAAAAGTTATCGCTGCCATTTTAAAAGTGGATGTTGATGCTGTTTCCATAAAAGCAACGACACATGAGCGCGTAGATTCCTTTGGAGAATCAAGAGCAGTAAAGGCTTACGCAGCTTGTTTAATTAACAAGTAGTTTCCCTTCAATTCTAGTTTAGTTTTAGGCAGATATCTTTATATTTGTAACTCAAATTCAGAAGATGAAAGTAAACCCACAATACAATACAAAAGAATCATTATTGGCGCTATACAATAAGCCATTGTTAGAGCTTGTTTTTGAAGCTGCAACAATCCATCGTGAGTACCACGATTCAAGAGAGGTGCAAATGGCATCATTGCTTAGCATCAAGACTGGAGGTTGCGCAGAGGATTGTGGTTATTGTCCGCAAGCCGCGAGATACCACACCGATGTTGAAGCACAAAAGTTAATGACTGTAGAGTCTGTTCTTGAACAAGCAAAGAATGCCAAAGAAAATGGTTCTTCGCGTCTTTGTATGGGAGCAGCTTGGAGAGAGGTTAGAGACAATCGCGATTTCGACAATGTTGTTGAAATGGTGCAAGGAGTGAACGATCTTGGAATGGAAGTTTGCTGCACTTTGGGAATGATGAACGAGAACCAAGCCGAGCGATTGAAAAAAGCAGGTTTGTTTGCTTACAATCACAACCTTGATACTTCAAAAGATTATTACGACGATGTGATTTCAACGAGAGATTACGAAGATAGATTGGATACAATTGAAAACGCGCGAAAAGCAGGTATTTCAGTTTGTTCAGGTGGAATTATAGGAATGGGCGAAGCTATTGAAGATCGAATTGGATTGTTGATGAGCTACGTTGAAATGGAAACGCCACCGGAGTCAATTCCGATTAACGCATTGGTAGCTGTCGAAGGAACACCAATGGAAGATCAAAAACCGATTGAACAATGGGAAATGATCCGAATGGTTGCGACGACTAGAATTGCTTTTCCAATGTCAGTTGTAAGACTTTCAGCAGGAAGAACAATGATGAATATGGAAGGACAGGCGCTTTGCTTTATGGCCGGTGCTAGCTCTATATTCGCTGGAGATAAATTACTGACAACGCCAAATCCTGATTACAATGAGGATATGGAAATGTTTAGAATCTTAGGTTTAACACCAAAGGCTGCGTTTTCAGATGGTGAACAACCTGTTACAGAACCAGATCCGATTTTGATTGAAAGAAAAAGAAAGGAAGCGGAGCGCGCTGAAAAACTTGCAGAGGCTCGAGCGAAGGTTAAGGATGAGGATTTTCAACCGAGAAAAGTCACGGTAGCAGAATAATTTTGGACGAAAGACTCCATAAGAAAATAGAAGATAGAATTGAAAAGGGAACCTTGCGTTCCCTTTCTTCATTTGATGGAATGACTGATTTCTTCTCAAATGATTACTTGGGACTTTCAAAGGAGGATTTTTCTTCTGAAACATCATCTTATGGTGCAACAGGTTCACGATTGATTTCTGGAACATCGTCGAGAATGCTTGAAATTGAATCTGAAATTGCTCAATTCTTTGATGTTCAATCAAGTTTGATGTTCAATTCTGGCTATGACGCAAATTTGGGGCTTTTTAGCAGCATTCCTCAGCGTGGCGATACAATTCTATACGATGAGTTGATTCACGCAAGTGTGAGAGACGGAATTCGTCTGAGTCATGCCAAGGCGATTTCTTTCAAACACAATGATATTGAAGACCTTTCTGCTAAATTTGAACGTTCTGAAGGCTCTATTTATGTCGCGGTCGAATCGCTGTATTCAATGGATGGAGATTGCGCGCCTCTAAAGGAATTGGCTGCTCTGTGTGAAAATAAAAACACCTATTTAATTGTCGATGAAGCGCATGCTTGCGGCGTGTTCGGTGAAAGCGGTAAAGGTTTGGTCTTTGAATTGGGCCTAACGGATTCGGTTTTCGCAAGACTTGTCACATTTGGAAAAGCGTATGGTTCGCACGGCGCTTGTGTATTGGGAAGTTCAAATTTGATTCAATACCTCTATAATTTTGCGCGGTCGTTTATCTATACAACAGCGCTTCCAGAGTCTGTTTTTGAACGAAATTTAAAATTGGTTTGCTCTGGCTTAATTTCATACCGACGCAATGAATTGAATTCCAACTTGGTTTATTTCCGATCCAATTTTCAGCATTCGGGTTTGATTTCAAATGAAATGTCGCCCATTCAAATTCTTGAGATCGGTTCCATTGAAGTGACGAAGAGGATTGCAGAAAAGATTCAAGCGTTGAACATTGCTGTTAAACCAATCTATTCACCAACCGTTGCTGAGGGCAAAGAACGATTGCGGATTTGCATTCACTCCTACAATACAACGGAAGAATTGGATGCTTTAATTCAGGCGTTAGGTTGATTTCTTGAACGTATAAGTGTATCCTAAGTTGAAATTTAAGCCTCTGTTTTGAGACGAATTGAATCGCTCTGCATTTCGAAGTCCTGCATAAAAATCTGAGCCAATATAAATTTGTGATGATTTGAAATTATACCCAAATCCAACACTAGAATAAATTCCATGGTCCCATCGGTTAAGAATTGAACTTTTACCAAGTTCTATATCAGAACGTTCTCCACTTGTTTCATTCTCTCTTACAGCATATGCCAACATGGAGGCCCCATATCCTACTTTTCCTGAAACTTCGAATTTATGAGTGAAAATTGGCATTTTAAATTTTGCCATGAGTGGAAGTTCAATGTAGTCAAGAATGAACTTTGAGTCGCCTGGGAAAACGGGGTTCGGATTAATACCTCCATTCCAGCCGGGGAAACATGCCGCCCCGCGACGAATGAATCCTGGCTCAATACCAACTTCAATGTGTCTATTGATATTTAGATAAGTTGTGGCTGTAACATGAAATCCATGAATATGCGTTGTTGCATCTTCGGGAACGACAACGTCTCCATAATTTTGCCAAGCTCTCGTGTAACCACTTTTAAGCCCAATTGAGATTTGAGCATTTGTTTGAGTCCCACATAAAAGGAACAGAATTCCGGCGAAGAGTTTCGTGATTTTCATAATTCGAAATGTTTAGTAGTGTAATGAACCTCGCTAACAATTGGTTGCATTTGACATTCTTTGTCTTGGCAGATTGTGTTCGTTTCGCTAAGAATATCTATACGAAGTTAGAGTTGATTAAAAGTATGCGTGTAACCCAGATTAAATCCTAAACTTCTATTTCTTGAATGATTAAAGCGCTCTACATTTGTAAGTCCCATATAGAAATCTGAAGCGATATAGATTTGAGAAGATTTAAAATTATAAGCAAAGCCAAGAGTTGAATAAATTCCATGATCCCATCGGTCTAAAATTGATGTGATGCCAAGATCTATTTCGGTTCTGTCACCAGTGGTTTCATTCTCACGTACTCCTTTTGCAATCATTGAGACTCCGTAACCGGCCTTGCCAAAGATTTCGAACTTGTTATTAAATAGTGGAAGATTGAATTTTGCCATGATTGGCAATTCAACGTAATCTAGAATGAACTTCGAATCTCCAGGGAATACAGGATTTGGATCTATTAATTGATTCCAACCTGGAACACAAGCTGCACCACGACGAATGAATCCTGGCTCAACACCGACTTCAATGTACTTATTGATTTTCAAATAGGTCGCAGCTGTTACATGAAATCCATGGATGTGCACAACGGCATCTTCAGGAACTACAACATCTCCATAATCTTGCCAAGCTCTCGTATATCCACTTTTAAGACCAACAGAGATTTGAGCGTTTGTTTGAGTCGCACAGAAAAGGAAAAGAATTCCGGCAAAGAGTTTCGTGATTTTCATAATTCGAAGTGTTTAGTAGTGTAATGCACCTCATCTACAAATGGTTGCATTTTCCTTTTTTTGTTTCTGTGAAATAAATCCAATTATACAATTACTTATTGATGTATAAGTACCCACTAAACCGTTTACCTGTACCTTATTACATATGCATGCATATAAATATTCGATGGCAATGATTGTATGATAAATCAGTTTGAACTCATATTCGTTTCTCCAAGATAATCAACATTGTATTTGTATCTTAAGTAAAGACTAACTCAAAAACAACGCTTATGATCCGCCCTCTAACGTTCGCACTCGTTTTTCTCAGTTCAACTGTTTTGTCGTTTTCATCTTTTGCCAATGATGTAGACAGTACAGAAGATTCATCAATCGAATTTTTATCGATGGAAGCAACTTTGTCGTCTAAAATTGTACATTTTAAGTGGGAGGTCAATAATGAATCGAAGGGTGATTATTTTATCATTGAGAAATCTATCGATCAGTGCGATTGGTCTGAGGTTAAGCGCGTTAAATCTGTTGAGAATCATTTAGACAGACATACATATGAGATTTCGAAAATCAATTTTGTCGAAGGAATTGAAGAGTATTTTAGAATTCTTAGAGTAGATGAGTATGGTTCAATCACAGAAATGGATCGGGTGAACATTCATCAGCCAGTTCTTACAAATATGTTGTTGATTCCGGTGGCTCATAAATTAGAGAAGCAAGTAAACGTCTCTTATGACTCAATGATTTCATCGAAGTGCTCAATACGCATCTACAGCCAATCTGGCGATCTAGTTTTTGAGAAGTTTTTAATCCAGAGCGATGGATACAATAGAACATTGTTGAACATCAAGGCGTTCGAAAAAGGAAATTACCAAATTGTAATTGAAGACGATTTCGGAAACAAGATTTCCAAACTACTCGTAATTCACAGTTCACACGGCAAGCGCAAATTTTAATTCACGATTGAAATTTTCTTGCTGACTCTATTTCCTTCTGAATTCAATTGAAGTAGGTAAGTGCCAGAATTGATTTTCTGCACATCAATTAATTGAAGAGAAAAGGCGTTTAGAATTCCTTGCTGGATCAATTTTCCATCCAATGAATAAATCTCGTACGACTCAAACGATTTGTTTGTCAGGTTCTTTACAAATAATTCGTTGTGCGTTGGGTTCGGGTAGATTGATATTCCTTCAGAATCGAACTCTATAATTCCACTCGCATCAAATTCTGTAATCGTTAGTGTTTGATTGATGGCTGGATTGATTAGTAATTGAGAATCTCCATCTGGCCAGATTACTTTAATGCTGTCAATATCTGTGTAATTCCCCAATCCAAAATGTGCGATACTGCTGCTATGCGAAAGATAACTTGATCCTCCATCGATTTCTCTCATCCATGTTCTTCCATTCGATGAAAGCTCAATATGCGCTCCATAAGCATCCATATTACTTTCTACTCCGACAAGCTTTATTTTGATCCAGCTTTTGGCTCCGTCTGTATTGTTTTTATACAATGAGATGTTCTGTCCGATAGCGGTGTCCAGTTCGGTGTTCACAACTAGCACGTCGAGATCACCATCGTTATCAATATCCCCATAAATGGCGCCTCGGCTTCTTAAAGTGTCTTGAACTCCTTCTGCTATAGCAACGTTAAAAAAGGTTCCGTTTTGCTGATTGCGGTAAAGGATATTCGGTTCAGGCAAAGTAGCGGCCATTATTCCTCCATTGGCAACAAATAGATCCAAATAGGTGTCGTTGTCGTAATCGAAATAGAACGTTCCCCAGGAAACGACATTCGTAGCTTGCACTCCATCATTTAGAGCACTTTCGGTAAAGGTTCCATCGAAATTGTTGACATGATGAATGTTTTCAATTTTGTTCGAAATGTAATAATCCAAATCCAAATCTTCGTCAAAGTCACCTATTGCAATTCCCATAGAACTAATTTCTTCCATGATTCCAGATGCAGTCGAGGTGTTGTCGTAATCAGTGGATGGAAATTGGTTTTCGAATAACACGTTACCACCATACAATGCGCCAAAATCATTTCCAATAATTACATCCATGTCTGAATCATTGTCAAAATCAGTGAAGGTTGTTGCGAGCGTACTTCCTGTATTAATGATGCTATAAGAAGGCGAAACATCGAGAAATGTGTTGTTCCCAATGTTTAGGTATAAATTGTTTTGATGTCCTCCGAACATAGTCGTGTAGAAGGGGGGCGTTGTGTATTTTACATAGTTTCCGCAGTAGATGTCAACGAAACCATCGCGGTTAAAATCTCCAAATGTGGCGGTCATGCTCCAGACGGTATCTACTATTCCAGCCGCAATTGAAATGTCCGAAAATGTATTATCGCCATTGTTTAAAAGAAGAATGTTTGTATGGTCTCTAGATGTCGTTACGAATAAATCTGGGAAACCGTCTTTATTGATATCACCTGCAATAACACCATTTGTCATGATTGAATCGGTAAAACCCAATCCAGCACTTAATCCAATTTCATTGAAAGTTCCCGTTTGATCATTTTGAAACAGTTGATCTCGGCCATCTCCACCAGTGATGTAAATGTCTTCCCAACCATCCTTGTTAAAGTCGAAAAATGCAGCGCCACCTCCCATTAAATTCGAATCGATGTATTCGTGCGTTATTCCTGAAGAGAGACTTGATTCAGTAAATGTCTGCGCACTTGAATTCTGGACGCATAAAAGAATGATAGATAGTGCAGTGATTAGTGATTTAGTCATTCGCTAATTTATCTATTATAAAATTTTGATCAAAAAAAATGCCCTTCGGATTACCCAAGGGCATTTTTGAAAGAATATTTCAGAACTCTTAGGGCAGAAGAATGTGGGTAAACAGAAGTTTTAATGGACGATTGAAATCTTCTTGTTTATGATTTGATTTGTTGAGCTAAGTTCCATGTTATAGATTCCAGTTGTAATATTTTGGATATCGATGATTTGATTTGTGATTCCGCTCAATTTACCTTCTTGAATTAATTTTCCATCCATAGAATAGATCTTGTATCGAGTTATTGAGGCCGAGGATTCATTTCGTATAGATATTGAAGTGCTTGATGGGTTTGGGAAAATTGAAATCCTTTCTGCATTGAATTCATTTATTCCGCTAATGGTAAATTCAGGTATGTTAATGGTTTGATTGATTCCTTCATTCAGCACTGTCATAGTCCATCCATAAGGCCATCTAACAAGGATTGTGTCAATGTCAGTGTAGCTTCCTAATCCAAAATGTGCGATATGACTGCTCTGAGAAAGGTAGCTTGAGCCACCACTAATTTCTCGGATCCATGACCGACCATTTGATCTTACTTCAATTTGTGCACCGAAAGCATTTTTATTACTCGAAACCCCTTCTAATTTTATTTTCACCCAGTTCTGAGCACCATCGGTATTGTTCTTGTAAAGTGATATGTTTTGGCCTGAAGCACTGTCCATTTCTGTATTTACCACAAGAACGTCTAAATCTCCGTCATTGTCAATGTCGCCGTAAATCGCTCCACGACTTCTTAAAGTGTCCTCTATTCCCTCGGTAATTGCAACATCTGAAAATGTTCCGTTCAGTTGATTTTGGTATAAAACATTTGGTTGAGGTAAAGCTGCTCCCATAATTCCTCCATTGGCCACAAACAAATCCAAATAGGTGTCATTGTCATAGTCAAAATAGAACGTTCCCCAAGAGACACTGTTCGTAGTTTCTATTCCAGCGTTGAACGCGTCTTCGGTGAAAGTTCCGTCGAAATTATTGACGTGGTGAATGTTTCCAGCCATATTAGAAATGTAATAGTCTAAATCCAAATCCTCATCAAAATCACCAATTGCAATCCCCATTGAGTTGATTTCTTCCATTATTCCCGAGCTCGTTGAGATGTTGGAAAAGTTAGTGCCTGATCCGTCATTTTCATAGAGGGCATTACCGCCATAGAGCAATCCAAAATCATTTCCTACAATTAGATCAACGTCATAGTCAGAGTCGAAATCTGTAAATGTTGTGGCTAGTGTGCTTCCTGTGTTTATTGTGCCACTAATATTGGCTATATCAGTAAATGTATTGTTGCCATTGTTGAGGTAAAGGTTGTTCGTGTATCCACCGAAAATGGATGAGTAAAATGGCATGGTTGAATATTTTACGTAGTTGCCACAGTGGATATCAAGATGGCCGTCTCGATTAAAGTCACCGAAAGAAGCGCTCATACTCCAGACGGAATCCACTATTCCAGCTGCAATTGAAATGTCCGTGAAAGTACCGTCACCATTGTTAAAAAGAAGAATGTTTGGATACCCCTCCGACGTTGTAATAAATAAGTCAGTATTGAAGTCATCGTTAATATCACCAGCAATTACACCATTGGTTTTTACTGAATCGGTAAACCCAAGTCCAGCTGCAATTCCTATTTCATTAAAATTTCCTGTATGATCATTTTCAAAAAGTTGATCACGGTTATCTCCTCCAGTAATGTAGATGTCTTCCCAACCATCATTGTTGAAATCAAAGAAAGCGGCACCTCCACCCATTAGGTTTGAGTCAATGTGCTCATGAGTTACGCCAAGTGCAACACTTGATTCAGTAAATGTCTGCGCACTTGAATTCTGGACGCATAAAATAATGATAGATAGTGTGCTGAGTAGTGATTTAATCATGTGCTAATTTATCGATTTTAAAATTCCGATCAAAAAAAATGCCCTTCGGAAATCCGAAGGGCATTTAGAATATTTATGTAGAATACTAAGATTTCGTGTCAACTTCAACAGCTGCCATTTCTTCTGATTGGTATTCACCGTTGTCTAATTTTGCTTTAACTGCAACGAATGTTTCAATTGTGTATTTAACATCTTCAAGTGTGTGCGAAGCTGTTGGGATCAATCTCAACATCAATGTATCTTTCGGTACAACTGGATAAATTACAATTGAACAGAAGATGTTATAGTTCTCACGTAAATCGAATGTAAGATTTGTTGCCTCGGCAAGTCCACCTTCAAGGAATACAGGAGTAACAGCAGAGTTTGTAACTCCAATATCAAATCCAGCTTCAACCAATCCATTTTGAAGAGCACTAGCAATCTTCCAAAGATTTTCTTTGTGTTCAGGTTGGTCTCTTAATAATTCAAGACGTTTTCTAGCTCCAACCACTAAAGTCATTGGAAGTGATTTCGCAAATACTTGAGAACGCATGTTATAACGCAAATACTCAATCATGTGCTCGTCTCCAGAGATGAATGCTCCAACTGAAGCCATTGCTTTCGCGAATGTTCCGAAAAGAATATCAATTTCACCTTGAACTCCTTGCTGCTCACCTGAACCTTGTCCTGTTTTACCAACAGTTCCAAATCCGTGTGCATCATCAACAAATAATCTAAAATCGTATTTTCCTGATTTTCTGAATTCAACAATATCTTTTAAACGACCTTGATCACCAGCCATACCAAAGACACCTTCAGTAATAACCATGATTCCACCGTTTGTTTTATCAACGATACGCGTAGCTCTTTCCATTTGCTTATCGAAGCTTTCCATGTCATTGTGTTTGAACACAAATCTTTTTCCAACGTGCAAACGCATTCCGTCAAGAATACAAGCATGTGATTCACTATCGTAAACGATAACATCATTTCTATCAACCATACAATCGATAGCTGAAACCATTCCTTGGTAACCGAAGTTCAAAAGGAAAGAGTCTTCCTTATCCATGAATTCAGAGATTTCTTTTTCAAGAAGCTCGTGCATCGCAGTTTGTCCAGTCATCATACGAGAACCCATTGGATAAGCCAATCCGTATTCTGCAGCAGCGTCAGCATCAGCTTTACGCACTTCAGGGTGATTTGCTAATCCAAGGTAGTTATTCACTGACCAGATTAAAACTTCTTTTCCACGGAAGATCATTTTATTACCAATTTCCCCTTCTAATTTTGGGAAGGTAAAATAACCGTGAACTCCTTTGGAGTGTTGCCCGATAGGACCTCTATTCTTCTTAATTTTATCAAATATGTCTTGCGCCATAAATTGTGTTTTAAAAATATAATTAAACTCAATAAGAGTTCGTTACAGATTTATTTCGCTACAAAAGTACTCTAAACTTCGAAACGTATCGTTAAACAGGGTACTTTTTTATCAACAAACACACGGTTAATCAAAGGATCGAGGTCTGGATTTAGAGGTGTTTCGAAGCTTTAATTATTCAAAGTCTTGTCCTAAATAAATTGTAATTAGATTTAACTAAATACTTAAGTCAATGATTGTAGAGAATGATAACCTGAAACATCCGCATGGAAATAAGAAAATATGGAGGTATATGGATTTGCCAAAGTTTTTAGATCTTGTTACGAGTGAAGAATTGTACTTCGCCAATAGCTCAACATTAAGTGATAAGTACGAAGGGGAATTACCTGCGGGAAACCTGAAGCAACTCAAGAAAGCTTACATGGAAGAGCAGAAATATTCAGAAGCTCAAGCTCAAGAGGCTGCTGACATGGCTATAGAAGTGGCCCAAGAAGTTAAAAGTAACACACTTGTTAATTGCTGGAGTATGAATACCATCGAGTCATTTGCTCTTTGGAAAATATATTTAGGAAGTGCAGGGAGCGGTGTCGGAATTAGAACAAATGTTAAGGCTCTTAGAGAATCTTTGGTTGGGACTGACATTGATATTGAAATGGGAGAGGTTTCTTATCGGAACTATCTCGAAAATATTAATAAGAACTATATAATGACACGAAAAAGCCCTTTCTATAAGTATGAACAAGAATTGAGATTGCTAATTGATCAAGTGAAAATAGGAAAAGATGAAAAGGGAGAGAAAATGATAGTTGCCAATAAAAATCCCAACGGTTTAAAAGTTCCAATTGATGTCAATGAATTAATTCAAGAGATTTATATTTCTCCTTTCATGGGAGATTGGTTTGAGGAAATGCTTAGAATGACATTGGTAAAAATCAATCCAGCATTAGTCGACAAAATTAAGCGATCTGATATTCAAGACTATTAATCTTTCTGTTCAATTAAATCTTCCGTTTTTATTAGATTTGAAGTATAAAAAACGATTTCATGGCAGAAAAGGGACAGGGTACAGGAAAGATCATTGCTATATTAGGAGGTGTAACAGCTCTAATTGTTGCTGTTGTGTCATTGATAAATGTAATGGGAAGTGACGATTCTGCTGATAAAGACACAAAGGATCAGACTGAAATTACCGATGGGTCAAATTCTGAGATGGCAGATTTACGCAAGGAAGTTGCCGATTTAAAGGAGTCCGATCGAGATAGAAAAGAAGACAAATTGAAACAAGAAATTGCAGATTTAAAAGACAAATTGTCCCATGACGTTGTTGGATCGACTGATTTTGTTAGATCCACTAACTATCCCAGTGGTCAAACCGAGTTAACGGGTGAATGGACAGATGGAACGTACGATGCGAAATATCAATTTTCTCAATATGGAGATAAAATCATCATTGAACAATTTCTACTTGTCGATAAACAATGGGTCCTCACTGCATCTGGAGAAGGCACTGTAATTGGCGGGCAATTGAAGATAGCCTACCATCAATGGAATGTTTCTGGTACTCTTTTACTTACTCAGACTCCAGATGGTGGTTTGGAAGGATCATTCTTTGATTCCAACAATAAATTAATCGAAGATCTAATTTTGATGAGAAACTAAAGCTTCTGATCAATCAAGTATAGAAACGAAGCCATAGCTGCACATCCCAATTCCAATTCACGTTTGTTTACGTTTTCAAAGACATCATTCGGTGAATGGTGAAAATCGAAATAGCGTTGAGAATCCGGAATGAACCCAAACAATGGAATCCCTTCGTATTCGCCTTTTAAAGGTCCGATGTCGACACCACCGTACCCTTTTTCAAACGTACTTAATTCATAAGGTTTGAAATGATGTGCCAACGACTTTAAAAACTCAACTTGCTCTGGAGTTCCATCGCAGCCAAAGCCTCTTGGAGCAAAACCACCGCGATCACTTTCCAAAGCCGCAATTTGTTTTTCGCCTTTTTCCTTCACGATTTTCGCATACGTTTTCCCACCCATATTTCCGTTCTCTTCATTCATAAAGAAAACGACTCTCAGTGTATGTTTTGGCTTGTATTTCAACTCTTTCAAGATTCGAAGTGCCTCCATGCTGTGCACAATTCCCGCTCCGTCATCATGCGCTCCTTCACCCGTATCCCAGGAGTCCAAATGCCCACCAAATGTGATGATTTCATCAGGTTTTTCACTTCCGGTGAGTTCACCAATAACATTGTAAGAAGTCACATCTGGGTAGCTTCTGCAATCCATTTCGAGAACAAAACGCGCTTTTCCATTTTCTAAAACTTCAGAAAGCTTTTCAGCATCAATTGTAGACAAAGCCGCCGCCGGAATTTTTTCAATGCTATCGTTGTAATGCATTCCACCAGTATGCGGATGTTCATCAATCGGCATTCCAAGCGAGCGAATTACAACTGCAATCGCACCCAATCTTCCAGCTTCAACAGCGCCGTTCCCTCTCATTGGATAACAGCCGCCATACGCTCTAAAGGTATTGACTTGTTGCTCATCCATCGGTTGGTTAATGAAAACAATCTTTCCTTCTACCTTTTTTGAATTCGCAGCTTTCAATGCATCCAACGTTTTAAATTCGATCACTTCGGCTTCAATGAGGCCATTTGTTCCAATTGAACCGCCCAATGCCAAAAGATGAACTTTGATCAAGTCGCCGTTGATATTTTTAATCCATCCTGCCTCTTTCGTTCCTCGTTCCCAGTGCGGAACTTTAATTTCTTGCAAATACACCTTGTCAAAACCGTATCCTTCCAATTTATTTTTACCCCACTCAACTGCCATCGCCGCTTCTGCAGAACCTGTTAAACGCGCGCCTACATCCTTGCAAAGACTTCTTAAATCTTCGTGGCTATTCCCATTGGACAAGGCTTCGTTGTAAATTGATTTGATGAATGCGGAATCGTTTTGGGCAACAGAAGTAAACGTTAGAAGCCCGAAAAACAATAAGGAGAAGTATTTCATATTTCAGTTTTGTCACACGAATATAGCCTAAAATTTCATGCTTTACATCTTTCAATTATCTTTACATAAAAATCAGATAAATGGCTTTAAAATGTGGAATTGTAGGTTTGCCAAATGTGGGTAAATCAACCTTGTTCAACTGTCTTTCAAATGCGAAGGCGCAATCAGCGAATTACCCGTTCTGTACAATTGAACCAAACCTAGGAACTATCTCAGTTCCAGATGAACGTTTGGAGAAATTAGAGGCGCTGGTACATCCAGAAAAAGTACTTCCAACGACAATGGAAATTGTGGATATTGCTGGATTGGTAAAAGGCGCATCGAAAGGTGAGGGGCTTGGAAATCAATTCTTGGCAAACATTAAAGAAACGGATGCGATCATCCATGTTTTAAGATGTTTCGACGATGATAACATTATCCACGTTGATAATTCTGTAGATCCAGTTAGAGATAAAGAAGTAATCGATATCGAGCTTCAATTGAAAGATTTGGAAAGCATCGAGAAGAAAATTAATACAATGGCTCGTGCCGTTAAATCAGGCGATAAAGACATTGTCAAAGAACACGGATTGGCAGTGGCCATTAAAGAAACATTGGACTCAGGAAAATCTGTTCGTTCAATGGAATTTGATGAATTGGAAGAGGAAATCGTTCGTTCGTTTCAGTTGATTACATCAAAGCCTGTATTGTACTTGTGCAATGTTGATGAAGCTTCTGTGAAAGACGGAAATAAATATGTAGATGCTGTTAAAGCGGCCGTTGCAAATGAAGATGCCGAAGTATTGGTTATTGGAGCAGCGATTGAATCTGATATTATGGAATTGGAAACGTATGACGAACGTCAAATGTTTTTGGATGAATTGGGATTGGAGGAAGTAGGTGTGAATCGTTTGATTCGTTCTGCTTATTCATTGCTGAATTTAGATACGTATTTCACTGCAGGTGTTAAAGAAGTTCGTGCTTGGACAATCAAGAAAGGAATGACTGCACCTCAAGCGGCAGGTGTAATTCACACGGATTTCGAAAAAGGATTTATCCGTGCAGAGGTTATGAAGTACGAAGATTTCGTTTCTCTTAAAAGTGAAGCAGCTGTTAAGGAAGCAGGGAAATTTAAAATAGAAGGAAAAGGATATATAGTTGAAGATGGTGATATAATGCACTTCCTTTTCAACGTTTAATAAAACTTATAGAACTATGAAAGCAAACGATCCAACTTTAAAATCATGGGTGGAAGTTCCTGCAAATTCGGACTTCCCAATTCAAAATCTTCCATTCGGAATCGGAGCATCTGCAGATGGTGACGCTCGTGTGGTGTCTCGAATTGGAGATATGGTGATTGATTTAAGAGCATTGTGGTTATTGGGGTATTTAGAGAACTTGGATTTCTCTATGAAGGATTTCGATTCTACGACCTTGAATGAAATGATGGGGAAAGGAAAACAAGGAACGCGTTCTTTGAGAAACCGCCTTTCTGATTTGTTTTCAAGTGACAATACTGAGCTTTCAGCGAATGCAGAACACATTCCTCAAATCTTACTTGCAATTGATCAAGTAACGCTATTGATGCCCGTTCAAGTTGGAGATTATACAGATTTCTATTCAAGCGAGCAACACGCGTACAACGTTGGGTGTATGTTCAGAGACCCGAACAATGCACTTTTACCAAACTGGAAACACATTCCTGTTGGATATCACGGAAGAGCATCGTCAATCGTTGTTTCTGGAACTGATTTCCACAGACCAAAAGGACAACAAAAAATAGAGGACGATCAACCACCTGTTTTCGGACCATGTCGACTGTTGGATTTCGAATTGGAAATGGGATTTGTTACGTATCAAGGAAAGCCATTGGGCGATTCTATTTCAACGGCTGAAGCAGACGATTTTATTTTCGGAATGTGTTTATTCAACGATTGGTCGGCGAGAGATATACAAAAATGGGAATACGTTCCGTTGGGGCCTTTCTTGGCTAAAAGTTTCGCGTCTCATGCTTCTCCATGGATCGTGACATTGGATGCATTAGAGCCTTTCCGAGTAGCTGGACCTGTTCAGGATCCTGTGGTTCTTCCTTATTTGGAGTATTCAGGAAACAAACACATCGATATCAACCTTGAAGTTTCTATTACTCCAGAAAACGGACAAGAGAAAATCGTCAGCAATTCGAATTACAAACACATGTACTGGAACATGAATCAGCAATTGGCGCACCATGCATCAAACGGTTGTAACATCAATGCAGGTGATTTGATGGCTTCAGGAACTATTTCAGGTCCAGAAGAAGGAATGTACGGTTCAATGCTCGAAATTTCTTGGAAAGGAACGAAACCAGTTCAAATGCCAGATGGTACTGAACGTAGATTTATTAATGATAACGACACGGTAACAATGCGCGGCTTTAGTGAGAAAGAAGGAGTTCGTGTAGGTTTCGGAGAAGTTGTAGGTAAATTACTTCCAACAAAATAAATGTCAGAAGTTCCAGCTCACATCGATATTGAAAAAGAACGCAAGGAAATATTAAACGCTTTCCGCGGACTTCTTCGTGCTTTAAAAGACCGTACAAAAGAAGATACTGCAATTATTCGAAAAGCATTTGATGTCGCAGTTGACGCGCACAAAGAAATGCGTCGAAAATCAGGTGAACCTTATATTTTTCACCCGATTGCTGTTGCTCGAATTTGTGTCGATGAAATGGGACTTGGTGCCACTGCTGTTGTTTGTGCTTTGTTGCACGATACAGTTGAGGACACACATATTACACTTGAAGACGTTGAGGATTTATTTGGCGAAAAAGTCCGAATGATCATTGACGGATTGACGAAGATTCCAGAAGTGTTTGATGAAAATGCATCCGTACAGGCGGAGAACTTCAGAAAAATGATTCTTACGATATCGGATGATATTCGTGTGGTTCTGATCAAGCTCGCCGATCGTTTGCACAACATGCGAACTTTGGCTTCGATGCGTCAAGACAAACAAATGAAGATTGCTTCGGAAACGAAGTTTTTGTATGCGCCATTGGCACATCGTTTGGGCATCTATACTGTTAAAAATGAATTGGAAGATCTTGCTTTTAGATATACGGAGCCTGATGTTTACCAAGACATTCAAACAAAATTAAAATCGACGAAAGATGTAAGAGATCGTTTTGTTCGAAAATTTGTAAATCCTATACGTGAGGCACTTACGCATGAAGGATACATTTACAAAATCAAGGTTAGAACCAAATCTATTTCTTCGATTGCTCGAAAAATTAGAACGAAAGGCGTTCCTTTTGAAGAGGTGTACGACATTTTCGCAATTCGAATTATTGTTGAAACACCGCCTGAATTAGAAAAACCTGATTGTTGGAGAATCTACAGTATCGTAACCGATTTTTATCAACCAAGTCCAGATCGTTTGCGCGATTGGATTTCGACGCCAAGAGCGAACGGATATGAATCATTGCATACAACGGTAATGTCTCCAACTGGTAAATGGGTTGAGGTTCAAATTCGTTCTTCTCGAATGGATGAAATTGCCGAGAAAGGTCTTGCAGCGCATTATCGATACAAAGAATCTAAATCAGACGAAAGTAAATTTGACCGATGGATATCTGAAATCCGTGATTTGATGGAGAATCCAGATGTGAGCGCAATGGATTTCATTAACGAGTTCAAATTGAACCTGTTCACAGAAGAGATTTACATCTTTACTCCAAAAGGAGATTTGCGTGTTCTTCCAACGAGTTCTACCATTTTGGATTTCGCCTATGACATTCACACCGATATTGGTGATAAATGTATTGGCGCAAAAGTGAACAATAAATTGATGCCGCTGAGTTATGAATTACAAAGTGGAGATCAAGTCGCAATTATAACCTCATCCAAGCAAAAGCCGAACGAGGAATGGCTAAAGTTCGTTGCAACAGCGAGAGCGAAGCAAAAAATTAAGTCGTCGTTGAATGAAGAGCGTAAAATCATTGCCAAAGATGGTAAGGAGATTTTAACGCGAAAGTTCAAACAACACAATATCCGATTCATTGGAGATAACGTAACGGTTCTTGAAAAGTATTATAAAATTTCAACGGCCACTGAGTTGTACTTTCAAATTGCGAAAGGAAAAATTGACTTGTCGAAGCTTCGAGAAATTGAGAACAAAGCAGGAATTCTCCAAGCAGAGAAAAAGGTTTCCAAGCCAAGAAAAGCTAGGAAAAGTGACAGCGCAATTTCAAAAGTGAATAAGAAGTCGGATACGATTATTATCGGTGAAGATTTCAAAGACATTGATTACAGGATGGCGGCATGTTGTAATCCAATTCCAGGTGACGATGTTTTCGGATTTGTTACGATTGGCGAGGGGATTAAGGTACACCGATACAATTGTTCCAATGCTGAACATCTTATGTCTAAAATGGCTTATAGATGCATCAAAGCACGTTGGAAAGGAGAGGATCGAAAAGAAAATCTTGCTTCAATTGTTGTTCGTGGAATTGACCGTTTGGGAATTGTAAATCGAATTACGGAGATTATTTCCAACCAACACAACATCAATATGAAGTCAATTTCGTTCGAAACTGAAGACGGAATCTTCGAAGGAAATATGAAAGTGATGGTTTACGACACCGAACATTTGAATCAACTAATGACCAAGTTCGAACAGGTTGAAGGTGTTCAACGCGTGGTTCGTAAAAGTTCAGAATAAAGTCTTTTTTCTTCAAGAGTAGTAGATATTAATTCTCAGAGTTTGTTTTCTTTTTTGTAAATTATGGTGAAAACACTCGTTCTATGAAAAGCTGCTACTTGCTTAATTCTAACAATTTCTCCTATCGTTTACTGTTCATTTTAGTTCTAGGAATTTTCTTAACCCCAACGAAGTCATTTTCGCAATGTGGATTTTGTACAAACCCAACTGGAATAATTGCAGTGGGGTCAACGCAATCGATTTGTTATGATGTCAATACAACGATTTCAAGTCTTCAAGTGTTTTTTGATGGTGCAGTTACCATTTGCCCAGGTGTTATTCTAACAGTCACTGGTAGTACACAGTTATCTGGGACCGCTCAAATTAATATGGGAAACTGTTCTGAAATTGCAATGATAGGGTCATTTACGTGTTCTTCGAATAATGCCTTCGTATCCACAGGTGATAACAGTTGTAGTGCGTTGATTACAATTCATTCTGCGTCAAACCTTTGTGCTTCTTTAACCGCATCTTCACAAATTCAGTTTTGCAACTTAAATAATTCACCAATTACAGGTTCATCAGATTCTGCTACTGTTGGTTGTGGGTTGTCATTGCCCATTACATTGGTTGATTTTACAGTTTCACCAAATAAGAAGGGGATGATTGTAGCTAAATGGGAGACGATGACTGAAATGAACAATGATTATTTTACTTTGGAACGATCACTTGATGGAGGAGATTGGAGATTTGTTGCTGAAGTTAAAGGCGCTGGAACTACGAACAAAACTTCAGGTTACTCGGCAGTGGATCAAAATCCATTGTTTGGAAAATCATACTACAGGTTGAAGCAAACCGATTTCAATGGCGAGTTCACTTATTCTCAAATAAAATCATTAACAATTGATCCGAATAATGATTCAAAAGTATCTATCTATCCAAATCCAGCTGCGGATTTAATAACGATTCAAGGTGGACAAAATGAATTGGTAAATGTTAAAGTATTTGATGCAATTGGCCATGAAATGACTTGTATTCAAAGCGCACTTAATAAGGACGGGACTCAAATTAAAATGGATGTATCAAGTTTGAATTCGGGGATTTATCTAATTAAAACTGCATCAACGGTTTTAAGGTTCAAGAAACGCTAGAGTCATTACTGTTATATGAATCATTTTAATTTTTCGAATCTGTATTTTTCGATTTGAAATACGATTGAACAATGACGGCAAAATTCTAATCTTAATTTCTTAACTTTAGTAGTATGAACTTCTTCCGTTAAAAGAGAAAGAAGTTTTTTGTCTAAACAAGTGAATGTAAAATAATGGTAAAATTGTTTCTTCCTGTGATTTCCGTATTGGTTCTAATCTCATGTACTCGAACAAAGAATGATGAAATAATTAAGGCTCAAAACCTATGCGATTGCCAACAATTTGTGAATGATTATGATTCGATTGCAACAGAGTTAATTAACCCGTCTTATTCAGATTCAGTCAATTTTGAAATGTTGCAAGAGTTCTACCAACTGAATCAAGAAGAGCTTGATAGTTGTGCGGCTGAGGTGGATCAAAAGTTTGAAAGCCGAATCGAAATTCTGAAATACTTTAGAAGCGCTGATTTAGAGTGTGAGTAACGATTTATACGGTTACGCGCTCGATTAAATTCAATTACCATAAAAACTCAAGATGACGGAAAACGAATTGAAAACGATTCTTGGTGACGTACATTTGTTAAGAGGTACAAGTAGACCAAGTCATGAGATTATTATTCGTTTCGAATGTCAGGTAGAAGACACTGATGACATAGATCGATTCGTAGAGGCTGTTCAAACACGACTGAACGAATTGAACGCTGGAATACTTGATATTTTTGGTGTTAATGTTGATGGCAGCGGCGGTGAATTTCTAATTCGTTGCAATGAAACTGTGAACATTAAGAACATCTTTAATGAAATCCGTCCAATTCTAGATGATTATAGTTTCTTTGATTACAGCCATGTCGAACTGCTTATACCTACTGCTGAAGTAGGTTACCAGACTGAAATTGAATGTGTAAAGGAATCCAGTCCACCTGAAAATACTGACCCAGAGCTGCCAATCGCAGAAGGGGCTAACTTGGAAAAATCAAAGGGATGTTTAGGACGACTCACACTTTTGCTTTCAATTGGGTTAATGCTAATTGCATTCTTTTATTGATAAGAGCATTTTGCTTGATGCGTAGTTCATATTTCGAAATAATTCGACAGATTTCACTTCGACAGACTCAGCATTCGGCGTAGTGTTCAGCTAACATTCAACGAATAAACCAAAAAAATACTACGCTACAACCTCAAAATAAAGGTTCTTGTCAATTTCATTCAGGCTAATTATCATATGGTATTCGCCAATTTCTAAAGCATAAAGTTTCAAGTCAACTTCGTGTTTAGCCTCAACAAAATGTTGAGAACCCCGATGAATTATTTTACCGCTTTCTCTCTGCTTGATAGTGAATTCAACTGTCCCAGAACTGAACGTTTCTATGTAGACTCTGCTTTCCGCTTTTATTGGATTCGGAGCAACAAACGCATCAAAGCCAGCGTTTCCACTTCTTCTTGTTGCATTTAAATCTTGTGTAATTATAGGTTTCGGTTGAGGAAATGGCTCAGTTCTTCTCGGTGTTTTCATTTGAGGAGAATGATTTGCCTCCATAAACATTGGGCTTTGATTGGTTTCTTCCAAGAACGGGATCATTTGAGGAGGCGCGCTAAACATTCCATCAACGAGTATGAATCCCATGGTTACCTCACAGATTTCGAACTCTCCAGGCTTCCAATGGATGACGTCAATTCCACCTCCAAATCCTCCAGCATAAGTTATTTCTCCTTCACGCCAATCCCATGGAGAAACTATTTCTTCCGTCCATGGATTTTCTGAGATAACGGTGGAATCAACTTCTAGAGTTTCGGCCAATGCTTCACCTTCAGTGTTTTCATTCGATTTTTGAGCTGCAACTTCTTTCCTGTGTGCATGCTGATCCAAAATTTCGTTTCCATTCTGTTCCATTTGACTTACAATTTCCTTTGAAATTGTATTCTGGCAACTGAACAATGTTAATCCGAAAACTGCGATTAATGAAACCATCCAGACCGCTCTAAAAGACTCTTGGTCGTTTTTCCATTGGTAAAATTCATTGTTGATTGCATCCATTTGGATGTTCGTGATTTTACCGCATGATCTGCCTGGCTTGGAGAGTTCAAAAGAAAGTATGGATTTGATTTGTAGGGGTGTCATGTTTGTGTAATCAATCACATCAATAGCACATTTTTGACAGAACGCACCTTGTTCGGTGGTTGTCATTTTCGACCAGTCTTCACCACACGGCTCTTTGATTTTAATTCCCATAGCAATAGCTCTATACTAATGACACACAAGATCGGAGAAGGTTGGCGTTTGAAATGTTAATGGTTTGTTAATTAACAATTTCGTTTTTCAAAAAGAAAGAAACTAAATTCATCACGAGCCGTATTACAAATACGAATTAAGATCAACACCAGAGTTATGAATGAATATTACTTAAACGCTCCAAGAACAGAGCAGGATTATTTGGACACGCGGGTTGCCGATCAAATATCATGGTTCGATAAAAGCAGCTCTAAGAACAAAAAGTGGTATATATCGCTTAAAGTCACTGAAATCATCTTGTCTTTGTTCATTCCTTTTATGGTTGGTTATATTGATACTGAAAAGGATGGGTTGATTGATTTAACGATGGTTATTGGTTTGCTGGGAGTAATGATAGCAGTGATAGCAGGGATTTTAACCTTAGTCAAATTTCAAGAAAATTGGGTTGAATACAGATCTGTATCTGAATCATTGCAACATGAAAAATTTACTTTCTTGGGACAAACAGGTGCATATAGAGGAGTCGCCAATCCTTTTGGGTTATTCGTGGATCGTTTTGAAGGCGTGATTTCCAATTCAAATTTGAAATGGGTTGATACTGTTTCGCAGAAAGATTCAGAGGGTTCAACGGAAGAAGCGGACTAGTTTTCGATACTACTCTCGTCTTTTTCTTCCTTAATGTCAGTTTCGACTACATCATCACGAAATATGTCTTCCAATATTTTGGGTCGCAGCGCCTCTTTCCAATCAAACCCTGGTATGAATTGCTCGTCCTTCACAATTTGACCCATTGGATAAAAAGCGCCATCTGGTTGGTCGATATACGTCACTCCAGTAATTTCATTGCTGTCAATGTCAATTCTCAAACTGCTAGAATACAAACGATTCATTCCCATTCGAGTGACTGTCGTTAGAGTGTCTTCAACTTTATTGTCTTCAGGAAACGAAACGGTCATTGCATTTCCAGCGACATTTGCTCTGTACAAATCATTGTCTCTAAAATCTGCGACGATGTTCTTTCCTCCAATTTGATTGTAGTACAAATCGGGTGCTACCTCCATTAAGATAGTCGCGTCATCATAGATGTTGATATGTTCAACCAATGAATCGTTTAAATCAACATCAATAAAAGTTCCTTTCAATTCAGCGGTTTTTGCCCAAACGATTGGCGAAGAATGCATTTCAATTTTGCCACCCGCTTTGTTGTAGACGATACTGTCTGCACGGCCTTGGAATTCACGTGAAAAGATTCTAGCTCCGTGGTAGGCTTTTATAAGCTCTAAACTATCTGATTTGAAATTGTAAAGTGTGTCCGCATGAATGTTCAACGTGTCATCTTTCATGATCTTCGTCGCGTAGGCATGTCCCGTTAAAAGTGAGTAATTCAGTGTGTCGGAGGAGAATGCATAATCACTGTTGAACGAAATTTTTTGAACGGAATCCATGTAATACACGTTTCCATAGCCAACGTATTCGCCTTCCTTCGGCTTGTACAATAAGGTGTCACCAGAAATGTAATCCGCTTCTCTGGAAATCCACGCGTTTTTTTGCAGTGAGCCTTCTTCTGTCTCGGTATTGTACCACCCCGAT
Source organism: Crocinitomicaceae bacterium (assembly GCA_034111925.1). Classification (GTDB taxonomy): domain Bacteria; phylum Bacteroidota; class Bacteroidia; order Flavobacteriales_D; family Crocinitomicaceae; genus UBA4466. Next base: position 36,070 of record JAWUWJ010000037.1, read on the forward strand.
TCGCAATACATTTTGGTTTCTTTCGCTTCAATATTCGTTGGGCCTTGGAAGTATGTTTTTTTCTGACTGTAAAGATAGCGCAATGTATCCGTGGTCATATTCATATCGGGACCTTTGTAAACGACATCTTTACTGAAAAAGAAATTCTTTGTTTCTGGATGAAAATAACCAATCTCACTGGTCAAAACTTCATTGGATTTAATGCTCTGAACCTTACCGCCGTGTTGATAATAGGCTTGGCCTTTTTTCGCATCGTACTCGAGCGTATCCGTTGTGAGTTTGAATTCATTGTCGCGCACTCTCACATTGCCCCAGAGCGTTGCTTTTCGCTTTCTACCGTTGTAATACAATGAATCGCAAAATAGATTTAGCGTATCTTTTTTGTTGATATGGACTTTTCCATACGCTCTAACAATTTTGGCTTTTTCATAATAATGAGCAGAGTCGCAAAACATTTCATTTCCTTGGTAGGTGAAATGAACATTTCCAACAAGTCGATGGTAGGCTCTTTCATTACTGAATTCAACAAAGTCAGACCCTGGTAAAAGTTCCAGGATATCATCTTGCGCAAAGCCAATGGCTGTATGCAAAAAAAGTGCGCTAAAAATAAGCGCACTTTTGAATATGTTGAATTTTAAATTCAAGCGAGTACTTTATTCTCTTTGTTTTCTAATGTTTGTGTTCTGTCAGGTCCAACTGATACAACTGTAATTGGAACTTCCAAATTGCGTTCCAAATATTCAACGTATGCTTTCAATTCAGCTGGAGCGTCATTAATCGAAGTTAACTTCGTTGTGTCACAATTCCAACCTTTGATGTCTTCATAAACAGGAACGACTTCAACGTCGTTAACATCGTAAGGGAAGTAATCGTATCTCTCACCGTCAATTAAGTAGTGTGTGCAAACACGAATCGTATCGAAGTTATCAAGAACATCCGCTTTCATCATTGATAGCTCAGATGCACCATTGATCATAATGGCATATTTCAATTGCGGTAAATCAACCCATCCACATCTTCTAGGACGGCCTGTAGTCGCTCCAAATTCCGATCCTTCTTTTCTGATTTTCTCGCCAACTTCATCTTCAAGTTCAGTAGGGAAGGGGCCACTACCAACTCTTGTACAATATGCTTTGAAAATTCCGATTACACTTCCGATTTTTGTTGGTGCAACACCTAATCCAGTACAAGTACCAGCCGTAACAGTGTTTGAAGAAGTAACAAATGGATACGTTCCAAAGTCAATATCAAGCATTGTTCCTTGAGCTCCTTCAGCCAAAACTTTCTTGCCTGCTTTGATTGCATCGTTGATGTATTGTTCGCTGTCAACAGCTTCCAATTCTTTCAATTGCTCAATCGCTTTCATCCAAGGACCTTCTAATTCAGAAAGATCATAAGTGAAATCTTCGTAACGCTTAAGCATTTGCTTGTGCTTCTCAACGAGCGCTTTGTATTTCTCTTCGAATTTTGGTGAATAGATATCTCCAACACGCAATCCGTTTCTTCCAGTTTTGTCCATATAAGTTGGACCGATACCTTTCAATGTCGAACCAATTTTATCTTTTCCTTTTGCCGCTTCAGAAGCTGCATCAAGAAGTCGATGTGTTGGAAGAATAAGGTGTGCTTTCTTAGAGATCAACAACCTTGCTTTGTAATCAATGTTGAACGGCTCTAACTTATCCAATTCTCCTTGGAAAATTACTGGATCGATAACTACACCATTTCCAACTAGGTTCATTACTCCGTCTCTAAAAATTCCAGACGGGATCGTATGCAAAACATGTTTGATACCATTGAACTCAAGTGTGTGACCAGCATTCGGTCCGCCTTGAAAACGTGCGATAATGTCGTACTTAGGAGTCAATACATCGACAATCTTTCCTTTGCCTTCATCTCCCCATTGTAAACCGAGTAATACGTCTACTTTCATTGTATTTGCTTAAAGTGATTTATTGCTTCTTCTTTATTCGTATAGATCGTGTAGACCTCATCTAGCTTTGCTATTTCAAAGATCTTCTTAACGTTTCCTTCAATTTTTAATAAAACCAACTCACCTCCCATGATTCTCGCTTTTGTAAGCGTTCTCATAAAGAATCCAATTCCAGATGAATTTGTGTGGGTCAATTCTGCTAAATCAAAAATGATTCTGAAATAATTTTGATTCAAGTGGTCAAATACCAATTTCTCCAATTCCTCGAAATCGTCGTCTGAGGTAATTTTTCCTGCTAAAGAATAAGTAATAACAGGATCTTCGATGTTTATGTCAAATTCTAAAGTCAAATTATTTCTTTTTAGTTCCTTTTCTTACTCCATAGAAATACAACGAGTGGTGTTGAATCTCAATATCAAAAATCTCTTCAATTGTTGATTTTATATTCTGAATTCTTGGGTCGCAAAACTCAAGTAATTCTCCGCTATCGGTTAATACAACATGATCATGCTGTTTAGAACCGTGTGCTTTTTCAAATTGTGCGATGTTTTTCCCGAATTGGTGTTTCCGAACTAAGTTACATGCCAATAGAAGTTCTATGGTGTTGTAAAGCGTCGCTCGCGAAACTCGGTAATTCTGATTTTTCATTTCAACGTAAAGAGACTCGATATCAAAGTGTCCTTCGTAGTTATAAATTTCAGCGAGTATGGCGAATCGTTCAGGTGTTTTTCTGTGGCCATTTTGCTCCAAGTATGCGGAGAAGATGTTCTTTACTTTAGTCTGTAATTCCTCTTGAACCATTTCAAATTCAGGTAAGTGACAAATTTACGGATTTTAATCCATCGAAAACGGTTTCCAACTCAAATAGGATGGGGAGTTTTCAACAACTTATGTACAATTAAAAAGCCGCTCCAATTTGCATTGGAACGGCTCAGAATAAGTTATATACCGATTACATCAGTGAGTCTACTATTGCGTCTTTCGCTAAACCCGCTTTGAATTTTTCAATAATTGTATGTTCTAATTCTTGAACTTGATCAGAATTATACCCCAATGCAATTCCATATTTGTTTGCCAATTTCTCTTCTTTTGGATCAACGACTCCATCGCTTAGAACCATTTCAATAAAAATAACGAAACGCTCAATTCTATCTTCTTTAGTCGTAGGTGGTACCATCGGATAATTTTCTGGATGGTCAAGAATTTCACGAACTTGTTCGTCAGTCAATGACAAGCGATGCGCAATTCGATTCAACAAACCTCTTTCCGATTCGTCAATCTTTCCGTCAACGCGCGCAAGCATTACTAAATTGTTAAATGTTCCTTTGTCAGCTTTTTGTCCACCTGACTCAAATTGTTGTGCAATTGTTCCCATTGTTCTTGATAAAATTTCTGTGCAAAAGTAATTAATTCAATGCCGTGTTGTGTGCATTTTTTAGATATTATTTTCAATATAACCAATAAGTGAATGAATCACTTTAATATGAATCTCTTGTGCTCGATCTGCATACTCTGAATGTGGCGCTCTAATTTCAACATCACACAAGTTTGCCATTTCACCTCCCGTTTTTCCAGTCAATCCAATTACCAACATTCCTTTTCGTTTGGCTTCATTTATTGCGTTAATTACATTCTTGGAATTTCCAGACGTTGATATTGCAAGCAATACGTCACCTTGTTTTCCAACGCCTTCAATATATCGAGAAAAGATAGAATCAAAACCGTAATCATTTCCTACACAAGTAATATGACTGGGGTCAGAAATGGATAAAGCAGCGATTGAAGGTCGGTCGTCTCTGAAGCGTCCGGTAAGTTCTTCTGCAAAATGCATTGCATCGGACATTGAACCGCCATTTCCGCAGCTAATGATTTTTCCTCCGGCTTTTATGCTGGAAGTCATGATATCACCTGCTCTTGTGATTTTTGCGATATTTTCTGAATTGTTAAATATTTGCAAAATTTCCAAAGCTTGGGAAAATTGGTCTGCTATTTGGTTTTCACTCATTGAAATTGAATTTGTCACAAAATAAAGAAATTAAATAGCAGGCGACAAAAATTAAATCAAACTTGCTATATTTGAAACGCGAGCGAAAGCTCAAAAAACGCTAAATATGAAAAAAGGAATACTATTAATGTTCTTCGGGGTGCTATTATCTATGTCGGCAATGTCTCAAGATTGCTTCACAAGATTGCAAAAAGCTTTTGACGCCAGAGGTTCACATTCTGTATCGGATGATATGCACAGAAATGTTTACATCTCTTACTTCGAAGATGGAGGATCCCGTTGTATTAGCGGTAAAGCTCGTGTGGAAAATGGAAAAATCGTTTCTGTTTTTATGCAATACGATGACAATACTTATGAATTACTTGACACAAAATTCTACAATACAAAGAAATTACCACCAGCTATTATCAATGGAATTTCTGAAATGATTCAGACTCCAGATGGTGAGAAATTCAAAATTGTTTTCATCGATCAGTTGAAACCAAAGCAAAAAGAATTTAAAACAATTGAATTACCAGACGATCTTTAGGATCGAAACCACTTATATAAATCCCGTTTCTTCGTTGAGACGGGATTTTTTTTTGAATGTTATTCATTCATAACCTGATAGACTATTTAGGATTTGCTGCGCTTGTACCTAGACGATTTGTCAAGGCAGGAAAGAAATACACCGCTATTGGAACAGTTGTCCTACCGTTGATTGCACTTATCTTAGTCAATAAACGCACCGTATTATCCGTCGATAGTCAACTGAAAATTCTGTTATCTACATTGCGTATTGATACTAAAGCATATTTTAATCGAACTAATTGTACCTATTCCTAGAATTATTATCTTTAATAGTCTTAAAATTAAGTAATTATGAAATTTGTTGTTTTATTGTCAATCCTTACTTGCACATTAGTGCACGGCCAGTCAGGTTTAGAATTAATTGAAACTAATGAAGCTGGGAAAATGAACGCTGAATTCTTGCCATTAGAGATGGTAATTGGAGCAGATTCATGTAAATTCGTTTTGAGAAAGGGGGACTATTTGCAATTTGATTTGTTATATCAATTTGATAAGGCTCATCAGGAAAATCAAACTGGGGAAACTAGGGATGATAGTTTTCTAAAAGAACCTATAGAAATGAGTTTTTACTCGGATGAATTGGAAGAACTAAACTCATTTAAACTGATTGCATCTCGATTGAACTATACTAAGTCAAATGGTAAAGACGCTGTCTATGTTAGATTTACTAAGCCAGGGCTGGTGGAAAAATTTAAGGAGGCGGCCTTCGTAATGTTGGAAATCAAGTCTGAATTGTATTTGTTTGACATAAACGAGTTCGGGTCTGTTTATGAGATAATGATTAAATAAGTACAACTAGCGAATTTAATGCTACCGTCCACTATCCCCGCATTGTAAATGCCAGTTATGGGTAATTGAAAAATTATTTACTCTTTAGGTGCTGTATGTCAGTTGTATATACATTATAAATTCTGATTTGAACTTGAAGTTCCAACTTGAACTAAACTAATAATGAATAAAATATTTGCGTTCATAACATTTCTGCTGATTACCATACTGTTAAACTCTTGCAGCGATGAATATTCATATAGTGATGCTGAAAAAAACCTTAACCTCAACAAGGAAACTTTTTCGGAACTCGAGCAGTATCTTTACGCCATGACTGACTCAATTTTTCAACAAGATTCAAAACGCAAAATACTTTTCTATCGAGAAAAAAAGGAAGTTCATGTCCAAATTTACAACTCAAAATTTGACTCGGTTAGTACAAACTGGAACAGCCAATCCTTTGCCTATAAGAATGGAACACTGCAAACACGAACACCAAGAAATTGGATAAAAAAGGATCAAGTAAGTCTATTGAATTATCTCAAATGGAACAAACTAACATTGGACAAGCTTGATCAATATTTAAAGAAAATAGACTGTGAGATGATTAGCATTGATGGAACAGCTGACCAACCCTTCATTTACTTGCGGTATAAATTTCATGAGAACAAAGTACTAGAATATGTCATTCGTCGAGAAATGAATAATGAAACATCCTCCAACAATATTGTTAACAGAATTAAAATTATAAAACAAGAGCCTGATTTAAATTGGCATCTAAAAAACAACGCCTATTAAGCAACTGTCTAATTTGAAATCAGGAACGCCCATAACACCATCTGCACTTCATGCCGAAAAAGCTTATATTCGAGAATCGACACGAATGCCTAGCTTTAAACGGAAACGAATGAAATTAATTTTAAGCTTTTTTATAGTACTGTCATCAGTTTTGTCTTTCGGGCAAACTTTTGAAGGTTATTCAACAGATGAGGATAAAAGCTATCACTGTTTACTACAAATAAAATCTGACAGTAGTGTTTTCTACATATACGACAGAAGCCAAAATGGAATTTATGCGGAGTATGTCGGTAAAATCAGAAAATTAACGGACTCAACATTCAGAGTAAAAGCTGAATTGGCGATTGGCCAGTACTATATGAAGTCTTTTAACAAGGACACGTTATATATTCAACTAGACCCTAAAATTGCTCGAGCTTTAGACAAAGTTGAGATTGAATACTCGAATAAAAAGGACAGAAAACAGCTTCAAGGTTACGATCGAAAAGGGCAACCGATAGCACTTTTAAAGATACCAATTGATAAAGAACTGTTTAATTCAGAAAAAGGGACTGATTACGTTAAGATTACCGTGAATAGAAAGAATCGAATAACAGGAGAATGGGTGTCCTTTATAATTCCTTTCGGTTCAGCAGCGTCAATTACGGCAAATGATGAAATTGAATTTGAAGTGAAAATGAAAGATGGAACAATTGAAACAATTGGCAAAAAAAACATCCAAACTGGACATATAAAACTGAAGAAAAAATAAGCTGCTCATAACACTTTATTATGGGAAATAGCGCTTTTGTGGGCAAAGGAAAAGAAGACTAACCTTCTAATAATTATAAAAGTACGCTTCAAAGAGTTCAAGAAGCATATCCAGATCTTTAAGATTAGATTTCTTATTTTTAGTAAAATTTACAATAGATAGATGAAAAGAATTACTGTAACAATAGCGCTCCTCGGGTTATTCATTCTTACCCTCACGAGTTGTCACAAAGATCAAACTGGACTTGCAACAAAAAAATGGACACTAGGTTAAGATCATGCTGCTAGATTTTGGTTATTGATTTCTAATTCAAGTTCATTAATAGTTTTGTAATTCAAGGCTGAGTGTCTCCTGTTCCTGTTGTACCAAGTCTCTATC
>JAWUWJ010000038.1:0-15247 GCA_034111925.1 Crocinitomicaceae bacterium
AAGAAAGCCCAGCCTTCATCGTCTGCCAAATCACTTACAGTTTGTGTAATTAACTTGACAACTTTTGGCGTCACTGTATCGACAGATTTCTTTTTCTCTCGTTGGTCTGGAGTTGATTCCTCATCCTTTTCATTGGCGCGAAGAATCTCTAAATAGATGAACTTATCACAAGCAACGATGAACGGGTCTGGAGTTTTCTTTTCTCCAATTCCAATCACGCTCAATCCTGTTTCTCTAATTCGAGTTGCAAGACGTGTAAAGTCACTATCACTAGATGCGATGCAGAAACCATCCACTTTATCCGAATATAGAATATCCATCGCATCGATGATCATTCCTGAATCGGTAGAGTTTTTTCCAGTCGTATAATTGTACTGCTGAATTGGTGTTATGGCGTTTTCTAAAAGGAGCTTTTTCCATTTAGAAAGTTGTGGCTTTGTCCAATCGCCGTAGATTCTTTTTATGGTTGGATTACCGTATTTGGCAATCTCTTCCATCATTTCTTTAATATATTTTGAAGGTATATTATCACCGTCAATTAGGACGGCTAATTTTTTATCTTTTTCCATTATTTATTTTATACTGATAACACGAAGGATATGCTTTTTAGAATTCAATATCCAGGTTAAACGTGTTCTTTAATGTATGTAAGTTAGGGTTTTTTCTGGCAAGTGATGCAAACTTGTCTTTTCCAGTTAGGTATTTCACCTCTTCTTCAGGATTACTCGTTACTTCAATTTTGATATTGAACGCATAGTTTTTTACCGATGCCCGAATGTATCCAACAAGGTCAGATAGCATAGGGAAAATGTAATCCACTTGAACTGCATTGTCTACTTCAAGAATGTAAAGTTCCGTCGTTCTTACAACCGGATCTCTCTTAATTAGCGCGTTGTAGAACGTTTCCTTGTGCTTGTCTTTCATTTGAAAAGCGAACCTTCGCCATGCCATTTTGAAATCATCGAACGAATAATCATTCATTGGCATATTCTCAATATCCATCGTTTGTCCAACCGATCCTTCCGCATCCGCGTTCATCAATTTCTTGATAGAAATATTTGAAGATTTTAATTTACCAGAAGTCGATGACATTACTTTTGGTTTTTTGTCTTCAACGGGTGGCTTAATGGATTTTTTGACAACAGGTTTCGCCGATTTGTTCGCCGCGCGATCTCTTAAACCTTGATCTGGAAATGGAATGACCTTAACTAGGTCCGTTATTCGTTTTTTTTTTCGAGCTCCTTAGAAATGGAACACAGTTGCATAAGAGCCATTTCGACCAGCAGTCGCTGATTCTTCGAGGCTTTAAACTCAACATCTGCTCGGCTTAAAACTCCCAATGCACGAATGATATGGTTTGCGTCGATTGCTTTCGATTGCTCAACAAACTTGCTTTGAATCGCTTCTCCAACTTCCAATAAATCGGCAGTTCGAACATCCTTACAAACCAATAGGTTTCTATAGTGATCCGCCAATCCAACGATAAAGTTGTGTTGATCAAATCCTTTTTCTAAAATGTCATTCAATAACAAAAGTGACGCAGGAATATCTTCCTTTAAAGAACAATCGATAATTCTGAAAAAGTAATCGTAATCAAGAATGTTTAGATTCTCAATAACACTTTGATACGTGACATTGTTTCCAGAGAACGTCACAACTTGATCAAATATAGAAAGTGCATCTCTCAATGCTCCGTCGGCCTTTTGCGCAATTATATGCAATGCTTCTTTTTCTGCAGTCACACCTTCTTTCTCAGCAATGTTTGCCAAATGATCAGCGATGTCTTTCACCTTGATTCTATTGAAATCAAAGATTTGACAACGTGATAAAATAGTAGGAATGATTTTATGCTTCTCCGTTGTAGCCAAAATGAAAATGGCATGCTTCGGCGGCTCTTCAAGTGTTTTCAGGAACGCATTAAATGCACTCGTTGAAAGCATGTGAACCTCATCAATGATGTATACTTTATGAGAACCCAGTTGCGGTGCAATGCGCACTTGATCAATCAAACTTCTGATATCTTCAACTGAGTTGTTTGATGCAGCATCCAATTCATACACATTCAAGGAAGCGCCAGAATTGAAAGATTCGCATGAATCACATTTGTCACACGCCTCAATTGAATCTGATTTATCAAAACAATTGATCGTCTTTGCTAGGATTCTCGCAGTCGATGTTTTACCAACTCCTCTTGAACCACAGAACAAAAACGCCTGAGCCAAATGGTCATTTTTGATCGCATTTCTCAACGTTGAGGTAATAGATTTTTGCCCCACGACAGTGTCGAAGGTTTGCGGTCTATATTTACGTGCTGATACTATGAAATCACCCATCTAGAACAAATATAAATGAATTCTCGCTTGAAACGTAGAACTGTTGATAACTCTTGCGAAAAGTGGAATTATTCTTCCTTTGGATCTTCTCCGTACGCTTCTGCATCCCAGAACCACATTGTCATGAGTAATTCCTTGCATACCGCACCGAATTGATCCGATGCATCGATTGTTTTTTCCGCTAAAATGAAGATCAATTCGCCTTTGAACGTTGTTGAGTAAAGGGCTTGAACTCTAGTCGGGGCCTTCGTTCCAATCATGAAGTCATACTTGGTGAAAGTCAATGTTTCATTTTCGAATGTTTCCGAAGCCGACATTCTTCGGATCATGTGCTGAGGAAATACCTTATAAACGGCTTCATCTTTTGACGCGCCGTAAACGTATTGTTTAAGGTCTCCCGCCGAAAATACTTTGATCATTCCTTCTTCGACCGATTTTCCATCTTTTTTAGAGGTATAAGAATAACTCAAAAGAAGTTTTTCAACATCTTCATCCATCTTTTCATTCCAAGTAAATTCCTTCCCCTCAAAATCATCTTCAAAAAACACGTCTTCGTAAACCACGCTTGTCTCAAATTCAGAATTTTGAAAAAAGTCGTAATCTTCATCTTCAACAGCATTCAACTGATTGTCCCGTGTCGTTTCATAAGGCGTAAACGAAAGCAATACTTTTTCGAATTTTGAACTTGAAATTTCATCCTTTTCATTAAGAGGTGGAGTATACATGACCATCACCATTTTATCTTCAAAAACAATAAGCCCAACCCGCATGTTTTTGACGGAAAAATCACCTTCTCCAACTTTCACGACAGCGTGTAAAAAGTCGCCACCCTTTGTTGCCATGATCGCAGGTTCTTGTAAAACCGTTGTAGCGCCATCTGTTCGAATCTCTTCATTAAAAAATGCACGTGGAGATTCAACTCCCTCCCTGTCAATAATTCCAAACATGTACATGTCCGATTCTTGACCATTTCCAAAGTCTTCTAAGGTTTTTGTTTTATCATTTGAATAAATATCGTATCCAATCGCTGGGCCACCGCCAACTCTCAAATAATCACTAGGAACACTTAATTTGAAGGACTTTCCGTCTTTCACATAAGGTGAATCGTAAATTGTTTGTGCCGAAAGTGAATGGGCCGCAAGAAGCGTTAAGAATAAGATTGAAAATTTCATGTGATTGTTGTTCCGTTTTGCTTAAGGCTTCATTTGCATGATTCCTATGGCCTTTATGCAAAAGTAAATTAATTGTAATTGTAAATAAAAATGGACTCCATGAAGTCCTCATAATTATTTAGAAAGTCTTGGCTAACTTGTCCACCATTTTCGACAACTATAATAAATACATCCCCTTCATCTTCAATGCTGTAAATTGCCTCTACATCTACGTATTTAGAATCTTCAGTCTTTGTTTTATATAATACAATATCGTGGTAATCTCCATCGATTACTTTTCCGCGCGATAATCCTGTGGCAGGGTGTTTTGGAAAGTAATCATGAAAAGCCTCTTCAATCTCAGTTGCCTTTTCATGAAAACTTAAATCAGGGAAATCTGCTGCTAGACCTACGTATTCAATAAAAATTGTTCCCTCAATCGTTTGGTTTGCATATCCATATTCAAAATATCCTTCGTAATTCTGATATGCTGATTGCCGCCATTTGCTATTGCCATCCTGCTCGTCTGATGAAATGTCAAAATCCGAGTCGTCATCTGAATTTGATGAATAATAATCATATTCGTCGTAATCCTCCTCCTCCTCTTCAACGCCATACTCGTCGTAATATTCCTCATCGAAATCTGCTCTTCTAAGATTATCTTCGCGTCTTCTTTTTTCTTGTTTGGCGCGTTCTAACCGTTCTGGATCTTTTTCTCTAATGACGTTATCGGATTCTACTGCTTCACACGACGTAATAAAAAGGAAGACTCCAATTAAAAGGAAATGAATAAGTAGTAAGCTGGTTCTCATAGTCGAATTACATGGTTCGGGTGATGAAGATACAGAAATATTGAGAACCAAAAAAAGGGAAAAACAAATAACTTGAAAATCAATTCAGGCCATTTACTTTTCCCTCAATGAGATCAGTGTGTTTTAAAGTACAGTTATGCTGTCAATAGAATCACCTTCGCTAATTTGATCAATTACATCAAGACCGTCAACAACCTTCCCGAAGCAAGTGTGACCTCCATCTAAATGCGCTGTGTTGTTTCTTGAGTGACAAACAAAGAATTGCGACCCACCAGTGTTTTTTCCAGCATGTGCCATTGAAAGAACTCCTTTTTCGTGGTGTTGGTTTCCTCCATCAACTTCACAATCGATTTGATATCCTGGACCACCTGTTCCGGCCATTCCTTCAGCACCATCTCTTGAATTTGGGCACCCACCTTGAATAACGAAATCTGGTAACACTCTGTGCCATTTCAATCCGTCATAATATCCTTCTTTAGCCAATTTAGTGAAGTTAGCTACAGTTTTCGGAGCGTCAGTGTCGTAGAATTCGACCTTCATGTCTCCTTTATTTGTTTTAATAATTGCTTCCATAAAATTCAATTTGTGCAAAGATAACTTCTTGCCTTCATTATTCACAGCAACTTAAGTACATTTGTTCAATGAAATCAATGAAAATTAATCGAAAGGAATCAGGACTTTTTTCTGAACAGCAGATCAAAATGGTCTATGAGCAAGAGTTTTATTCGGATTTCATCAATACGCCTTTCGGGATTGATGCTTTTGAAGATCAGATAAAATTAAAGGGAGAATCGTTTGATAATGAGTCGAGAAAGGTGCTAAAAAGTGCTTTGACGGAACAAAATTCTGGTTTGAATTTAAGTGAAGCTTCTCAAATGAACCTGGATGCATTGGTGGATGAAAACACCTTCACGATCACGACGGGACATCAATTGTCTTTGTTTACGGGACCGCTTTATTTTGTGGTAAAGATTCTTCACGTGATAAAAATGTGCGAAATTCTTAAAGCAAGGCATCCAAATAAAAATTTCGTTCCCGTTTATTGGATGGCAACGGAAGATCACGATTTTGAAGAAATTCAATCGTGTAATTTGTTCAACCAAAAAATAACTTGGGAAAGCGATCAAAAAGGACCTGTTGGCCGATTTGATGTGGACGGATTTGAAGAGGTAAGAGAAAAATTGAGCGATTTATTTTCAAATCACCCTGATTCAGAGGTGTCGAAAATGATAGATTCATACAGAGGTGAGAATTTTACCGAAATGACTCGAAACTTGGTCAATGAAATCTTCGCAGATAAAGGTTTGTTGATCGTAGATGGAGATGATCGTTCGCTCAAAAGCAGTTTCGTTCCAGTAATGGTAAAAGAAATTGAAGAGCAATTTTCATTCAAGCAGGTTTCTGCTACAAATAAAGAATTAGAGAAAGTAGGCGCGAAAATACAAGTGACCTCAAGAGAGATTAATCTCTTTTACATTGAAAAGGGAATTCGCCAACGCGTTGAGATGGTAGATGGTAAATTTATTATTGAAGGAATTGGAGAATACAGCCAAGAAGCTATCATTGAACAAATCCATGCGAATCCAGAACGATTTTCACCAAATGTGATTCTTCGTCCTGTTTACCAAGAAGTTATTTTACCCAACTTGGCCTATATTGGTGGAGCAGGTGAGATCTCTTATTGGCTGCAACTCAAAGGTGTTTTTGATGCTTTGCAATTGACATATCCTTTGATCCAGGTTCGGAATTCTGTTATATGGTTGGATAGCGCAATAATCGGGAAACTGGAAAAATTCGAATTTGCCGTAACGGATATCTTTAAAGATCTCGATGCTTGGAAAAAAGAATTCGTGCAGAACAACGCTGGCGATGAATTGGACTTCACACTTCTCGATGAGCAATTAAAAGCCTTAACGGATTCATTGAAAAACACAATTCTTGGGATTGATCAAAGCAAAGGTCAGTTTGCCGATGCTGAAATCGCAAAGTTGTCGAAGCAAATAGATGGAGTAAAATCCAAGGCAATAAAGATGTCAAAAGGAAAGCATGAGCAGGTTATGAAGGCTATGGATCAAATTAAATCAAAACTTTTTCCGAATAATGGATTGCAAGAACGCTCTGTAAATTTCTTCCAATTTTGCGCAGATGGTAAGGTTTCAGCCCATGTAGACGATCTATATTATACGCTGGATCCTTTTGCTGAGGACTTAATTCTCTTAATTGCTGAATAGGCTTGAAATATTCTAAAAGATCTAACGTTTGTTAAGCAACAATTATACAATGCATAAATTACTGTTACTTATTTTCCTTTGTTTTACAAGTTTGACCTTCGCACAGACAACTGTCGTGACCGGTCGATGTATCGATAAAAGGGGGAAAGTTATTCCTGATGTTCTCGTTTCAGCGAAGAATAGTGTGAATCAAGATCTCAATATGACCGATAAAGAAGGTCGATTTGAAATTAGCTTCTTCAATCAATTTGGAACCACACTTTACTTTAAGTTGGCTTCTAACGATCGATTGCAATTTGATGTCGCAATTAATAAGGAAGACACAATTGATATCGGTGATTTTAGATTTCCATATCAAGTGGAGGACATAGTTAGGGTTATTCAGGCTATCGAAAATCCTCTGGACATGGAATCGCTTCCACTAATTGATGTTCAGTTGCTTCCAATGGGAGGTGTTGAACGATTTCTTGCACTGACGACTGTTGCTTCTTCCAACAATGAATTAACGAGTAACTACAACGTAAGAGGCGGATCGTACGATGAAAATCTTGTATACGTTAATGGTTTCAATATTTATCGACCATTTTTAACCCGATCAGGCCAACAAGAAGGAATGAGTTTTATAAATTCTGCATTGGTTAGTTCAATACAATTTTCTGGAGGTGGATTTAGTGCAGAGTATGGCGATAAGCTAAGTTCTGTCCTAGACATTACTTACAAAACGCCAGGCGGAAAAAACAAGAAAGATTCACTCGAAGGTTCTGCAATGGTTTCACTTATGGGGGTTGAAGCCCACATTGGACATGCGGTTTCAAACAGATTGAATTATTTGGTTGGAGCACGTTACCGTTCCAATGGTTATTTGTTGAATTCACTTCCAACGAAAGGCTCATACAACCCGGTTTTTTGGGATGCACAAGTGCTTGTGAATTATAAATTAACGGAACGATTGACTTGGTCAACTATAGGACATTTTTCATCGAACGATTACCGATTCGCACCAGAAACGGCACGAACGGATTTTGGAACGGCGAACGAGGCCTACTCGTTTACAATTTACTTTGATGGAGAAGAGAAGACGCGTTTTCAGACAATGATGGGAGGAACATCGTTGAAATATGAAACGGTGAATAAGAAATCGCATTTGGAATTGTACGCTACTGTTTTCAATACAGACGAGCGTGAAAGCTTCGATGTTCAAGGTCAGTATTTCATTAATGAATTGGAAACAGATCCGTCGAAAGAAGAATTCGGTGATTCAATTGCTGTTTTAGGCGTTGGAACGTTCTTAAACCATGCTAGAAACAGACTGAACGCAACAATCATTAACATATACCACCATGGCGATCATGAGATCAACAAGGGGTATAAGGATGATAACAGATTAAAGTTCAGAAGCAACGTTCTGAAATGGGGAGTCAATTTCCAAATGGACGAATTCCAAGATGTTTTAAGCGAATGGAGAATGATCGATTCAGCAGGGTTTTCCGTAGCGCCAGGGGAAACTTCTCCAGATAAAATTGAATTGTTTGAAACGATCAAAGGCAAGTTAAACCTGAGATCTCAACGCTACACATCCTTTCTTCAACTCAATTCTATTTGGTCTAAGAACAAATTGGACTATCCGGTTGTGGTGACGAAAAAATACAAGAACAAACTTGGAGTTAAGGAGAAGGTGACGTTTAGAGATACAATCAGAGAATCGCGCTCTAAATTGGCAATGAGCTTTGGTTTGCGTGGCGGATATACAAGTGCGAACGACGAATTCTATCTCACTCCAAGAGCTACTTTAAAGTATTTCCCAAGGGTTTATATGGTGGATGATTCTGTTGTGAAAAGAAGAGATGTTGTTTTTAAAGTGGCTACAGGATTGTATTATCAACCTCCATTTTATAGAGAATTCAGAACGTTTGAAGGAGGACTAAATATGAATGTCCTTTCTCAGAAATCATTGCATATTGTTACGGGAACAGATGTTTATTTCAATATGTGGGACAGAGAAGTTCCGTTCAAATTTACTGCAGAAGCGTATTACAAGCATTTATGGAGTGTAAATCCGTATGAAATTGACAATGTTAGAACACGTTATTTCGCGAATAATGATGCTGTTGGTTACGCTTATGGGCTTGACCTTAACATTCACGGTCAATTTGTTCCCGGAATCGAATCGTTTTTTAAAGTGGGATTCTTGAACACAAAGGAAGATGTGTTAACAGACCGGTTCACGGAATACTACAACGAAGCGGGTGATAAGATCATTTTTGGAATTAGCGAAGATCAAACAGTTGTTGATAGCGCCATTATTGAGCCTGGATACATTCCAAGACCAACAGATCAATGGGTGAATTTCGGTGCTTTGATTCAGGACCGTATGCCAAAGTATGAAAGTATCAGCGTTCAAGTTGGTGTTCAATTTGGATCAAGATTGCCTTATGGACCGCCAGATTTAAACCGATACAGAGATACGCTTCGTATGAAGTCCTACTTTAGAGTCGATTTTGGAACGTCGTATGATTTCCTTTACCGTCACAAGGAGAAAGTAGCAGCTCAGGAGTTACGAAAGTTGGAGAACGCAGGAAAAGACCCGATTAATGAAAAAATTAAAGAAAGTTTTTGGTCCAGAAGGTTTACCGATGCGATTATTTCATTCGAGGTGTTTAATTTGTTGGGTATAAACAACGTTCTCTCGAAACAATGGATTCAAGATACACAGGGCGTATACTACTCCATACCTAATTACCTGACGCAGCGTCGGTTCAACTTAAAATTGATCTTAAGGTTCTAATTCTTTCATAATTCCCTAAAATCATTATTTTTAGGATATGAAGCGTCTTATTCTTCTTTTTTGCTTAACATCATTTGCCTCTTTTAGCCAATATTCTGTTCAGGAGTATGAAGACCTTCTCGAAAACGATACTTCTTCGGTTTCAACCAAGATTGACGCGATCCATTCTATTCTAAATACAGAGAAATCAAAATTGAATGACACCATTGCCGTTGCTTATTATAGGCAATTGGCAGATTTGTACAGCGAGAATAAAGATGTTCTTACCGCCATTCTGTATTGCGATACGATTTTAGAAAATTATCCAGAAATTGACTTTTATTTAACCAAGGAAGTTGAGGTACAACAAGCCTACTTTAATAAGGATGCCGGAAATACTAAGAAAGCTTTTTCTGCACTTTTGAGGGTTTTATCTGAATACGAAGACCGGTCTGATTTTGGAGAAAGTGCAAAATTAAACAAGCGAATAGGAATTCTCTTCATGAAGATGAAGAACCTGAAAGACGCTGAATACCATTTAGAAGAAAGCATTGAACAGGCCAGAAAGGTAGGGGATACTGAAACAGAAGGGTATAGTTTAATGAGTTTCGGAAATCGGTTTAAAAATGAGAAACGATTTGAAGAGGCTGAAGTGCACTACAAAGCAAGTATTGTTATTGCCAAAAGGGATGATTTCAAACGTTTATTGGCTGGGAATTATAACAATTACGGCAGTTTGTTCCGTATGAAGAAGGACCTGGATAAAGCCATGAAGTATTATAAATTGGCAGTGGAAATCAATAAGGAAATAGGCAATGACAAGTGGCTAAGCTACAATTATAACAACCTTGGTAACATCTATGACGAGAGAGGACAATACTCAGAAGCTTTAAATTATTTCTTGTTGAGTATTCGGATGAAAGAGAATATTAATGATGACCGAGGGCGGTTGTTTACGATTCAAAACGTGGCGGCATTGTATAGTCGAATGGGGATATATGATAAAGCGTATGACTACCAATTGAAGTTTACCGAGTTACAAGATTCAATTGCTAATTTGGACAATGCGGATTTGACAAAGGTATTGGCTGCTGAATTTCAAGCAGAAGCAAGAGAAGCTCACATATTAGAACTGAACATGCAAGACAAGTTGAACCGTCAAGAACTTGGTGCGCAAGATGAACGAATATCCTACCAAAATTTTATTGGATGGGTGCTGGGAATTGGAATTCTGATCATTGTACTCGTCGCGTTATTGCTGTGGAAATCGGTCATAAACAGAAAAAAAATCAACTCTGAACTCGTGTCAAAGAATGTTCAAATTGATGAGCAGCACAATGAAATTATTGACAGTATCAATTATGCGAAGAGAATTCAAAATTCGATTCTTCCAGGCCGCGAAAGCTTGACGAAATTACTGATGAACTATTCGGTTATGTACAAGCCGAAGGACATTATTTCTGGCGATTTTTATATCTGTGACGAAACGTCAAATGGAATCTATTTTGGAACGGTTGATTGCACAGGACATGGCGTTCCTGGCGCAATGGTAAGTATTGTGGCTTCGTCTCACTTCAACAAAATGATCCACGAATTGAACTTGGTGAATCCAGATATGATTTTAAACGAACTCAATAGGGTTGTTCCCGATGCTCTTGCCGTTGAAAACGAGGTAATCAATGATGGAATGGATATGGCGCTTTGTTATATTGACAAGGCTAGGACGCATTTAAAATTTTCTGGGGCACATCAAAATTGTTGGGTTTTAAACCGAAAAAGTGCAAATGAAGGGCGAACTGTTAATGGAGAATCTGTGGTTCATGAAGGAGATGAATTCTCAATTATTGAACTGAAAGGAGAACGCCAAGGAATTGGTAAAACAACGAGTAAAATTAATTTCACAAGCCAATCGATAGAACTCCTTAAAGGCGACACGATTTTAATGTCCACGGATGGATACCAAGATCAATTTGGAGGGGCCAGTAACAAGAAGTTCAAAATCAAAGAAATGCGTAACCTTGTTCTTAAAAATGGAGGTGAATCACCGCAAGGATTAATTGATTGTTTGTCTGAAGCAATTGCCGATTGGCAAGGCGATTATGAGCAGGTCGATGATATTTGCATCCTAGTTGTTCAGGTCTAATAGCCGTTCATCTTTCTTTCCAACCGTTAAAGATTTCTTTTGTTAATCATTTGTAAAAATTGGGTTTGGGCAACGTCTAATCCTTAGTTTTGTAACGTTTTGGTGGATATAAATGAAAATTAAACTTCTCTTTCTTTGCTTAATTGCGCTATCCTGTTGGCAATCTGCTAGTGCTCAGCGTGAATATCACATTGAGAAGCAAGATGCTGTCTTGGTGATGGATGGACTTCTAAATGAGGACGTTTGGACAACCACAGAGATTGCAGATAAATTCACGGTGAATTCACCTTCCTACGGAGCAATATCTAAATTCGATTCTGAAATTCACGTTTTTTACGACGACAACGCAATTTACTTTGGAGGGAATCTTTATGATCCAAACCCTGATTCGGTAAGCTATACTTTATCGCAAAGAGATGATGAAGGAAATGCGGATTGGTTCGGAATTTCTCTTGATCCTTATGCGAACAGTGTTAACGCTTTTGCTTTTATGGTAACAGCGGCAGGGGTAGAGGTAGATGGGTTGGAGTCGTCCAACAATATGGATGGTTCATGGAATGCCGTTTGGAAAAGCGCTGTTTCGAAAACAGATTTTGGTTGGTCGTTTGAAGTTAGAATTCCATATTCAGCCGTTCGTTTTCCGAACAAACCTATTCAAGAATGGAAAATGAATTTTTGGAGACAAGTTCGGAGGAAACGTGAAATGTCTCATTGGAATCCAATTGACCCACAAGTGTTTGGAGCAATTACCCAATCCGGTTATTTAAAAGGTTTGAAAGATATCAAATCACCGCTTCGACTTTCGATCACACCGTATGCTACAGGTTATGTTGAGAATTCATTCGACGATGATTCAGGGCTCCAAACATGGAAAAGCAGAGTCACGTATGGAATGGATTTGAAATACGGCTTGAACGATGCATTTACATTGGACATGACCTTGATTCCCGATTTTGGACAAACGACTTCTGATAAGCAAGTTTTAAACCTCGGACCTTTCGAAGTTCGATTCGATGAGAACCGCCCTTTCTTTATTGAAGGAACCGACTTGTTTCGAATCGGAAATGTGTTCTACTCCAGACGAATTGGTGCAACACCGCACAAGTATTACGACGCCATTGACGGGGTTGGAGCAAATGAAACCTTAACAAGTAGTCCAATTGCTTCTCCGCTCATAAATGGATCGAAGGTTTCAGGGCGAACAAAAAAAGGACTTGGAATTGGAATTTTTAATTCTGTCGAAGGCCGAACGAGCGCGTCAATTTTGGATTCAAATGGAGTGGAACGCTTGGTGCTGACAAACCCTTTAACGAACTACAATGTTTTTGTTCTTTCGCAAAACTTGAAGAACAACAGTACGGTTTCATTCGTGAATACAAATGTTACCAGAGAAGGAAACGCAAGAAATGCCAACGTTAGTGTTGGACAGGTGAACCTCTTCTCTCAAAACGGAAAGTATAAGGTTTCATCCACAGTGAGAGCATCAAATGTTATTGAAGAGGAAGAAGTAAAAAACGGCCATAGTTTTACCGCAAAATTTGCTAAAGTCTCAGGGCTCATTCAATACGACCTCGGTTATTGGGAAGAAAGTGATACGTACGATCCAAACGATCTTGGCTTTCTGTACAATAACAATGAACGCGGATATAGCGGTGGGTTTAGTTGGAATGATTTCACGGGAACTGATAAATTCTATCGAAGAGAAGTTCGTCTTGGATGGTGGTATGCAGAACTTTATAAACCGCAATTGTTTTCATCAACTCAATTTAATTGGAGAGTTGGCGCACTTCACAAAAAGCAACTTTACGCGAATTTCACAGGTGAGATTAATCCTTTTGGGAGTGTGAATCATTTTGAATCAAGAGATTTCGGGAGGGAAGTTCGCTTCAGGCCAAGTATGCTAATGAGAACGTTTTTCACAAGTGATTATAGCAAACGATTTGCATTGGATGGACGGTTTTGGTTCAAGAACTTCTTTGCGACAGCCCAACACGGATGGGGAGCATTTCTTAGTCCAAGGGTTAGGATATCAGATAGCTGGAACCTTGTGCTCAATTTGGATTTAGACATCTTTAATGAGGATTACGGATACGTTTCTCCAACTGAAACGGGATATGAAGATCAAGTCATGCTTGGAGTCCGCGATCGAGTAATCATTGAAAACACGATCGAAAGCCAATTTGTCTTTACAAACCGAATGGGAATAGATTTGCGTCTGCGTCATTATTGGCAACAAGTTGATTACGATTCATTTAGATCACTAATGAATGACGGTTGGACGCAACCGAGTGCCTATAATCCTCTTGATAGTGAAGGGGAATCTGTGCACAACACGAATTACAACGCCTTTACCGTAGATGTGAATTTTCGTTGGATCTTTACTCCTGGAAGTGAATTAAGAGTTGTGTACAAGAATAATCTGTTCCACTCAAAATCAGACTTAGATCCAAGTTATTTCGCGACGTTTGAATCTCTTTTCGATCAACCTCAGGTCAACAGTATTTCTGTTCGGTTTCTTGTCTTCCTTGACGCTATTTACTTGAGGAACTTGAAGAAGAAAAAATCGGATGTGATTTAGTGTTTTGTGAGTCCGACTTGATCTATTACTTTTAACTTTGATAGTGTCAGAAGTTCAAATAAGCAAAATGGAATACATCGAAGAACAAACAATTGAGAACAAGGATTATTCAGAAAACTCGCTCATTCGAGGAACCTATGAAAGCTGCAGATTCTTAAATTGTAATTTCTCAAATGCCAACTTGTCAGAAATTAAATTCATTGAATGTGAATTTGTTGAATGCAATCTCAGCAACAGTAAACTCGACAATACTGCTTTGCAAGATGTCAAGTTTGAAAACTGTAAAATGTTAGGACTTCAATTTGAAAGCTGCAACGAATTTGGATTTTCATGTGAATTTTCAGGATGCACTTTAAATCATTCTTCATTCTATCAAAACAAAATCAGGAAAACCCGTTTCAGCTCTTCTCAACTGCATGAGGTCGATTTTACCGAGGCGGATCTATCTGAAGCCATCTTTGATGATTGTGACTTGACACGAGCGATCTTTGACCGTACAAACCTTGTGAAAACGGATTTTAAATCTTCGTATAATTATTCAATCGATCCTGAAAACAATCGAATTAAGAAGGCCATCTTTTCGCAAGACGGATTGGCTGGACTGTTGGGGAAATACCAAATTGATGTCAGGAAATAACTCGCCTTATAAACTTCAAAAAAGAAGCATTGAATAAAACAAAATTGATTTAAGTAATGAAATTACCACTGCATTGTGAAGTTGAATACGTTGAAGATTTTTTAAGCGAACAATATGCAAATGAACTGTTCTCTGAGTTAATTGATCTGGCGAAAAAGCAAAACTTCAGTCCTTCAACTTTAGAAGGTAAAACGTACAATGTCAATTTCGGTAAAATCACGTTTTTGGACAAGGTTCTACTCGATGAAAATAGATTTCCTGAAGAATATTGGGGGCCTACAAAAGCCTGGACCAACAAAATGAAATTGGCGAAAGAAAAAATTGAAAAGTTTACGAATCAGCAATTTCAAGTTTGTGTTTTAATATATTATCCTGACGGAAACTCAGGAGTAGATTACCATTCGGATTATCCTGCATTTGGAGACACATCAATCATTCCGTCAATAAGTTTAGGAGAAGAAAGAGAATTTAAATTTAGGAATAAGGAGAGTGGAGATGAATTTGGTCAAGTTTTATCAAATGGAAGCTTAACGCTTATGGGAGATCAATGCCAAGAAAGGTATGAACATAGTTTGCCAATTAATCCGGAATATAAAAG
>JAWUWJ010000039.1:0-76045 GCA_034111925.1 Crocinitomicaceae bacterium
GAATTCAGGCATGACAAAAGGAAATGAATATTTTCATATCCGAAGTATTTTAGAAGACAGCAAAGGAAATTTATGGATTGGAAACAATGGCCTTGGTGTTTTACTTAAACGTGGAGATTCAATACTAAACTTTTCAGAAAACCAAGGGCTAATTCACGCGGACAGCGACAGAAGTGGAAACCGCTCTCATCCTGGAACTTTAGAACATATTTTTGCAATTTCAGAAGACAGCAAAGGAAATATTTGGTTTGGGGATCGAGATACCGGTGCATGGAGATATGATGGAATGAAAATGAAAAACTTTGTCGTTAATGAGAATCTTGAGTCACCAATGATTTGGCAGATCTACGAAAATGCAAAGGGTGATTTACTTTTTGCAATGGCAGGTGGAGGCATTTATCGCTTTAACGGGGAAGGTTTTGATAGGATGTTTTAAGAGTTGAAGATCAATTTATATTCACACAACTATCCTCAATACCTACTGTCTTCCCGACTACAACTTAACACTAGCTGATGTTCTCATAATAGAATGATGTTCAAAATCATCTTCTTGACTATAAGCCATGATCATTGTGTATTCCGTTCCTTCAGACAACTCTTTTTGATACTTGCTATTCGCTTTTATAGGCAGAGAAAACTTTAAAGTTGTCCTATTCGAATTTTCCTCGCCCTTAATATCTTTCACTTGGGAAGTTTCGCCTAAAGAGTTTATTGTTTTATAATTTCCTGGACTGAGCGTATAATGTTCTACAACTTGAAGTTCTCCTTTTACAACATTCCCCATAAGTAAATAGGCGCCTTTAATTCCTGAAGTGGCATTGAACCCTATTGTTACCCACCCATCAGTCGGCGCACTCATTTCAAAAAAGATTCTGTCCCCTTCATAATGCCAGCTTACCTTCATTTTATTTTTCACTATTTCTTTTTCAGCAGTATTTTGCGCGGTACAGGCCATGCAAAATGCTAGAATTAAGTGGATACAGATTAATTTTTTCATCGACGCTTTAATTATCAAAGAACATAAACATACCATTTTAAATTGATATATCAACTATTGATTTATCAATTAATTACGTTTCAGAAAGTGCAATAGTTCACTCGCCTTTCAAAAATGGATTCTAGATCTATCAGATCACTTTTCTTATCTTTAAAAGTAAAATCAAGGTTCAAAGTCTGTTCAACTTTCGGGCTTTGATCGCCAAGATCAAAAAAACCGCCTGTTAAAAAAAGTTAAGCACACCAGTGTCAACAACCGTTTCCACTACATTCGATAAAAAGCGTCAATGGTTAAAAAAATCAGAGTTAATTCTATTCTAATACTTGTGGTGGCCGCAATGCTTGCATTGATGATCATACAGGCATTTCAATCGGCGCAACTCTATGAAACAAAATCGGCTGAATTTGACGATCGTTTCTCCATGACTTTGGACAGAATCGCCATGACGCATGAGAAGGCCGAAGATATTCGACGTTACTTAGCCGTTGTAAACAAAGACTTTAGCGTTAAATACAAAGATGTTCTGAAGGAAGAATTCAAAACGCTGCTTTCTGCTGAAGAATCAATTTCCATTGAAGACACCGCCATTTATGAGAACGGTGAAATGCAAAATTACCTCATCATTAAAGGTTCATCGTACGATTCCATTTCAGGATTAACCGCTGAACAGCGCGTTCTAGCCCGTGATGTTCGCCAATTGCGTGACCTTTACAGCAAGCACGGCAACAATCCAATAAGTCAAGATTCTATAAAAATTGCCTTCCAATTGGACCAAAGAGTTGTGCAGCAAATCCTGAAAAAGGCGCGTTTCGTGAATGAAATGATGATCGATGTATTCCGTAACAATGTGTACGAAACACCCGCTCAGCGATTGGACATCGCCTTTTTAGACTCAGCTCTCGAAACAGAGTTAACAATCAAAAGCTTACCGAAAGGATTTCAATATATGGTCACCGACGAGAACAAGGTACCTGTTAAATTCAAGAAATCTCCATTGAACTATGTGACAAACCTTGACACGGTTGAAGCACACAAAACGCTGCTTTTTCCGAGTAATTCGTTGGATGAAGACTTGTATTTATACATTCGATTCCCAAAGCAACACGCCTTTGTTTTGAAGTCTATGTGGGGCGGATTGGCAATCAATATTGCGGTCGTTATTTTGATCATTATCGCCATGATATTCATGTTCTCAACCATTCTTAGTCAACGGAAACTGTCTGAAATGAAAAATGATTTTATTTCCAACATGACGCACGAATTTAAAACGCCAATCTCAACTATTTCTTTGGCCTGTCAAGCAATGAACGATTCTGACATGGTGAAGGAAGTCAATGAAGAAGCCAAACCTTTCGTCAAAATGATCACCGACGAGAACAAGCGTCTCGGTTTGTTGGTTGAGCGAATTCTTCAAAGCGCGACTTTGGAAAAGGGGGAAATAAAGATCAACGAGGAGCGCATTGAACTCAATGAATTAATTGGACACATTATTGATAATGCAAAGTTCAGAATTAGCGGTTCTGGAGGAGAAATTAAAGTGGAATTACCAGAGAATGAGGTGTTTGTTTCGGGCGATAGAATGCACATCACAAACCTAATCTCGAATTTGGTAGACAATGCAATAAAATACAGCGGAAACGCTCCACAGGTAAAAGTGAAGTTGAGCGCGGAAGGAAAACAGATAAAATTATCCGTTAAAGACGAAGGCATTGGAATAAAAAAAGAACAC
This sequence comes from Crocinitomicaceae bacterium, assembly GCA_034111925.1. Classification (GTDB taxonomy): domain Bacteria; phylum Bacteroidota; class Bacteroidia; order Flavobacteriales_D; family Crocinitomicaceae; genus UBA4466. The sequence goes on from JAWUWJ010000039.1 coordinate 2,727, forward strand.
TTGAACAAAATATTTGATAAACTGTACCGTATACCTACTGGCAACGTTCATAATGTTAAAGGTTTTGGATTGGGGCTAAGTTATGTGAAAGCTATTGCTGAATTACACGATTGGAATCTTACTGTGAAAAGTAAGTTTGGTTCTGGTTCTGAGTTCGTTATATTAATAAAACATTAAACATGGAAAAAGGAACATCAATATTACTGGCGGAAGATGATATCAATTTGGGGCACTTGCTGCAAACCTTTTTGAAATCGAAAGGATTCAAAGTTACTTTGGCGCAAAACGGAAAAATCGCATTTGAGAAATTTAATGCCGACACTTTTCAATTTTGCATTTTTGATGTCATGATGCCCGAAATGGACGGATTTACTTTGGCAAAAGAGATTCGTGAAATTGACAAAAAAGTTCCAATCCTATTCCTTACAGCGAAGTCGATGAAGGAAGACAAGCTTGAAGGTTTCGAAATCGGAGCAGATGATTATTTAACGAAGCCTTTCGCTATGGAAGAACTTTTGGCACGAATCACGGCTATTCTTCGTCGTTCTGAGCCAGAAATAATCAACTTGGATGAAAACCATTTCATTGGTGGAATTAAATATGAGCCAGAAATTCGTTTGCTTCACTTAAAAGATGAGGTTAAAAAATTGACGACGAAAGAGAATCAATTGTTGAAACTTTTGGTTAAAAATCAGAATGAGATTCTAGATCGACAAGCGACGCTACGAGCGATCTGGGGAGACGACAACTACTTCAATGGTCGAAGTATGGATGTTTACATTGCTAAACTCAGAAAAGCCCTTAGAGAAGATGAATCTATCGAAATAATGAACGTTCATGGCAAGGGATTCAAACTAGTGGTTAAATAACGACCAACTTTTCCTATTTTTGCGCCGTTAATTAGATGTAGATCAAAAGTTGATCACGTCTACTACGGCAACTCGATTAAGAGAATTTCTTCGGATGCAAAAAAAGTTTATTTCCAATTTGGCGTTAATGGTTCTTTTGAACCTGTTGGTGAAACCAATTGCGATTTTTGGAATTGATGCTGCCGTTCAAAATAGAGTTGGTGATGCAGATTACGGCATCTATTTCTCATTGCTGAACTTCTCTTTTCTATTCAACATTCTTCTCGACTTTGGAATCAACAATTTCACAACGAAAAATGTTGCCCAGCATCCAGACGAAGCTTCTAAATATTTAAATAATGTTCTTACGTTTAGATTCATTCTCTTTGGCCTGTATGCAATTGTTGCTTTTGGAATAGGCTACTTATTGAATTGGAACAGCTATCAAATGTACCTCTTGAGCTTCTTAGTCTTGAATCAATTCATTATTACTCTAATATCCTACGCTAGAAGTCATTTCGGGGGCTTACTGATGTTTAAATCTGATGCGATCATCAGCGTTTTGGATCGCTTTTTATTGATCATATTCTGTGGGATTTTAATCTACACTCCAGTGACAAGTACTCCTTTCAAAATAGAATGGTTCATTTGGATTCAGACCTTGTGTTACGGTATTACGCTTGTTGTAGCAGCTATTATGTTGTTCTCCCAATTTGGAGTTCCTAAATTGAAATTTAGTCCAGCGTTCTCGTACAGTATTATTAAGAAAAGTCTTCCATATGCTTTATTGATCTTCCTAATGATGATTTACACACGAATCGATTCTGTAATGGTCGAACGAATGCACGCAAATGGGGCAGTAGAAGCTGGGTTTTACGCAAAGGGATTCCGATTGATCAATGCCTTTTTCATGTTCGCAATGATTTTTTCAACGCTCCTTTTTCCCATCTTCTCTAAGATGTTTAAGCAAAAAGAGAACGTTGCTCCTCTGCTTTCAACAGCATCAAAACTACTAATAGGCGGTGCCATACTTATTGCAATTGTGAGCTTCTTTAATAGTGAATATATTCTCGGTTTGATCTACAATCATGATATCGCTAAAAGCAAGCTTCCATTCCAATTGTTGATGTTTAGCTTCATTGGAATGTGCTCGACAATAGTATTCGGAACACTGCTTACAGCCAAGGGCGATATGAAATTCCTGAACACCATTTCTGCTATTGGAATTGTGATCAACATTACGATCAACTCATTCTTAATTCCAAAATACGGAGCGACAGGAGCTGCGGTTGCAACCGTGATAACACAATCTCTAATTTCGTTGATTCAGTTTATTTACAGCGCGTATGTCCTTAAAATCAGGTTTACGTTTTTAGCTGTTGGACGGTTTTCAATTTTCGTTTCTTCGCTGTTTACACTTTGCTTCTACGTAAAAGCAGATTCAGGATTGGCCTTGTTTGGATTGTGTTCCGCAGGTGTTCTTGGAATGATGCTCTTTAAACTGATTGATTTAAAGAACTTAAGATTGATCTTGAAATTGAAAGAATAGTCTTACGACATTACTTCGAACCAGAAAGAACCACCGTGTCTTTCAACTCCGCTCAAATTCTTATGGTCCCAAATTGGCAATAGAATATCAGCCAATTCTTTGTCCTCGCTTACAAAATAAGCAGGCATCACTGGCTTGTACCTTTCAGGATTCGCCAACATAAACGCCGCCAAAACATATTGTTCTGAATACGCTCTATCGCACATAAACTGTGGATAATCGTAAGGGATGTAAATATCGTGAACGTGAACGATAACGCCTTTGCTCAACTCAGGAAGCAATTCCATGAAGCAAACCGTCACATCCGAATTCGGAAGACATCTGTGGGAATTGTCAATGAATAACATATCTCCAGCTTCCAGTCCTTCTGTAATGAAATCGTAGTTTTCAATATCTTCAAGTGGCTTACGAATCACGTGATCAGACATTGCGTCAATACTCGCTCTTGGATAAGGATCAATCGAAGTTATTTCCGTTTTTAAATCTCCTTCTGTAATTGCCTTACGAACAACTTTCGTTGAATTTCCAGAACCAATCTCAATGTACTTCGATGGATTATTTAAACGCAACAGGCAGTAAATGGAGACGATATCAAGCCCTGGAAGCATCGTGTTATTCCAAGCTGGATTGTCTTCATTCGATTCTTCCCCCGTCTTTTTGATGGAATGAAAAACGTCTTTGAAATCGACAAATTGAGTAAGCAACGATTTATACGCTTCTCTTTCTCCATCGACAATCTTATTCAATCGTGGATGTGGCCCACCATTTCCATGACCATTACGCGGTTTGAAGTCAACCTTGTAATCCAAGAAAACATTCTGGAACCGCGATGAAAAAAACTTATAAATAGACTTGACCATTAACTCTCCATTTTGAAGCGCAAACATACGCAAAATGGAGAAATCGACAATTATTCTGAGGTGCATGAAATAAAATCAATTTTTAGAGGTTAATAGGATTGACCAAAAACAAACCATACTGCACCCATTTGATGAGACCATCTCTGACGTTATTTGCTAAATTATTTGTTGCCTGAAATTTCGTTTTGCACGTTGTTTCTTGCGGTCTTGAAAAATTAATAAAGCCAAGCAATAAGACTACTAGAGAAATTCTATCTTTGCGCTACCAAAATTGAGACATGAGTAAACAAACCAACGAATTAGATCAAGAACGACAAAATCTTTTATTGTTCATTTGGAGAAAAAGAAAGATCATCCTAATCGGGACTGGAGTTGCTATGGCAGCCTCTATCGTGGTTTCTTTGATGATTACACCGCAGTTTAAATCAACGGCGATTGTTTTCCCAGCAGCAACAAGTACGGTTTCCTTTTCTGAACAAAGAAATGCCAAAGCAGCTGCAATGGATTTCGGTGAAGAAGATCAAGCTGAGCAATTGGTTCAAATTCTAGCTTCTTCGCGAGTGAGAAACAGAATCGTTCAAGAATACGATTTGATGAAGCACTATAAAATTGACAAAGATGATCCGAACAAGAATTTCAAATTGGGTAAGGCGTACGATGATCATATTCAATATACGAGAACGCGTTACGGTTCTATCCAGATTGATGTAACAGATCCAGATCGTGAAATTGCAGCGGAAATCGCCAATAGAATTGTTGATCTGATCGATACGGTTAAGAATGAGATGGTGAGAGAACGAACGATTCCAGCCTTTGAAATTAACAAGCGTAAGAGAGATCAATTGGATTCAGAAAGAAGAAATTTAAAAGAACATTTGGATAGTTTATCTCTACTTGGAGTTGTTCCAATTGAAAGTAGAGCCAATTTATATCAAGCGTACATTGATGCAAAAAACGCGGAGGATAAAGCCTTCTTTAAGGAGCAAATCGCGATTAATGCATTGCACGGTGCGTCTTACGACGGATTGCAGCAACAACGTGATGAGCGAATTATCAAACTAACGAAGTTCGAAGATTCTTATGAGCAATCGGAATCAAACGCCAACACCAATTTCAACCACAAATTCGTTGTTGAACTTGCGGTTGTTGCGGATAAAAAAGACAAACCAAAAAGAATGATTATTGTTCTTTTGGCTACAATGGGCGCATTTATCTTTATGATCTTTGTACTACTTGTTAAGGACAGAATTTCTGAATTGAGAAAAGCAGCTTAATTGCAAACGCTCAAGGAAAATAAATGGATCCTCGGCATCAGTTTTCTGTTTGTCGGGTTGATCAGCTACTTAATCTTGAATGATCAGGCAATTTTTGCGCTTGCTCCTCTAGCTTTAATGGCTGTTTTCTGTGCCATCTATTATACCGAATATGCTTTTTTAGGAATTGCATTTCTTACACCTTTGTCTGTAAACATCGAAGAGTTCACCGAGGGAGTTGGATTGTATCTTCCAACGGAACCCATTCTTTTTGGACTTATGATCATGCTCGTAATGATGCAGGTTCGAAAGGCAATTATTCCATCGCATGTTTGGCGAAATCCAATTGTTTTGGCCGTTGGTTTTTACCTCTTGTGGACATTGGTCACTTCAATAACAAGTACCAATCCTACAGCCTCTTTTAAATTCCTTTTGGCCCGCTTGTGGTTCATCGTTCCATTACTAATGTTCGGACCAATCATTTTCAAGAAGAAAAAGAATATTGATCGCTTCTTATGGCTTTTTAGCAGTGCAATGGTAATCGTCATCATTTACACCTTAATCATTCACTCCACGTACGGATTTGGTGAACAGGAAGGACACTGGGTAATGTGGCCCTTTTTTAAAGACCATACGATTTACGGTTCTACCGTAGCTTTCGTGACTCCACTTTTGTTTGGGTTGTACTTTTCTAAAAAGCACGCGCCATTGGTTCAGTTGGTTCTAATCGCGTTGATTGGAATTACTTTAATTGGACTGTTCTTCTCGTATACGCGAGCGGCCTGGCTGAGCTTGTTTGCTGCACTTGCGGTTCTTGCTGTCATCAAACTTAAGGTCAAATTCAAGTACCTCGCGATGTTGGCTGGAATTGGATTGATTTTCTTGTACATTTCTTGGGATGGAATCCAAATTGAATTGGAACGAAACAAATTGGAACATACAACGGAGGAATTTGGGGACAAGCTTCAAAGTGCGACGAATGTGACAACGGATGCGTCCAACCTCGAGCGAATTAATCGATGGTCATGTGCGATTGAAATGTTCAATGCGCGCCCAGTCTTTGGTTTTGGGCCTGGAACGTATGCTTTTGAATATGCTCGTTTTCAAGAACCTGAAAACACAACCATTATCTCAACCACAAACGGAGATGGGGGAAATGCACACAGTGAATACTTAGGTCCACTTTCTGAAATGGGCCTTTTGGGCCTAATCTCGATGCTACTGATCGTTGCGGCGATCTTTTACAAATCCATTACGCTTTACATTAAATGGCCTCCAGAGGACAAAAAGACCAGAACTTTATTGCTTGCAATGATCATGTCTCTAGTCGCTTATTTCGTTCACGGAACGTTGAATAACTATTTGGATACCGATAAAGCAGCCGTTCCAATCTGGATGATGTGTGCAATCTTCATTGCTCTTGAGGCGCAGCTTCCAAAAAAGAAAAACTCCGAACTTCTCGATTGAAGCAAGGATTTACGAAGTCTTCGTTACTAAATCTTTATTGATTTCTTATTCAGAAACAGATTCATCAGTGCTCCTTGAAGTAGAGTTAGTAATTGAAAATTCTTAACTCAAATCTATTGAGCCACCCACAAAGAGGGATTCAAACAGGTCACGTTACTTCCACTTACCTTATGAATCTCAAAGTGAACGACAGACATAGATTGACCGGGTTTCGTCAACAATGAACCAATCACATCTTTCGTTTTAACTTTATCGCCAGCCTTCACGTAAGTATCTTGAAGTTTACTGTAAACCGTTCTGTAATTACCGTGTTTAATAATTACAACTTTCCCCGCTCCAGGAATGTTTAAAACACTTGTAACTTCGCCCTCGAAAACAGAAGTAACGTGCGCTTTTTTAGGCGTACTGATATCAATTCCTCTGTTGTTCGTTGTCACGTTTTTAAGCGTAGGATGAGGATTCTTTCCAAATTTTTCCGTCACACTCCCTTTATCTACAGGCCAAGGCAATTTCCCTCTATTCCCTTCGAAATTTTTGCTCAAAGCAGTCGCTTTCGCGGTTTCTTTGAAAATTACGGTTTCCGTCTTAGCCGGTGTTGTCGTCGATGCAGAAGCTTCATTCTTTTTTCGAGCTGCTTCCACGGCAGCCAATCGCTTGGCTTCTGCGGCGGCAATTTCCCTTCGAATGGCGGATGCAATCTGCTCCTTCATTATTTGACGGTCACGTTGCACTTTCCTCAGTTGCTCTAAGATCTCTTCTTCTTCTTTCTTGAATTCTTTGTAAATTCCTTCTTGCTTTAAGCGGTCCATTTCAATAGCCTCACGCTCTAGCTTCTTATCCGAAATAACAGCGAGTTTCAGTTGCTTTTCTTTCTTAATAACGCCAATCTCTTCACCGATTAAGTCCTGATGTTGACGAATCGTAATAAACTGATTTCTTTGAACCTCAGAAATACGTTTCAAATAACTGTTTCTTTTCATTGCTTCGAAATAGCTTTTCGATGAAAAGATGAACATCATCTTACCGTACTTGTTTCTATGCTTGTAAGCGTATAAGATTAACTTCTTGTATTGTTCTTTCAAACGTTCAACCTTCGCCTTGTATTCTGCAATCTGCTCTTCTTTCGTTTCGACTTTAAGCTCTGAACTGCGAATTTGATTGTCGTAATTCTTAAGCAATTGCACCCGAAAATTAATTTGATTTTCGATCACCTTAAGTTCGTTCATTGACGACTTCGTGTTGTCCTTTGACTTGCGAAGAAGCATGCGTGTGTCATCAATTTTACTTTCTAGACGCGCTTGTTCTTTCTTCAATTTATCACTTGAAGCTTGACCGAATGAGAATCCAGACCAGAACAATATTGCTACAAAAATTAATCTATTGGCACTTCTCATAACTTTCAGGTATTACAAAATGAATCTGCTCAACTTTATTGACGCGCGTTTTTTTGTACTCCATGTCAATACTAATTTCTTGCAATGGAGTGACAATTCGAATTTCAACCAACTTCGGAAAAAGGATCGAATCAATCAGTTCTCTCGTCTTATAATCAACTCTAATTTCGGTGTTGTTTTCCGGGCTAAGAACGGTCATTGAAATCAATTGATCCAATTCTAGTGACAGCGTATAGAACATTGCGACCTCGTTCAATTCGCCGTTTCTCATTTTCTTCAAATCCTTTTTGCTGTGGCTGGACAATGTATACCCTTGGTCAGAATTCATTTGAAAGTACTCGCGTTCAGGATCGAAATCAAGGGGCAAGCCCATCATCAATTCTTCGACGTTCTTCAAGCTAAAGTCGACTCCAAATTTTTCCATAATGAAGTTGATGCTTTCCTTGGTATAACATTTGTCTTTCTTGTTGGAAACCTTCACTGAATCCGCTGTAATCAAAGCATTCACAAATGGAATTCGAGCATACGATATTGTCATTATCGTTGCACTATCCGCTCTCACTCGAAGTGTTGTTTTAAACGATAGGTTCTGAGCAGTGTCAGAATAACTTGTCGAAATTTTTGAGTAAAATGAGGAGTATTCCAAGTTAGACATTGTGCCGAGTGCTTGAACCAATTCTGCATCTTTCTTCTTGGAAAGCTTAACACCCCCTTCTGTGTTGTTCTTAGAACAAGCAACAAACAGCAGCCCGCAAAGGAGCAACAAACTATATTTAGTCAATCGGATCATAGTACTTTTTCTCCGTTATTTTTTTGTCCAATACTGAATTGTTCGAACCCAATTTTTTCGCCGCCTCCCAAAATTCAACTGCTTCATTCGGCTCGCCCAATTTGAAAAGAACATCGCCCATGTGTTCATTGATCATTGCATCACTCGTATTCGATTGCAACGCTAATTCAAATTTCACTTTTGCTTCCTTATACTTTCCTTTTTGAAAAAGAACCCATCCGTAGGTATCTTGATAAATCGCATTGTTCGGCGAGGATTGCGTTATTTGTTTCGAAAGTGATTCTGCCAAATCCAAGTCTTGCTTTGAATCGGCCAATTGAATCGAAAAATTGTTCTTAATCAATGTACTTAGAGGATCAAGGGCTATTGCTTGTTTATAATTCTTAATCCCATCGCTGTATTCCTTTTTTCCAAAATGCGCTTCTGCAATTTGACCTCTGAATTCAGCTTGCAATGGTGGATCGTCTAAAACAATTTCAACACCATAACTCAATATGTCAATCGCCTCGTCGTATTTTCCAATTTGATTTGCACTCAAACCATTCAAAAGATAAACGGTTGTCATCGTTGGAAACAATTCCAAGCATTCTGTACTGTGCGCGTACAATTCTTCGTACTGACCGGCTTGGTATTCCATGATCATTACTTGATTCCAAATTGGGTACTTGCCTTTGTTGAATGACAATGCTTTTTTATATGCTTTTAATGCGCCTGGCTCATCGTTTGCCGTTAAGAGGTAATCTCCTTGAACTGAATAAACGATGGCTTCTTCTGGGTGAACTTCGATTAGAATATCAAGAAGTTCGTACATCTCAGGATCAATTTTAAAATCCTCTTCGTGGACACGAATCATCAATTTTGCCTTCGTGTCAACATCCAATTTAGAAGATGAAAAAGCAGCACGTAATTCTTCATACGCTTTCGTCATATCACCAGTCTGCTGATAATGATCTGCTAACGCCAAGTGCGCTCTTCCATTATCCGGCTCGGCAATTACCAATTCTTGCAGCATTGTTATTCCTTCAGCGGATCGATTCGTTTTAAAATAGAAATCAACCAAATTGGCAATAATATTTGCATCCTTCGGGAAAGAAACTCGCGCTTCAATCAATTCTTTTTCAGCGTTGTCCATATCCTCCATATCCATATACAACTGGAATCTTTGGAGTGCAAATTGAGGATGTTTTCCAGCTTGATCTTCGGCTTGGTTCAGAATTTCAATGGCGTTTTTTTCTTGGCCGTTTCGAACCAAAGCTTCGGCATAACCATAGAGCCAATCAATACTTTTAGGTTCAATTTCTACAAGCTTTTTAAAGTTGACAACGGAGTTTGAGTAATCTTCGCGCTCGAAGTACATATAAGCCAATTCCTGAATATACCATGTATTCACAGGATCAATTTCGGCAGCTTTTAGAATGTATTCCGCTGATTTCTCAGGGTTTTCGCGTTGCAATTCAAGCTTTGATAAAGCATAATAAACCGCATCATCATCGGTGCGAACCGTTAAGCAATATTCAAATTTTGCGATCGCCTCTTCTATTCTACCCTTGGTTTTAAACCGAAGTCCTTCGTGAAAAGCTTGGATATAAGGATGATCTGCCTTGGATACGCCTTGTTGAGATGCGATTACTTCTTTCTCCGTACCACAAGCTGTGGTTAAGAAAAGGGACAGAATTATATATAAAAATGGTTTATTCATTGACGTTGGAATAATCTCCAAGGCTCAAATCTCGCGCCAAACCGTTGTACGCTACTTTTGAACCTATCATTGAGTCTTTTAATACACTATTTGTAATTGAAGTATCGTGTTGAATAATCGAGTTTGAAACAACACTATTCGTTATTTTAGTTCCTGCTCCGATTGAAGCATAAGGACCAACTACGGCGTTTTCCAATTCAACATTCGCTCCTATAAAACAAGGCTGAACAATCACTGAGTTCGTTGATTTAACCGAACTGTGGACGTTATCATTTCCTTTCGCTAATTCATTTTTCAATACCTGGGCATTGGTTTCAACAGTCACTTTTTTGTTACCGCAATCCATCCATTGATCAACCTCTCCTGTTTTGAAAACCTTTCCTTTGGCCATCATCCCTTTAATTCCGTCGTTGATTTGGTATTCACCGCCGTTAATGATGTTGTTGTCCAATACATTCTGCAATTCAATTTTCAGGTCTCCTGCTTCCTTGAAATAATAAATTCCAATGACCGCAAGATCACTAACAAAGTGTTCTGGTTTTTCGACCAATTCAACAATTTCTTTGTCTTCGTTTAGTTTAACTACACCGAAAGCCTCAGGGCGTTCAACTTGTTTCACCCAAATTACAGCATCAGCTGCTGGATCTAAATCGAATGTTGCTTGAATTAAGGTGTCTGCATACGCGATAACCGTCGGTCCTGATAGAGAATCTTTAGCACACATAATCGCATGTCCTGTTCCTAAAGGTTCTAATTGACGGTAAATTGACGCTTTTGCTCCAAGCGATTCTGCCAATTCCGTTAGGCTTTGAACAACGTCCTCTCCGAAAAATGCTGGGTCACCTAAAATGAACGCTACTTCTTCAATTTTTTCGTCTACAATTTCCGCGATATCTCGCACCAATCGATGCACGATCGGTTGACCTGCAACAGGCACTAATGGTTTGGGAACTGTCAATGTATGTGGTCTCAGTCGGCTTCCTCGACCTGCCATTGGTACAATAATTTTCATTCTAATATATCTTAATTTCTAATTCTTCTATCTTTCAAAACCGTATTCTACTCGCTATTTATTTAACCACAGAGGCGCAAAAGACACAATTTTCCCAATTGTACAGGACGCAAGTTGAACCTCGTTCAACAAGGTGACATTCATAATAATTCCGAATTCATAACTCATAACTTCGAACTTACTTCACCCCCGTACTTCCGAAGCCACCGCTTCCTCTGTCCGTTGATGATAATTCACTTACCTCTTGCCATTCCGCTTGTTCAACTTTCGCAAACACGAGCTGTGCGATCCGTTCTCCATTTTCCACAACAAACGCCTCGTTGGACATATTGATCAAAATCACTCCAACTTCTCCACGGTAATCCGCATCGATAGTTCCAGGTGAATTTAAAACGGAAACTCCATTTTTATACGCCAATCCGCTTCTTGGACGCACTTGGCATTCGAACCCAACGGGAATCTCTAAAAACAAACCTGTTTTAACCAAAGCTCTTTCCAATGGTTTTAACTCGATTGATTCAGTGATATTCGCCCGAACGTCTAATCCTGCCGATGCTATTGTTTCGTATGCTGGCAGGGAATGGTTGGACTTATTTATAACTTTTACTTGCATGGTCTTTTCTTAACTAACCAAATTTAAGAAAATTAGCCCCTTTGAAATACGGGGAAACAGAGAGTTACTAACGTTTAGGCGTTAGCTTTCGTCTTCGACACTAATGATGCTGTCGAGGTTGTGGCTTTCTAACAAAAAAATCTTTAGTTAAACAGCTTTAGATTCCAAGAGTTACATTTACAAACAATTACATTTTTTTCAAATTGTAAATTGCAATGCCTACTTTCGAGTTCTATTAAACTTCAACTTATGTTAAAGCAATCCTTGTTTATAGCCTTTCTTGTTATCTGTCATTTCACCTTTTCCCAACAGTATTTAACAGCTGAGCCTGTTCCAAATAACGATCAACCTGAATGGGCTTCGCTAATGTATCAGAACCATACAAATATTTACCAAATCGACCATCTTTACAAATCATTCTATAAATCAAACATTTACGTTAAGAATACGCACACTCAATATTACAAGCGTTGGAGAAGGAGTATTGATCGGTATATAAATGATGAAGGTTATTTGGACAGTACATTGATTGTTCGAATGGCCCAAAAAATGGATGTTTATAAACAAGATGAGCAAAACACTCAAACCAAAATCGCTGGTAACTGGTATACGATTGGACCATTCGAAGAGAGAAAAAATGGCGGTGATTTAAGTCATAGACAGGCAAATATTAGAAGTATTGCAATGTGTCAAGCATTTCCAGATATTATGTATTCTGGAACAGAGCCTGGAGAAATTTATAAAAGCATTGATGGCGGAGACAATTGGACCAACATTTCATCTTCAATTGTAACTGCTTATACCACAGGTGCCGTTACTTCAAATGCTAGTATAGAAGGCATTGCAGTAGATTTCACCAATCCTGACAAAGTTTATGCGGTATCTGGAAATGAAATTTTTATTTCGAGTGATGGTGGGCTGACATGGGCAAGTAATGTTTTTGCGAATGCTCCACTTTTCGGATATATTGAAACACCGAACGAAATTCAAATAGACCCGAGTAATTCAAATAGAATTTTAATCGCCGGGCTTGATGGTTTGCATGAGAGTATTGATGGCGGTCTGACTTGGTCACAAGTATTTACCGAAACCTGTTTCGATTTAAAATTCCAATCTGGAAATGCAAATACTATTTTCGTTTTAAGAGACAATCCAATAACGGATATTCATGAATTTGTTCGATCCACAGATGGCGGAACAAACTGGACCGTAATGACGAATGGGTGGTATAACTCAACGGACAGTAACAGGGATATAATTGGAGGTAGAATTGCGGTCTCTCCAGCAAATCCATCTATAATTTATGCTTTTCTGATTGGAAATTCTAAAGCCGGAGATGAAGGATTCATTGGGCTTTATAAAAGTATTGATGGGGGCGACAGCTGGCTGAACACCCAAGGTTTTGATGGTGGACCTTATACTGCAGCGCATCCAAATTTAATCGCTTCTAATCCATTGGGTGGATTTAACCAAGGAATGTACAATTGTGCTTTAATGGTATCAAACACAGATGCTGATCAAGTTTTAGTTGGTGGAATAAACTTATGGAAAACAGTGGATGCAGGTTTAACTTTTGAAAGTGTAGTTGACTATTACATTCCAGGCTTGTTTGACATGCACGTTGACATGCAAGACTTTCGATCACATGGAAATGAATATTGGGTAACCTGTGATGGTGGGATTTTCAAATCAACAGATTTCTTTAGCACACAACCAGACTTCAAAATGACAGGCCTCCATGCTGCAGATTTTTGGGGCTTTGCTTCAGGCTGGAATTTTGATTTATTAGCAGGAGGAACTTTTCACAACGGATTTGATGTTTATGCGGAGAGTTATCCGAACGGTGAATTTTTCAGTGTTGCAGCTGGAGAGCCAGCAAGTGGATATGTAAGTCCTGGAGATTCAACTCGTGTTTTTTGGACCAGTAACTCTGCAAAAGTCCCAACTCTAGTAACCGGATCAACTTCAAACTTTTCCAATTTAGGACTGGCTCCAAATGAGTCACCTTGGTTTGCTGAATCCTCCGAGCTTCTGTTTCATCCCAATTGTTACAATCACATTTACACTGGAAATGAGAACAACATATTGAAGAGTGAAGATGGTGGCTCCAACTTTAATACGATTTTTAGCGGCCCCATCAACTCGCAAGTTTTGGATATTGAAATTTCACGTGCCAATTCGCAAGTTATGTATGCTGTTGTTGTCAATTCAACATTTACAGATGCTTCGGTCTTTACAACAAATGATCAATGGCAAACTTCGAACTCTTTATCCTTGCCAGGAGGCGGAGGTTCTCTTATTTTAATTGAGCTGGATGCAGAAGACGAAAACATTCTTTGGCTTTCCTACCCGAGAGGAGTAAATGGAAACAAGGTATTTAAATCTACCGATGCTGGTCAAACCTGGACCAATGAAACAAGTTCAGAACTTGATGATCAAAGAATTTACGCGATGGCTGCTATTGGAGGAACAGATGGCGGTGTTTACATCAATACAAACATGACCTGCTATTATAAGAATAACTCAATGGCATCTTGGGCAATAGACAATCTAGGCTTACCTCTAACGATTACCACGCGTGAAATTCTGCCATTCTATCGGGATGGAAAAGTAAGAATCGGAAGTTATGGGAAAGGAGTATGGGAGAGCCAAATGTACGAAGCTCCAACACGACCAGTAGCTCAAATTATGGTCAATCAATTGACCGCGAATTGCACAAGTGATCTTTTTTACTTTGATGACTATTCAATGCTAAATCATTCAGGAGCATCTTGGTTGTGGTCTTTTGAAAATGGATCAATTGCAACTTCTACACTTAGAAACCCTGCTGTTTCTTTTACGATTTACGGATCACATTTGGTGACATTAACGATTACGAACAACAATGGTGTTTCCTCAACTGATTCTATGTATGTTACTACTTCGCCGCCACTAAACATTCTTTCTGAAGATTTCGAAGGAAATTTCCCTCCAAACGGATGGAAAATTAATTTGGCAGCTCCATGGATCAAGACTACAGTAGCAGGTGGGTATGGGACAAGTCAAAGCAGTATGTTATTTGACAATTATGTATTAAATCAAGATGGAATTGCATTTAATATTGAAACTGCAATTGACTTGACAAATGCGGTTTCATCAAACTGTTTTTTATCATTTGATGTAGCATACGCTAAATATGCTGTCAATTATGCGGATTCACTGGAAGTTCTTGTTTCTTCAGATTGCGGAAGCAACTGGAATTCTGTCTATTACAAAGGTGGCGATGATTTAGCTACAGCTCCAGATGAAACAGGCGCAGCGTTTCAACCGGCAGCAAATGAATGGAGAACAGATTCAATAGATCTTGGAGCGTATGCTGGAGAAACGAATATGGCAATCAGATTTAGCAACATAAATGACTTTGGACAGCGCTTATACATAGACAATGTGAATTTAGAATATACGAGCAATCTTTCCTTAAACGAAAACAATCCATCAGCAATAGAGTACTACCCGAACCCGGTGAGTCCAACAGGATTACTAACATTAAAAAACGGGGCGGATGGTTCAGGAATCATTTCATTCGCATTGTATGATAATAATGGTAAGCTAATGGGGGCAACAAAATTATTATCTGGTGAATCGGTTCCTTTGAGCAGTTGGAATTTATCCTCGGGAACGTATATTATATCTATTCAAAATGATCGTCAAATTACACACTCAACACTTATTGTTACTGGGAAGAAATAATCCTTGTTTTTATTGGAATCGATTTTAACTTTCATCTTCGACGTTACTAGGTGGCAAGGATTGTGGTTTCTCCATGAACCAAACCAGCGCGACATAGAATAAGATCAGCGAATTGTGGAAGAAGAATTTAGACCACGAAAATTCGTTCGGATCCATGTCAACTAGAACCGTAACGAAGTACAAAACAAGCGCTAAACCGAAGTAAAGGACGAACTTCCTTAGGTTGTATTTAATCGGATAATATTTCTGACCGAGCAGGTAAGAAGCCACCATTTGCAATCCATAAACGATCAATGTTGCCCAAGCTGCGGCCCAATAACTATAGAGTGAAACGAAGATGACATTGATTATAATTGTAATAGCCGCACCACCCAGAGCTATATATGCTCCAAAACGTGTTTGTCCGCTTAGCTTGTACCAAATTGATTGATTGAGATAGATTCCTAAAAAGACATTGGCGACTAACAATATTGGAACTACGCCGAGTCCAGCCCAATAGTCATCGTTCCGAATAAAATGTTTGAAGATGTCAATGTTCATTGCTACCCCCATAAAAACGATACAAACAGCCGCAATGAAATAATTCATAATCTTCGCATACAACTTATTTCGATCCTGATTTTTTGCTTGAGCAAAGAAGAAAGGCTCGGCTGCATATCGATAGGCTTGAAGAAAAATTGTTACGATCATCGCGAGCTTGTAGCAGGCACTATAAATTCCAACCTCACTAAGCGCTTCTTTTTTAGTATTACCCGCTCCCATGAGTAGATCTTTCATCATGACACGATCTAAGGTTTCGTTAATGATTCCTGCAAAACCAGCGACAACTAAAGGCAATGAATACTTCAACATTTCCTTCGCCAATTCAACATTTATTTTGAATTGGACCTTTAAGAATTCCTTGTATGTTCCAAAGACCTTAACACTTGAAGCAGCAATGTTTGCAAGGAGAATGTAGAAAATCGCCTGCATTGGATCATTGGCCTCAAACAGGAAGAAAATGATGATTAAGTTGAGGCCAATATTTACGATTATGGCTGTGAAATGAATCAATGAAAATTCGCGCGCTTTATTCTCT
Source organism: Crocinitomicaceae bacterium (assembly GCA_034111925.1). GTDB lineage: Bacteria > Bacteroidota > Bacteroidia > Flavobacteriales_D > Crocinitomicaceae > UBA4466. The sequence continues at coordinate 19,019 of JAWUWJ010000039.1, forward strand.
GACCGAAGTTTCGCCATTGGCAAAGCTGTTACCGCGTCAATGCAAACAATTAGCGCCAGAGAAGTGATAAACTCACTGTGCTGTGGATAGCCAACCATATTCGCTATTCCCTGACTGGCAAAGAACATGAATACAAAAAATGCAGCGCTAAAAATAAGAACTGTGATAAAGCTGTTTTGAAAAACTGCGTCTTTGTCGTCCTTTTTATTCAGGTATCTGAAATAAGCGGTTTCCATTCCGAGCGGAAGAAGAATCATTAAAAACGCCACCCATGCATACAATTCAGACAACGTTCCATAATCGTTCGTCTCGAACGCACCTTTCATGGTGTAAAGCGGCACTAAAAAATAATTGAGCAATCTCCCAACAATTGTCGGAAGGCCATAAACGGCAGTTTGCCCCAATAATTTTTTCAGTGGATTACTCAAACTAGCTTCTGAAATTTGGCTTGCGTTTCTCTAAAAATGCGGTTGTACCTTCTTTGAAGTCAGCTGTTCCGAAACATTTTCCGAATTCTTCGATTTCAACATCGTATCCGTTCACTCCGTCTTCGAAATTCGCGTTGACAGATTTTATCGCTGAAGCAATTGCCGATCCTGAATTGTTCAAGATTTTTCCAGCGATTTCTTCTGCTTTGTTTAATAATTCTTCCAACTCAACAACGTGGTTGACCAAGCCCCAAGACAATGCATCATCTGCTTTGATCATTCCTGCAGTGAAAACCATTTCATTGGCCTTTCCTTTCCCGACAAGTTGCGTCAAACGTTGCGTTCCTCCATACCCTGGAATTACTCCCAAACTAACCTCAGGCAAGCCCATTCTAGCATTTGAAGATGCCACGCGAATGTGAGAACACATTGCCAATTCCAAACCACCTCCAAGTGCAAAACCATTTACGGCTGCGATAACCGGAGTTGTCATGTTTTCAATAAAACTGAAAAGAATATCTTGACCATTCTTCGCCAACTCACCTCCCTGAGAGATTGTGAAATCTGCGAATTCCTTAATATCAGCTCCAGCAACAAATGATTTTTCACCCGAACCTGTTAAGATCACTACTCCAGTTCCATTGTCATCATTCGCAGTACTAAGCGCTTGATTCAATTCTGAAATCGTTTCCTTGTTCAAGGCGTTCAATTGCTTCGGTCTGTTGATCGTGATTGTCAAAATCTGACCTTTTTGTTCTGTAAGAATGTTGTTGTACATATTCTTTATTTCGTTTTATTTCTTGTTCGTTTATAGATCTTAATTGCAATCATTAAGGCGACTGCGACTCCAAAAAAGCCGATTGTTCCTTTGAGCCAATTCATGGAATCCCTCATTGTTACTAAGAATGCAATGGCCACTAAACAAAGTGTCGCAAGCTCATTCCACAACCTTAATTTCCCTGATTTATGCTTAAAAATGCCGTCTTTCATCTTAAACATCATGCTTTGACTTCCAAAATGATACACCAGTAATAACGCAACAAATGCCAATTTTATGTGCATCCATGGCTCTTTCACTAAATCCGGATTACCGATCAGCATAATTGTTCCGAACACAACCGCCAAAATCATTGCTGGAGTTGTGATGATCCACCACAACCTTTTTTCCATGATTTCAAATTGATCGCTTAATATTTTTTTGGCCACCTCTTCCTTTTCTTGGGCTTCGGTATGGTAAATAAACAATCGGATAATGTAGAAAAGCCCCGCAAACCAGCTTACTACGAAGATAATGTGCAATGCTTTTATTGTTGAATAACTCTCGGGGCTCATAGGGCAAAGATAACTCGATTGTTCGATTTTCCGATTGTTCGATTGTTCGATTGTTCGATTCATCCAAAAATCCGCAGCCTCAGGCGTTTCGAATAATCGAATTCACTATCTTTGCGGACTTATTACATTATTATGAGCTCAATTGAACTTTCAGATCAAGAAATTCAGCGAAGAGAGTCGTTGAACAAATTAAGAGGGTTAGGGATTAATCCTTATCCAGCAGCACTGTATCCAGTTACGCACAAGTCGGCAGATATCAAGAACGACTTTAAGGATGGCGAGGAAGTATGTGTTGCAGGTCGATTGATGAGACGAAAGGTTCAAGGAAAGGCTTCTTTTGGTGATTTACAGGATGGTGAAGGGAAAATTCAAGTCTATTTCAATAGAGATGAAATTTGCCCAGGTGAAGACAAAACGCTTTACAACGATGTATTTAAGAAATTACTGGATTTAGGTGATTTTGTTGGTGCAAAAGGAATTGTTTTCAAAACGCAAACAGGAGAGATTTCTGTTGCAGTTAAGGAGTTTACGCTTCTGAGCAAAGCACTTAAACCGCTTCCACTTCCAAAAACGGATTCTGAAGGAAATGTACACGATGCATTTACTGATCCTGAATTGAGGTACCGCCAACGATATGTTGATTTGACGGTAAACCCTCATGTGAAGGAAATTTTCATGAAGAGAACGAAAATGTTCACAGCAATGCGTCAGTTTTTTAATGATGCAGGCTATTTTGAAGTGGAAACACCAATTCTTCAACCGATTCCAGGTGGAGCTTCAGCGGCGCCATTTATAACGCACCACAACGCTTTGGATACTCCGTTGTACATGCGAATCGCGAATGAATTGTATTTGAAACGATTGATCGTTGGTGGGTTTGACGGTGTGTATGAATTCTCGAAAAACTTCAGAAATGAGGGGATGGACAGAACACACAACCCAGAATTTACGGCGATGGAAATCTATGTTTCCTACAAGGATTACAATTGGATGATGGAGTTCACTGAGAACTTGGTTGAACACGTTGCTCTTGCAGTAAACGGAACAACTGATGCTACTTTTGGAGAACATAAAATAAATTTCAAAGCCCCTTATGCGCGTGTTACAATGCGTGATTCAATAATTAACTTCACTGGCTTCGATATCAAGGGCAAGAATGAAAAAGAGTTGTTTGAAGCTGCCAGAGGAATGGGCATCGAGGTTAATGACACAATGGGTGTTGGTAAATTGATCGATGAAATTTTCGGTGAAAAATGTGAAGGTCAATACATTCAACCAACGTTTATTACGGATTACCCGAAAGAAATGTCACCGCTTTGTAAAGAGCACAGAGACGATCCTTCTTTAACAGAGCGTTTTGAGTTAATGGTTTGCGGAAAAGAAATCGCGAATGCGTATTCTGAGTTGAACGATCCAATTGACCAAAGAGAGCGTTTTGAAGAACAATTGAAATTAGCAGATCGTGGCGATGACGAGGCAATGTTTATTGATCAAGATTTCTTAAGAGCTTTGGAATACGGAATGCCACCGACATCAGGAATGGGAATTGGAATGGATCGTTTGATCATGTATTTAACCAACAATCCATCGATTCAAGAAGTGTTGTTCTTCCCTCAAATGAAACCAGAAGTTTTCGGAGGAAAGAAAGGACCTGAATTATCAGATGCTGAAAAAGTGATTTTCGATATTCTTAGCAAAGAGCAATCAATGGATTTGAATGCTCTGAAAGAGTCATCGGGACTATCGAACAAGCAATGGGATAAAGGAATCAAAGGATTATCGAAGCATGGATTAACGAAAGTTACGAAGACGGATGACGCTCTTTTGGTTGAGCTAACAGCTTAATTCATTTTTTTGAAAATCACTACTAACATATCAACCATTGAGTTGTATGAAGAAGGCATTTTAATTGTACGACAGAAAAATGACATTGAAGTAACTGGCGATGATTTAAGTGAATCCTTAAGTATTTATGAGAAAGTTTGTGCTGGTAAAAAAAAGAAAGTAATACTCTATATTGGCCAACATGTCCAATTCTCCGAGGACGCCGTTAAATTCAAAGCACTACAAAAACAAAACGAGCTATTTTCTGCGCAAGCTGTTGTGTTGACAGATCTTCCGCAACGTATTCTACTCAATTTTTACTTCAATAAACATCCTTCAGAATACGCCCGTCAAATTTTCTCTACGGAAGATGAGGCGCGTGCTTGGTTGCTATTGCAAGAGTAAATTCAGAGGCGATGAAAAAATGCTTTTTGACTTGTTTATGAATTTGGAATAAAACCCATTAATATATTAAGAAGCCCATCTTGGATTAACCGAGGCGGGCTTTTTTAGTATTTGTTTAAACTCAACATTCCCTGTGTTCCAAAAGAAGCATCCAGGCTTTCGAAAAATAGATTCATAGTTAAATTGACTCACTTCTGTTCAACATCCCACTTCTCAACAATCAACCTTTGCAGTTTTTCTGCTTCGGATTTCATTACAACTTCTCCGTCAATGATATCTGTAACTTCTTTGCCTTTAATCATCATTAAAAGCTCTCTATTTGTGCTTTCTTTATTTTTCAATGAAACAAAGTACGTTTCCTTTTCATTGGTCGTTTTTTTGTCTACGACGACAGATTCAAATTGATCTTTCATTAAAACTTCCTTGCGCCTTTTCGTTCGGTAAAGAATTAAAGCGTCATTCGTAAAAACAAACGTCTTCTTACCTGCCATCATTTTCAATACAGAATAGATTAGCATCACAACTCCAAAGACCCCAATCACCCAGTACTTTGTATATTCCTCTAGCCCAGAACCATAGAATGGAATCGCCACGTAAAGACCAATCAAGGCCATTAATGCTCCTACAAATGCCAGAAACAAATAGGTGGGATTGTCATACCGTTCTGTATAAATCACCAATTCTCCATGACCGTGATCCTGAACTAAGAACCGATTAATTTCAGTTCCCCCTTTTTGCTTTCTAGGATAAGATTGTTCGTCTAAAACTTCCATTTCAAAGTTTGATTTTGCCATTAAGAAACGAAGAATTTTAAGAACGGGCTTTATGAAATGAGAATGATCTACAAAACCGAGTGTTGAAATCAAATATTTGAAACCTTCAAACGCCTGTTTATTAAGGACAATCACTACCACTTTAAGACAGAGAGAATCCAACAATAGAAGTTTACTAAACCCGTTTAGTAAACGGTTTACTAAACCCAAAATTAACTTAAACGGTTTAGTTAGGATACAAGAGTACCGTTAACTAGGAAGCTGATTCTTTGTGCTAAACCGATTAACCCCGTATTTTCACTCGACTAACTATTACATAACCCCGATGAAAGCCACGCATCTACCACTAATTTTAGCCCTATCTCTTTTTGGATTCAATCAAGCAATAGCTTGTACCTTTGATGGAAACGAAACCTCTGGAGGCACAATTAACCCAACAGCTGCCTATCAAACTCAAGCAAGTGTTTCGAGCGGGAATTACTATACAATCAACGCTATTTGCGGTACCACTTACAACTTTACATTTTGTTCAAATGGAGGCGCAGCCGGATGGGACACACAAATCACCGTATTAAATGCTGCTGGGAATACGCAGTTGGCCTATAACGATGATGCTTGTAGTCTTCAATCAAATGTCTCCTACACAGCAACGGCAACCGGACCAATTCAAGTACTCGTATCTCAATATAACTGTGACAACCTAGGAGGTTCAACAGGCGCAACTTTAGCATACAATGGCGTTGCAGGTGCTTCCAATCCAGCTTTTACGGCGGCGTCAACTGGATGTACAACAGCTTCTTCAACAATTACGGGTGATACTGGCGGAACATTTAGTTTCAATCCAGTTCCAGGCGGTGGAGTTTCAATTAACAGCACGACCGGAGCCATAACGGGCGGAACAGCTGGAGCAACTTACACGGTTCAATACACTGTAAGTTGTGGCGTAAATTCAACTCAAAACGTAACACTTGACGCAGCAGGTTCGGCGGCCTTTTCAATGGCTGTTATTTGTGGTGGTGGAACTTCAACTGTGACTGGAGCTTCTGGCGGAACGTTTGCTTTCAATCCTGCTCCTGGCGATGGATCTCAAGTTAGCGCAACGACAGGAACAGTTACCAATGGTACTGTTGGAACGACTTATTTTGTAGAATACACGGTGTGCGGAAATTCTTCAATAGAATCTATAACTGTTTTAACTGATAATTGCTGGACATTGAATGGAAACGCGCAATGGATTACAGTTGGAGGAGAAGATTGCATTCAAATGACACAAGCCCTAAACAATCAACTAAGTTGTGCTTGGAATGGATCTCAAATCGATTTTGCTGGAGATTTTGCATTGACTTTAGATTACTACTTCGGCAGTAACAACGGAGCTGGTGCAGATGGAAACACATTTACATTTCAACCAAGTGCTTCAACAGCTTGTGGAACTGCAGGTGGACAACTAGGAGCTGGTGGAATCCCGAATGCTTTGGTAATAGAATTTGACACCTACGACAACGACAGTCCAACGCACTTGTACGATATGACTTGTGATCACATTGCTGTAGAAATTGATGGAAGTATGCAATTTGCAGCGCCATTGTGTGGACCAGTTTGCGCAAAAGTAGGAGGTGGGAATATCGATGACGGAGGAACATATACAGTAGACATCCAATGGGTGAATGCTACAAACACACTCGAAGTTTACTTTGATGGAGTGCTCCGATTGACTTGCGTGAACGACTTTATTACAAATGCTTTTGGTGGAACGAGCCAAGTGTATTGGGGCGCGACCTCAGCGACAGGTGGACTGAACAATCAACAATATTTTTGTCCAAGTACGATAACTGTTGTTTTGCCTGTTGAATTGACTTCTTTTGAAACGGAATGCCTCGGGAAAGAGGAACTTATTTCATGGACCACAGCTACTGAAAACAACTCAGATTACTTTGAGTTGGATTACTCTTATGATGGGTTTGTTTACCTGCCCGTTGAAACAGTGAATGCTTCTGGAAACTCTGAATCTGAATTGAACTACAGCGTTCGTGTTCAAAACAATGATACGAAACAGCGTTACTACCGTTTGAAAATGGTCGATACTGACGGGGAATTTGAATACACAGATCTTCTTTCAAGTAAAAATTGCCTCGGAAACACAGGTTTAATTTCAAACGCGGTTCAAACGGAAAGTACGATTGTTGTTAGTACGGCTGAAGAAGCGACTGTTAAGTTTGTCAACCAACTCGGTCAAATTGTATTTGAAGGGACAACAGACGAGCAGTATTTATCACTTGACAAGTCAGAAATTGGATCTGGAGTTTATTACATTATTTGCGAGACGCTAGAAGGAATTCAGGAATCACGAAAAATGTTCGTAGCTCAGTAAAAAATCAAACAAGGGTGAAAGTTATCATTTAATCAATCAGCTTGTCTTTGATATAATATCACCCCAGGCTGAACACGTTTTACGTTTGGAAATACAAATTATACGTTCGGAAAATCATCTTAAGACAATCAATGGAATATACTCATATTTGGTCCAGTACAATTCAGGAACAGAGGAGTTAGTTAGTAGTTAGTTTTAGGTAGAGAAAAATTCTTTGTTATACTTGAATTCAAAATGTCAATGCTGAAAATGTGTTGGCATTTTTTATGCTCAAATGGGGCATTGAAAAACCCATTCACCACCTTAGGAAATGCATCCTTTATTTTTACTCGCTTTTGTTTGATATTCAGAATTGCAATATGGCAACAATTGAAATCAAATAGCATGGCGAATACTGAATTACTGGCTTACCCGAACCCTACAAGAAACAGTTTAACAGTTGAAGGTACTGCAAACCACTTGACGCAACTCAACATTCTAAACAAGTATGGGCGGGATGCTAGTAAAAGCGCACGAATTAAACGTTCAGGTGTTTATTATTTAAAAACGCCTACGTATATTATCAATCTCTCAAAACTATGACATTCGCTCTTAATTTACGTAGGGAAAGAAAATGTGCACGTTTGGAAAGAAACCAAATTTCATAAGGTATTTATAGATATCTTTAATTAAATTCCAAATTATACTAAATAGTAGCCATCACTAGTGTTGGAATATTGCTCAAAATGCTTGAAGTATAGAGCGCTTAAGGCTTTTTTCTTAACAAAGTAGATCATCCTATCAAAGTGTTAATTGTATTGTTCGACCCAAGAAAAGAAAGCCTATATGCACAAAACATATCCGACAATTGAAAACATGACACACGAAGAACTCATTGCCCAATACGCGGCTCTGAAAGAAAGCCATACAAGGTATAAGGAAGTGTTCGATTCAATAGTTGATGTTTTTACCAGAGAAAATAATGACGGGTACTTTGAAATGGTAAGCCCATCTGTGTTCACTATCTTCGGATATACTGCTGAAGAATTGGTGGGCAAAAAAATTGGCGACTTTTATGTGGATCCCAATGATCAGGAACGTCTAATGGAAGTTGTTAACCAGCAAGGGTTTTGCAAAAACGTTCAATCAAGCGTTTATACAAAGCAAGGGGAAATTAGAGTAATCTCTGTCAATGCAAAACCCTACTATGATAAGCTTGGAAACAAATTAGGAGTTAAATGCGTCATAAGAGACATTACAGAGCAGAAAAAAAATGAGGAAATGCTCAACGAAAACACCATTTTACTCAATGAATCTCAGCGCTTGGCCCATTTGGGACATTGGCACTGGGATATTAACAAAGATGTGGTGACATGGTCATCAGAATTGTACAGAATTTATGGGTTGAGCGAAGGAAATCTTCAGGTTTCATATGAAAAATACTTGGAATTAGTTCACCCAGAGGATAGAGAACGAATACAATCAATCCTACAGACTATCCTTCAAAGCTCCGAGGATCAGGTGCATTTCGAGGAACGCATTCTGCGTAAAAATAAAGAAGTGCGTTATCTAGAATCATGGGGAACAGTAGTTCGCAAAGAAGATGGTACTCCTTTAAAAATGTTTGGAGCTTGTTTAGATATTACCGAGAAAAAACTAGCAGAGAAAAAGATTCTTGAATCCAAGAAACAGTTTCAAGATCTATTTGAATATACCCCCGACGCGCGTTTTATTTACAAAGATGATACGATTGTAAATGTAAACAACGCATTCTTGGTACTCTATGGATACTCTTCAAAAGCTGAGATCATTGGTAAATCAATTCGTCCAACGTTAATGATTCTGGAAAAACACACCTCCTTAAACCAATCGATAGCAGGCGACAAATTGATTCCATTGGGATTAACACAGACAAATCACTTAAAAAAGGATGGAAGCAATTTTGTGACAGAAATTCAATCATCAATTATTGAATATGAAGGTGCTTCACATTATCAAGTTATTTCACATGATATAACGGAGCGTCATGAAATGGAACAAGAAATTCAATCAACCACTTTATTGCTCATGGAATCCGAAAAAATTGCTCATTTAGGCCACCTGAGCTTGAGTTTACCTGAAGGAGAATTGAAATGGTCTGATGAAATTTACCGTATTTATGGAGTTAATTTTGAAGTAACACCTAGCATTAAGCATACGGTAAGTCTTATTCATCCAGATGATTGGTATTACGCTAAGGAGAATCTGAATTTGGCAATCCGACAGGTGAAAAATTTCAAAATTGATCATCGAATAATCCAAGAAAATACGGGTGAAGTTAAATGGGTTCATACTGAAATGCAATTAAAATTTGACCCAAATGGAGACCTCATTAGTTTGTTAGGAACTGTACTAGATATTACTGAGAGGAAGAAAGATCAAGCTGCACTCCTTCAAAGTGAAGAAGAATTTCGCTCTATCTATGAAAACACTTATAGTGGAATGCCATTGTTTGATCTGAACGGTAAATTCATAAAAGCGAATCAGCGGTTTATTGAATTAATCGGGTATTCGGAAAATGAATTACTCAATATGACGATTATGGATGTTATGCATCCTGATGATGTTTCAGAAACAAAAGAGAAGTTGGGGGCCTTAATTTCTGGTAAAATTGCACATTTTGAAATAGAGAAAAGATATCTTAAAAAATCTGGGGTAGAAATCATTTGTAGTACCGCACTAACAGCACCATTTGGTATTAACAGCACCCCCGAATTCTTAACTGCTAGTATAAAGGATATTACAGATGAGAAGAAAACACAAGAAATACTTCGATCCATATCTGAAATCCAATGCACTTATATAGATGAATCAGCAACTGAAGAGGTTTTTGAAAAAATGCTCCACGTACTTTTGAAAATTACACAAAGTGAAATGGGGTTTATTGGCGAAGTTCAACAACGAGATGGCAAACCAATTCTTGTGACCCAGGCTACTACGAAACAATTCACTCAAGACCCTGCAGGCCGTATGAAAGATGTCTGTTTGACTGCGGTAAGTGATTTAACAGCCAAAGTTCTTACTACTGGTGAGCCTGTTGTGCATTCAATCTCTTATGAGATTGGAGCTTCAGAATCGATGTGCTATTTTGCGGGCTTACCGTGCTATAGTAACAATGAGCTGGTTGGGATAATATGTGTTGCAAACAATAAAAATGATTATGACAATGAAAAATTACGCTTAATTCAGCCCATTTTGGACACTTGCTCAACGCTTATCGTTGCATACAAAAATGAAATTATTAGTGCCACGGAACGGCTTGAATCTGAGCGATTGAAAGAAGCTTTTACCAATGAATTAGAAATAAAAGTTGTTGAACGTACCAAGGACTTACAAAGAATCCAGAAAGAGCTTTCAATCAGTTTGGAAAAAGAAAAAACGCTCAGTGATCTTAAGTCTCGATTTGTTTCAACGGCATCACATCAATTCAGAACACCACTTACGGTGATTCAGTCGAACATGGGAATTTTGTCAATGCAAATAGACCTCATTGATGACGCCATTAAACCGGCGTTTGAAAAGGCAAACAGCAGAATAGCAACTCAAATCGATCGAATGACTACAATGATGAACGATGTGCTCATTCTGGGTAAAATCAATGCAGGAAGTATTGTTCTCGTTTTAGAGCCCATCAATTTAGTAGAGTTGTGCAGGGAAATCATTGACAATTACAATCAAATTCAAGAAGATCAAAGGGAAATGATATTCACCATTCTTGGAACGCCTTCTACCTTAAACTTAGACTCTGGACTCATCTCTCATGCCATTTCAAATTTTGTAAGTAACGCCTTCAAATATTCGCTTGACAGACAGGAGCCTGAAATGAAACTGGTTTTTAATGACGATTCAATAAAACTATCCATCATTGATCATGGAATTGGAATACCCAAAGGGGACTTAACAAATTTATTTGAACCTTTTTATAGAGCATCCAATGTTGTCGAAATAATGGGAACTGGTCTGGGTACGTCCATCGCCAAAGAATATGTGGAATTAAATAACGGGACAATCCAAGTCAAAAGCACTATTGATGAAGGGTCAACATTTATTTTAACATTTAAAAAATAGAACTATGGAATACATACTAATCGTAGAGGATGACATAAATATCCGAGAGTCTTTAAAAGAAATATTTGAACTATCAGGATACGAAGTTTCAACTGCGCAAAATGGAAGGTTAGGCTACGATTCAATTATGGAAAACTGTCCTGATTTGGTTATTTGTGATGTTGATATGCCTGAACTGGATGGTTTTGAATTACTACAAGCCATCAATCAGCGATTAAAAGATGCTGTCATTCCGCCCTTTCTATTTTTAACGGCAAAAGTAGAACCAAAGGACCTTCGACAAGGAATGAACTTAGGAGCCGATGATTACATATTCAAACCTTTTGATCACAAAGATATCCTTCGAAGCGTTCGACTTCGGTTAGACAAACGATCAAAATTGATGCAAAATGGAACCCTGAAACAAATAAGCGTTCATACCCCTGCATTCGAAAAATTAGCACTCCCTTGCGATGAAGGATTGATTCTTGTGTCTTTCGATGAAATCATTAAATGTCAAGCAGATCGCGCGTATTGCACTTTTCACTTGGCCAATGGTCAATCCATTTTGGTTTCAAAATCAATGAAAGAATTTGAGCAGTTGTTATTGGACAATAATTTTCTGAAAGTACACAAGTCAACAATCGTAAACATCAACTACGCGAAAAAATACTTGCGTGGGAAAGGAGGGCAATTGATTATGTCTGACACCTCAATTGTGTATGTATCTGTAAGAAAAAAAGAAGAACTTATGAAAGTACTTCGTCACAAAAGCAACCATGGAGTTCAACTTATTAATTAGGTTAGAGATCTTTGACAACGTGCACTTATCGGCTGATACGTGCACGTTGGGCAATTTAGAGATGTCGTTGGAAAGTCAATCATTTCGGTTGTACCGATTTCTAACTACTTTGTAAGTATGAAATCAATTGAAAAAACCGTGAATTCTATTTATAAACTTTGCAGTCAGGAGTATAAAATTCGATATCTAGACAGTTAATTACTGTCATCTTAATCGTTGTGATTTTAGCTTCCAAAATCGCATTACTTCTTATGGTTTGTGCAAAATTAAAGCATATTCAATAAATGACATCTCAGGATGCCATATACAATCTTGGAAGTAATTGACAGTCTTCATGGAAAAGTTCTTGGGTGTGACTATCAAGTTTGGAGAAACTGCCTTTCCATTAACAAAAAAACACTCCAGTTTGGTCGCTTCTGAATAACTACCCCATTCAATTGCCTGAGAAAACTCATTGTGCAATTGATGGTCTTGATTCCAATGAATTTGTTTTGGGTACTTAGAAATCACACACAGCTCTTCAGAATAAATTGCCTGACAAATTCCAGACGCTTTCTGAAGCTCGAAGCACTCCTGAAAATCTTGGTTGATACTTAACTCTAGCTTAAGTTCTTTTCTCAAAAACTCATGCCAGGCATAGATACAATCAGAATAAAAGTTTGAGGTAAACAAATATGATAAATGCTTTTCATTAAGACCTAGAGTTTGTTTAGAAAGCACAGCATCAATATGATTGTCCAATTCAAATCCTAACTGATCTCCTAACATATAGCGTAAATCGGTACGTAAGAGGCGTCCCAACTCTGAACTCAACTTTGGCCCTAATTGACCGCCCAGTTGTGAAAATATTTTTGAATACAATTGAATATATAGTTGATTGTCCAGCTCATAAATAAAGTTAGAATTCAAATTTGAACTAACCCGTGAACCCATTTTAGAATGTGAAATGGACCTTAACCGACTCCCAAGCGTAGTTTGAAACTGATCTAGATTTTGTGCTGCCAATTGGGCAAACATTTGTGGATACTTCGATTCGAAATCGGAGAATCTTGAGTTGTCATTGATGGTTTTGATGAAGTTAAACATCATTTGCATTTCCAACGGGTTTTCCGTTACGACAATAACCGGTGAGCGATATCCGCACTTTCTATAGTTCCATTCCACACATTTGTATGCGTCTTCTACCTTAAATCGATTGTATCTTTCTCCATCAGAAATCCCTTCTAGCGCATCTTGTTTGTAATCAGCAATTTTTGCAATCATCTGCTCAGTTAGGTCTTCAATTTCTTTCATGTAATTAAGTTAAGAGGTCTTTATTTCACATTAGAAAATAGTTGAAAAACGAAGGGGTTTGGTCATCCTATTTCCCATCGTAACAAATCAATTTCCAATCGTAAAACGTTGTAGAGTCATTCTCTCACATTGATAAGATACCAATGATCTATCCTTTTCGCATTAGTATATATACGGTATTTATTAGGTGTTTGTACGGGACTTTTTTGCGCACAAATCGTATCCATTACTGATGACCAGTGAGATAGTAATCTAGAGTGATTATTATCCGGATTTTGGAGTTTTTGGCGGAAAAATTCTAAGAATAAAGAAAGTTGCATTATACCTAATGCAACTTTCTTACTTAATCAACCACTATTCACTTTGGAACTGGTCTGACACATTAGAATCCTATAATCGTATTCTATTTATAGTCAGCCAATTCTATCCAAATCGATCTCTTCACATAAACCGATAGACTAAATATAACGACAAGTAACGTGGAGCAATACACTTGATTTCCGAACGAATGAAATGCATTTCCAATAGACTTTATTGAATTTCATCTCTATTTGGAAAGAGTTGCTCACATTACTAGAATTGAAATGAAATCGCGTTACCTTCAGTCAACCCTTGCAGAAGATTTAGGATATCTATGAATAGAAAAAGCGCATCCAGGTTGGATGCGCTTTAAATTGATTTGATCTTAGAAATGTTAGTATATCATTCCCAAAAACGAGCGGTGAATATTATTTCAGCTCTACCACTTTGAAGAATCCTCTTGAAGATATAAATCCTCCAGTTGCTCCGTACACATCCTTAATTCCAACCTGAATATCGGTAACAGGAGTAATAATCGCATTCATCATTGGCTGATTGATTATTGTTCCTGAATAGTCAGCAGCTCTTTGGTACGCTTCCGCTCCAATACTTGCATTGTTCGTTTTATCATAGAAAACAAAAGAATAAGTTATCGAAGAGGTAGTGGTATGCATGTAAACTGCACCTTCCAACTCGTATGTTTTTCCTGCTTTCAATGTAAACTCATCCGTTACCGAATTGTACCCAACACCATTCACAGCACTTGCCGATCCGAAACCAACATATCCACCTACGATTGCATCCGGTTGAACGAAAAGGTATTCTGGTGCTGTTGATGAAGCACTAATGACTCCAGCTGTGATATCAATTCCAGATCCTGCAGTATATGTTCCTGCTGGTCCTGTTGCTCCAATTGGTCCTTGTGGTCCTACTGCTCCATCGATTCCGTCAACACCATCTAATCCATTCGCACCAGTTGTTCCTGTTAATCCCATTGGGCCCGTTGCTCCAATTGGTCCTTGTGGTCCAACCGCACCATCAATTCCGTCAACACCGTTGATTCCGTTTGCGCCAGCAAGTCCTACTGCTCCGTCAATTCCATCAACGCCATCGATTCCATTTGATCCATCCAACCCTGGTAAACCTAAAGGCCCTTGTGGTCCAACGGCTCCGTCAATACCATCGATTCCGTTTGCTCCAGCAACTCCTGCTACACCGTCAACTCCATCAACACCATCAATTCCATTTGAACCATCTAACCCTGGTAAACCTTGTGGTCCTGTTGCGCCATCAATTCCGTCAACTCCATCGATTCCATTTGATCCAGCTGGCCCAACTGTCCCGTCCAACCCTGTTAAACCTTGTGGTCCTGTTGCTCCGGCAGCTCCGGCCAAACCGTCAATTCCATCGATTCCGGCAGCTCCATCAATACCATCAGTACCATTCGTACCGTTTGTACCATTTAATCCATTTGCACCCGTAAGTCCAGTTGGTCCCGGCTGACCATTTACCCCGTTTGTACCGTTTGAACCATTCGATCCAGCAGGCCCTTGTGCCCCCTGTGGTCCAGGTGTTGAATTTCCTGAGTTAGCTGCATACAATGCATAAGGAACGCTCATTAATTGACTCGTCCCGGAAATGCTATACGCTGTTCCACCAGTTGGATCTGTTTCAGTTAAAATATAAAAGGGTCCATTCGACCAGTCAATTGTCGTGAAACTTCCCAATAGAACAAGTCCAGTTCCAATCTCTGTACTAACCAATCCATTGATATTGGTAGAAGGTGTTTGTACTTCTGAATAAATTGGTGTACCGTTAATCGAGTCACTGATTATCGTTATCTGCATTCCAACGGATTGGTTTGTAATCAAAGATTGATTCGCGTCTCTAATTACTGCTTGATAGCTCATTTTTTCAGGTGCTTGAGCATAAGCACTTGCGGTAAGTAATACCGCTCCTATAAAAGTTATTATTCTTTTCATAATTCGTAATTTTTTAATTCTTAATTATTTTGAAAGTCTTCATGATTGTTTTGCCATCACTTACTTTTAAAAAATATGTTGATGGAGGAAAACGCATCATTTCAATGATTGTTTTGTTTTGATTTAACACGTCATTGGCAAGTTCTCTTCCGCTCAAGTCATACAAGACATAGTCTAATTTGTCGAGAGGAAAATCATTTACATCTAAGGTTAAATAATCGATTGTCGGATTCGGATAAATCTCAAACCCCAAGGTGATTGCGTCATACGACTTGACTCCTACAATAGAAGAAATTTCGTAAGCTTGTTGAACACCTTGCGCTACTGTGCCATCGACTCCAGAGTTCGTTACATAAAACACTTGACCGATTGAATAACTCAATGACCCATTCCCAGTAGCATCTCCTCCAGCAGAAAGAGTTGTTTCTTGCGCATGCAAACTTGACAGGCCGAAGCCAAAAAGAAGGACGCCCAAGAGCATTGTTTTTTTTCGTTCCATAGTAAATTATTTAAGTGATTAATTATTGAACTAAAACTAAGGTGCCTTGGTACTAATGTGCTGCATAAAGCTTCCCATCAAAGGAGATTAATTTCCCAACGTTGGAATTGGTGCTTTTCGAGTCAGATAAATTCTAAAAATATTTGAGTCCATATTTCGCTTCCCGAAACATTAGGAAATCGATTACTGTCTTTGGGAAGACGGCCTTGAGCTCCTTATAAACTCTCCAGTATATTTCATTTTACAACAACTAATATTTTAGAAATTATGAGAGAAATAATTACACTTATTTGCAGCGTATTTTTAATAGGAACAAGTTTTAATGGCAATGCTCAGGAAGACATGGAAAATTATACATTGGATGCGAACGAAAAAATTATTGGATGCAAGATTGTAGCCATTAAAAAGAGCGGCGATGTTGGCAAGGTTAAAAGTATTATTGGATCTAAATTAAACTTGCGAATACATCGAGATAACGTTTATAGAGTTACTATTAACGAAGAAAAAGTGTACTATCTGCAATACACAGCACAAACAGGATTTGACGAAGTTGATGGAATCAAGATTACCAAGCATGATATGCTTGCATCATGGGCAGTTAGTTCGGATGAAGCTGCTAAGTCAGATGTGGGGCTAAAATATCGTGTTCAAATTGGAGCATTCACCAGTGAGCTTTCCATTAACCCATTGAAAAAACTTGGTCAATTGTATACAGAAGAAATCGATGGAGGAATTACCAGATACATGATTGGATCTTTTATATCCGAAAGAGATGCGGTTAATTCCTTAAATGAGATTAAAAAAATGGGATATCTAAATGCTTTTACTGTAATCTGTTATAATGGCAAAAGGGTCTCATTCAAAGAAGCTAGAGCAATTATGGAACAACCTTCAAGTGTGACGTCAAATTAGAATCCATAAAACTGAAGAGGCTTGTGCCTTGGTTTTACCATAAGATTTTCATCGCTGAACTGAGCTTACAATTGACCATTCGGAATTTAAACCACTTTATAGAATTAATGCGATCCTCTTTCGATGAATTCGCAGGGAAGAATAAAATGTTCTCCTGGTGTTTTCGATTCTTTCAATCTTGAATACAAACGATCTACAGACTGCAAAGCAATATCTAATATTGGTTGGCGGAAAGCACTAATCGGAGGATTCATATACTCGAACGCTTCGTTGTCATCAAATGAAATTAGTCGTACTTCACTCGGGATTTGCACGCCTGCTTTATTCAATGCCGACAATGTTGGAAGTGTACATCTGTTGTTCAATGCAACAAAAGAATCAGTTCCGTTCTTTAACTCAGCTGCAATTTGTTGGTCAATTTTCTCTTGATCATCGGACAAGTCCAAATAGCCAAAATCAATCCCTGATTTTTCACAGGCTTCTTTCGTTCCTTCAATTCTATCTTGAATTGTTGAAACATTTGATGGTGATGGAACCAAAGCAACAACGCGCTTTGGTTTTACAGAGAAGAATTCAATCAATTTTCCTCCTTCACCTTTATTGTCCAATCCAACGTAATCCGCGTTCTCATCACCAGGTCTGTCTGTAAAGACAACAGGAATGTGCGTTTCAAGTAAAATTGGAATTAAATCTTTAATGTTATTACTCGGAGCGATAATCATACCATCGATACTTCTTTGAATCAATTCTCGCATGAGCACTTTTTCAAGTTCCATATCATCGTTAGTATTCACGATAAATGTATTGTATCCTGATTCGTATAATTTCTCTTGAACCGTTTTACTTATCTCAGCGTAAAACGCATTAGAAATGTCTGGAAGCACCAATCCTATCGTTTTAGTTTCTCCTTGACGAAGACTCTTTGCAAAGAAGTTGGGGACGTAAGAAAGTTCTTTGGCCTTTTCTTTAATCAGCCTTTGTTTTTCCTTACTGATATTAAATTGATCTCCCTTATCGTTGAGAACGAAAGAAACAGTTGCTTTCGAAACATTTAGGGCTTTCGCGATGTCATTTAACGACGTTCTTTTCGTTTTCATAAGTGGTTATAGTAGTCTGGTATCAATGTACAAAAAATATACTTCTTTTGGTTATAAGAAGATAAACAATTAAGGAAGCTTTGCAACCATTGCCTCAAACTCTGTTTTATAGCTCTTTTCTCCAACACAACCGTATGTAATCGCTAGGTTTTGGAAATTTTCAATTCTATCGTCAGGATTTGGATGTGTACTCAAAAACTCAGGTGGAGTATCGCCACCTAACTCTGTGATTTTCTGAAAGAATCCTCCTCCTGCACCTGCATTATAGTCCGTTGGACAAAGATATTTCACCGAGCGCTCGTCTGCTTCTGTTTCGTGTTTACGAGAAAATTTCAATCCAACTAGAGCGCTTGTTACTTGCCCAATTGCTGATTGATCACCCAAAACAGCAGAAAGCAAAACTTGAACTCCAAGCATTTTACTCATTTGTCGCGTAGAGTGACGCATGTCTGCATGTCCGATTTCGTGGCCTAAAACACCTGCAAATTCATCTTCTGTTTCCAAAAACTTAAGGATTCCAGTGTAAATATATATATAACCGCCTGGTGTACAGAAAGCGTTCATTGTACTGTCGTTATCGATGATTCGCAATCTCCAATCGAAATCATCTTTGAAATCTACTTCACCTGAGTTTAAAATCTTGTCTCTGACTTTATAAATGTATTTGTAAACATCCGCGTATTCCACTGAATCCAAAAGGGGAAACTGAGCGGTATCGGCATCAATTTGACCCGCAACTTGTGCGCCCAACTCTTTGTCTTGTTCAATGGTAAAAAGGTTCATGCCTTTTCCTTTGTTCTTTTTGTTCACGACACCACATGCGGCAATTAGAAATGCAGATACTATTACGAGGGAGATATTGAGATTTTTCATATTCTTGGTTTGATACACTATTATAACAAGATTCTTGCCAAAATAGTATGTGTTAGTTAGTAAAGATAAGTGATTGTAAAAGTGAGAAAAGCACCTAGAAACCATCCGACGATAACCTCGGTCATGTCATGTTTCTTAAGGTATAATCGGGCTGACATTACTATTCCAGAGGCCAAAATAGGCACGATAATAATGCCCAAATGGTATTCAGCATGGCCAAGTGCGTAGGCGAAAAGAAATCCAAAAGCAATTCCAGCGCCTGCTGCGTGAATACTCACTTTTTTCCAAATATTAAGGAAGAACTGAGCCATGGCAACTGCAATGCCAGACAATGCTAAACCAAAAATGTACTTCGGCGCATGAAACTCGCTGAATTGCATTTCAAGGAATATATAAAGGGCTGTGCAATAGGCAAGGGTAATTAAAATGGGCAAATTCCGCTCCGACTTATCATCCATTTCAATCGTTGAAATCATTCCCGACGCCATCATAATCATGTAAGACACACCTGGTAAAATCATTCCGAATAACGCAAAATCAATTAAGACGACATTTTTGTTCTGATCAAACATTAAGTACATGCAGTCTTCGTTGAAGATATAATCTTGATCTGAAGGGATGTACATAACGGCCAACAGTGCATACATTGGCATAAAAAGAGGCAAAAACACCCAAGAACTTATTTGCGAAATTAACTTCATTAAAGTTCTTTTCTAAGCCTTGCCACTGGAATATTCAATTGCTCTCTGTATTTCGCGACAGTTCTTCGAGCGATATTGTATCCTTTATCCTTTAGAAGGATGGCCAGTTTTTCGTCTGTTAATGGCTTACGCTTTTCTTCGCCGTCTACGGCTTCGCTTAAGATCTTTTTCACTTCTCTAGTAGAAACTTCTTCACCAGAATCCGTCGATAACGACTCGGAGAAGAAATATTTTAAAGAATGAATTCCGTGATCCATTTGAACGTATTTACTATTTGCAACACGTGAGATCGTTGAAATATCAAGACTCACTATTTCAGCGATATCTTTCAAAATCATTGGTCTCATGTTCGTTTCGTCGCCCGTAAGAAAGTACTGTTTCTGGTAATTCATGATCGCGTCCATTGTCAAAAGCAAAGTGTTCTGACGTTGTTTAATCGCATCGATGAACCATTTCGCTCCGTCCAATTTTTGCTTTACAAACGTCAAAGCTTCTTTGTCTGCTTTCGATGGTTTCGCGCCTTCTGCGTATTTCTGTAGCATTGATTTATAATCTCTGCTCACTTTCAATTCAGGTGCATTACGACCATTCAGCGTTAAAACCAAGCGCCCCTCATTCTCAGTGATCATAAAATCAGGAATGATCTGCTGAAAATTACGCGCTGCTTCTTTACTCGATCCACCCGGTTTTGGATTTAACTTAACGATTTCTGCAATCGCATCTTTTAAATCTTCATCAGTGATCTCTAACTTCTTTAATATTTTCGTGTAGTGCTTCTTTGTAAACTCCTCAAAGAAATCCTCTAAAATCTTCTTTGCTGTATATTTAGTAATGTCGCCATCTTGCTTGCGATTGATTTGAATCAGCAAACATTCTTGTAAATTTCTTGCGCCAACTCCTGCAGGATCTAAATCTTGAATAACCATCAAAACCTCTTCAACCTCTTCCTCAGAAGTCATGACATTTGCAGAGAAAGCAAGATCATCAACAAGTGCTTCCACCTCACGATTTAAATAACCTGATTCGTCAAGATTTCCAATAATCGTTGTTGCGATTACAAACTTCGTATCGTCGAAATTCAAAAGATGTAAATGCTCCGTTAAGCGTTCTTGAAATGTTAAATCTCCAGAAAGCGGAATGACTTTTTCGTCATCATCTTTTCCTTTGTTGCTTATTTGAGTTTTATAATCAGCGTCATCGCTTAGGTAATCGCCGATATCAAAATCTTCGTCTTCCTTAACGCTTTCTTCTTGTTCTTCTTCCTCGCTAAAATCGTCTTCGTCCACTTCAGCTCCTTCTTCGAGCGCAGGATTCTCTTCAATTTCTTGCTTGATTCGTTGATCCAGCTCCATTGTAGGCACCTGTAACAACTTCATTAACTGAATCTGTTGAGGCGATAGTCGCTGCTCTAACTTATGAGATAAGTATTGTTTTAATGCCATGGTTGGTTTGTTTGAGTAATGTACGTTTTATTTTACTAAAACCGTGCCGCACCTTTAGAATTCAGCATTTTGCGGGGTTCTAGGGAAAGGAATTACATCGCGAATATTCGTCATTCCAGTCACAAACATTACCATTCTTTCAAATCCAAGTCCAAATCCAGCATGCGGAACTGTTCCAAATTTACGTGTATCCAAGTACCACCAAAGGTCTTCTTCAGGAATATTGAAGTCCGCACATTTCGATTTCAAAACATCCAAACGTTCCTCTCTTTGTGAACCACCAACGATCTCGCCAATTCCAGGGAAAAGGACATCCATTGCGGCAACCGTTTTACCATCATCATTTTGACGCATGTAAAAGGCTTTAATCTCCGATGGATAATCGGATAAAATCACAGGGCATTTGAATTCTTTCTCAACCAAATATCTTTCGTGTTCACTTGACAAATCAACTCCCCACTTCACATCGTATTTGAATTTTCCTTTCTTGTATGGTTTTGATCTTTGCAGCACTTCGATTGCTTCGGTATACGTCAATCGTTTGAAATCATTCTCAACGACAAAACTCAACCTGTCTTTTAAAGACATTTCATTTCGTTCCGCCGTAGGCTTTTGAGAGTCCTCTTTGGCTTCACGATCGTTTAAGAATTGTAAATCATCTGCACAGTTATCGAGGATATACTTTGAGATATATTTCAAGAACTCTTCTGTAAGATCCATGTTGTCATTCAAATCATTGAACGCAACCTCAGGCTCAATCATCCAAAATTCAGCCAAATGGCGCGATGTGTTTGAATTCTCCGCTCTAAACGTTGGACCGAATGTGTAAACTTGACCTAAAGCCAAAGCTCCCAACTCTGCTTCCAACTGACCAGAAACCGTAAGATTGACTGCCTTACCGAAAAAGTCTTTTGAGTAATCAATGTTTCCTTCTTCATCCAATGGCGGGTTAAGAGGGTCAAAGTTTGTTACTTTAAATGTTTCTCCTGCACCTTCAGCATCTGACGCAGTAACGATTGGTGTATGTAAATAAAAGAATCCTTCGTCGTTAAAGAACTTGTGAATCGCATAAGCAACAGCATGACGAATTCTGAAAATAGCGCCAAACGTATTCGTTCTAAAACGAAGGTGGGCTTGTTCTCTCAAAAATTCAAGGCTGTGTTTTTTAGGTTGCATTACCGTTTTCTGAACTTCTTCAGGGTTTGCTTCTCCAATAACTTCAACATTTTCAACCTCAATTTCCATTGCTTGACCTGCTCCTTGAGATGCAACCAATTTACCAGACACAGCAACTGATGCAGCTGTTGTAATTTTCTTCAATAAAGCCTCGTCCAAATTTTCAAAGTCAACAACCGCTTGGATATTATTGATTGTAGAACCGTCGTTTATGGATATAAATCGATTGCTCCTAAAAGCTCTAACCCATCCTTTAACCAATACGTCGTTTCCTACCTGTCCGTTTTTCAGGACTTCAGCGATTTTTTCTCTTTTCATTTTTCTGCTTATTTGAACGAGCAAAGATAGTGAATTCGATTGTTAGAATTTAGATTTTGGATGTTAGAATTTAGAGACTAGACTTTATAAGGAGGAATATCTAAATTCTAATATTCAAAAGAGGATTGTTCCGTGTTAAAATTCACTGCTCGCATTCAAATCGAATCATCAAAAAGCAATAATACGCCGTAAACGCAAGTTTCGCCTCCAATTGAACACAAATGAATAATACACACCATTAATAGAAGTATGAATTTTCCTTTTCGCATCGCCTATTGTTTTCTATTCTCGTTTTTAATTTCAGCCTTTTCATTAAATGCGCAAACCACAACTCAAGTTGTGGTGCAAGACTTTGAAACATGGTCTCAAATTGGGGTTAGTAAAAGGTTCAACGATGAATTTAAACTGCAGTTAAATCAAGGCCTGCGTTTGAACGACAATAGCAGTTCAGTTGATCAGGTTTTGACAAATCTTTCTGGATCATATCAGTATAACGATATGTTTTCATTTGGCGTCGGCATTCGTTACATCCGAAACAAAGGAAATAGTAGCGGAGAGTTCGAGAATTTAATGCGCTATAATTTTGACTTTGGTGTGAAACATCAATTGGATCGATTCCATTTCAAGTACCGTTTGAGACTGCAGACAAAAGATAAAATTGGCAGCAGCAGAAATGAGGGCGATTTTTTTAAACATGGTCAACGCTTAAAAGTTGGTGTTCGCTATAATGTTAAAAATTGGAAATTGGATCCGAAGTTCTCCACCGAGCTGTTCCGATATTCTGGGAGGTATATGTTGTCTTCTTTTGAAAAAATTCGATTTACGCTTGGTACGGAATACAAAATCAAAAAATTTGGAAAAGTTGGAATATTCTATAGTATCGAAAGGGAACTTGTCGGAACATATCCTAAAACGACAAATATCTTGGGTCTGAATTTCACATATAAACTTTAAGTAGTATGAAAAAAATCATTTTAAGTACACTCATCATATCTGTGACAATTCTTAGTTGCAAAAAAGAAGTAACGGTAACTCAAGGCGACGGATATGCGGACTGGACTTCAGAAACACATAGTGCAAGCTCTCCCGATTATTCTGAAGTTTTTGGCGATTCTGAGGTTCGACGCATTGATATTACAATCGACAAGGCCTATTGGAAATTAATGGAAAAGCACCTTAGTAACTTCTATTCAAGCAGCGGAGGAGGCGGTGGAGATTTTCCAGAAGCAACTCCAATATATGTCCCATGTAATCTTGAATACAAAGGAATAAATTGGTACAACGTTGGAATCCGATACAAAGGGAATTCTAGTTTGCAATCGGCTTACAACAGCGGCATTTCTAAATTACCGTTTCGATTAAATTTCGACGAATTTTCCAATGATTACCCTGAATTGATGGGACAAAATTTTTACGGATTTAATGAACTTTCATTGTCCAGTAGCTATAATGACAAATCATTAATGCGAGAAAAAGTGGCCTCAGATCTTTTTAGAGATTTCGGTGTTCCTTGTGCTCGATCCGTTTTCTGTCGCGTCTATGTTGACTTTGGTGAAGGGTCTACTTATTTCGGACTTTACACTATGCTAGAAGTCGTTTTCGATTCAATGTTAGAAAATGAATTTGGTTCAGCTTATGGCAATTGCTACAAACCTGATGGTGATGGGGCTTCTTTCGCAGAGGGAACTTTTGATGAGTCTTATTTTGAAAATAAAACAGACGGTACGGATTGGAGTGATGTTCGTTCACTCTATGATATTTTACACAGCTCAGAAAGAACATCCAACCCAGCAGCTTGGCGAACCTCATTGGAATCCGTACTCGATGTTGATCAATACTTGCAATACATGGCAGTAAATTTCACCATTCAAAACTGGGACACGTATGGCAGAATGACCCATAATTATTACCTATACAACAACCCTTCCGATTCTAAATTAAACTGGATTCCATGGGACAACAATGAAGCATTTGATGAGGGCAAACAAGGCGGAGCACTTTCTATTGACTTAAGTGATGCTTCAAACGAGTGGCCACTTTTGAGCTACATTATAGCTGATGATACGTATGAAACGACTTACAAAGTCCACTTGAGAAATTTCATCGACAATCATTTTAATTCGTCAAACATGAGTTCGATATACAATTCGTATTATTCTCAAATTGAACCTTATGCAACGGGGGAATTTGGCGAAGTATCAGGATATACATTTTTAAATTCAGAGAATGATTTTTCGAGTGCGTTGAATACATTAATTAGTCATACTTCATCGCGGTACTCCGTTGTCGATGCGTATGCACAATAATTAAGGTCGATTGTCCGATCGTTCGAAGGTTCGATAGAAGAATATAGAGAATAGATTTTAGAAGAAAAACGTCTAAGATCTAAATTCTAATATCCAAACGTGAGGAACGAACGATCCAAAAGCGCAGCGCTCAAAAAATCGGAAGATCGACCTTACTTGTTATTCCAATTCGACATCGCTCTGTTCAAGCCGATCGTTGTAAAATCTTTGATGAATGATTTCGAAACCATGATTCTTTCGCCCATGCAAGCTTCTTCGTCTTTGTGCCATTCTCCCAAAACGTAATTCACCTGCTTCCCAGGGTTGAATTCGCTTCCAACGCCAAATCTTAAACGGGCGTAATTTGGTGTATTCAATGTTGCCTGGATGTCTTTCAATCCATTGTGACCGCCGTCAGATCCCTTCCCTTTCATTCTTAATTTCCCAAATGGAAGTGCGATATCATCGGTAACGACAAGAATGTTTTCCAATGGAATTTTTTCTTGTTGCATCCAATAATTCGCGGCCTTTCCAGAAAGATTCATGAACGTGGTCGGTTTGATTAAAATGATCGTTCTTCCTTTGAATTTCACTTTAGAAACCTCCGCATGTTTGTCCTCAGAAAATTCACCGTCGAATTCTTCCGCAAACGATTCGACTACTTTAAAACCGATGTTATGTCTCGTGTTTTCGTATTTCGAACCTGGATTCCCTAGACCTACAATTAGATATTTCATGCTGTTGTTTGAACTACAAATTTAAACTTGTTTAAATGAAATCGAAACCTGAAGTGTAAAATGGCTCTTCAGAAGTAGATTTTGTATTGGATTGTTGTACAATGTTTGCCTTACTAACACCAATAACCTTGTGCAGCAAGCCCCATTTCACTTTATCTTTTACTTTGGAATATAAGTTGTCGTTGACATCCGTCCACCAAAGAATTAGGTTTTTATTTTCTCGCTTTAATATTCCTTGAAATAGCTCAGCAAGCAATTCGGGATTGTTGTCCTTAACGATTACTGCCTCAGGCACAACGCACGCATTTCTTTTCGGTCGAATCAATTTATTCAAACCTGGAATAAAGGGAATAACCTTCGTCAACACCCCTCCCGCTTTCCCCGGCAACCTTTTAATTTCCCAGGTGGAAATAGAAACCTTCGCGAAAGCAATAATTTCACCATTCTCGTCTTTTATGGTGTAAAATGGAGGCTTCGAAGTTTGCGCTGAAAAAAAATAGTGGTAATTCTTGAAACGATTTTCCACCAATTCTTTTACTTCGTTCCAATCTTCACTTTTATGAACTCTAGAACTTTCTTTTGGATTTACCCGACTAAAAGTCTGCGTTGCAATCTCACCGACCGTTTCAAAACCAAAAGTTTGACTCATCCAAAGGCTTTTCTCGTTCTTTGGATCAATATAAGCGTAAAAAGAATCCACTTCACCTTTCCCGTTTTCACCGTCCAAAGAGGATTGAAAATAATCTCCCAACTCCTTTTTTAACAAAGATGTTCCTTTGGATTTTTTTACCCCAGTTGATTGAAGTTTGGGAGAAAATGCAAAGTAACGCACGTACCAATCGTTCGCTCTTCGACAAAAAGTTACGTTCGAAATTACATTGCCATTGCGCTCCATACTCAAAAAGAGCGGATTGTCTGATTCTTTGATTCGTTCGGCTGTATCCAAATGACGGTATTGAGCACCATTCGTTCCAAGCGTTACTGACTCAAGTAATTCTACTATTTCTGGCGTTTCTTTTCCCCTTATTTTAAAAAGTGGGTGCATTAATACGCTGCTTTAACAATCGCTTTAATATCATCAGGACGGATTGCCTTGCGCTCACCCATTTCAACCCAACCTCTGTCTATAAAAACTTGTTTAATTTTCTCATCGGCACCAGAAAACGCCTCTGTATAGTCGGAAATTCTCGTTTTCACACCAAGCGACTGAAAAAACCTTTCCGTATTCTGAATGGCCTCTTTTGCTATCCTATCGTTATCTCCTGTCAAGTTCCAAACCCGCTTTCCGTATTGAATTAACTTTTCGCGCTTGTTATCAAACTGGTGTTCATAGAGACGAGGTGCAATAATCGCCAAAGATTGAGCATGATCAATTCCGTACATTGCTGTTAGTTCGTGCCCGATCATGTGCGTTGTCCAATCTGAAACGACTCCACATCGTAAGTTTCCGTTAAGGGCATGCGTCGCACACCACATTAAGTTAGAAGCAAACTTGTAATTCCCTGGATCATCAATTGAACCGGAAATTTCGATCAGCGTTGTCAAAATAGCCTCGGCTTGGCGCTCTTGCAAAAGATTACCAGAAGGAAACGTTAAATATTGCTCAAGCGTGTGCATGTATGAGTCAATCAGACCGTTGGCGATTTGCCTTTTTGGAAGAGTTGCAACCACAGATGGATCACAGAAAGAAAATTTAGGAAAGAACAATGGCCCACTCATTACACGCTTCTCATTTAGTTCTCTTCTACTAATCACCGCCCCAGAATTTGCTTCTGAACCAGTTGCTGGCAATGTAAGCACTGTTCCAAAGGGAATAGCTTCCGTGAACTTGCTCCCTTCCTTATTTTCCAATACATCCCATGGATCGCTTTTGTATGGAATGGCGCCGCTCATGAATTTCACTCCATCAATAACGCTACCTCCACCAACTGCCAAAATAAAATCGGTGTCCTTGGCTCTTGCTAATTCCACTCCTTTCATCAAGGTATCAAAATCTGGGTTTGCTTCTACACCTCCAAATTCTGTGACTTCAAAACCTTTCAAACATTCGGTCAATTCATCGAACAAACCAATTCGTTTGACACTCCCTCCGCCGTACACAAGCATAGGTCGTTTAACATCCAAGTCGGCAAGTAACTCTGGCAACCGCGCCAATTGATTTTCACCAAAAATTATTCTTGTTGGGTTAACGACTTCAAAATTTTCCATATTCTAGTATACAAAAAACCCCGATTCATCAAGGACGAATCGGGGAATAATTAAACTTAAATTTTATTAAAATACACCTTTATCTTCAACCGCGTAAGCGACCGTTAGTGCATCAATCTTTTCTAGTTGATCTCGAATATCGAATATCAAAATCGTAGGAGCCGTTTTATCTGCCTTCACACAGGTAATAACGTTTTCAATTTGTTCAGTCATACGAACCGGTTTGGATTCGAACTTATCCAACTTCCATCTTGAGATAGCATTCGTATTGTACAAATCACCTGCAGCGGGTTGAACAACATTGTCTAAAAACAAAGCATATCCTAGCTTGAACTCTGCAGCTCTTGCTGGATTTCTAGGCTCTCCCAAATAAAGGAAGTCAATTTCTGATCGTTGCTTATATGGCGTCATATCAGTAGCCTTCAATCCTATTGGACGTTCAACTTTAACCGTCGGATCTGACTCCTTAGTTGTAGTTGCAACCATAAAGAAGAACAACAACATAAATACAATATCAGGCAATGATGATGTATTTACTCCTGGTACTTCTCTACCTCCATCTTTTCTAAATTTTGACATACTATTCTTTTTATTTAGAATTAATTATTCGGCTTAACTTCAATGATACGCGCTGGATAAAGAACTTCAAGTAATTCAAGCTTTTTCCCATCTTTCGCTTTATCTAGTTTATCCATTGCTTCTCTTTTCTTAATGATTCCATAAGATTCACCAAAAATATCTTTTGCCGCAATATCTCTCAATTCAAAAATAGCTTCTTCAACTTCAGATTGAATCTTAGCAAATAACTCATATTCAGTTTCCGCCATCACCTCTACACGGACGTGGGCTTGGAAATGAATTTCTCGAAGAATTCTTTTGCCACTCTTTTTAAACAACAAATTAGACGCTGTTTGCTTTTCTAACCATTTATCGAGCTGCTTCTCACTAAATTCAATCATGTCGTCTGCAGCACCTGGAGTGTTTGAAATCTCATCCAATTTATCCTCAGAGGATAAAATGTTTTGTTCGATTTCATCTCTTGAAGTAAACGAATAGAATGGGAAATTTTGTCCTTTATAGCTAGGGTTATTCAACGCAGCGTTGGTTTGATCCTGATTAAGATTCTGATTCATTTGATAGAATTCAAGAACCTTATCTGAGATCAAATCTGGATCTTCCATTGGAATCCCTCTGAACAACAATTGATTTTGGTTATTTGCACGTATATCACAAATATTTCTTTCTTCAACTGGATCAGGGTCAACAGGAATTTCCAATTTTTTAGGAATCTTACGTACATAAGCTGTATCCTTTTCCATCGTAGTTGTAACCAAGAAGAAAATCAACAGTAGAAAGGCGATGTCAGCCATCGACCCAGCATTTATTTCAGGAATTTCTCTCTTCGCCATATTCTTATTTTCTTAGTCGTCCCATCAGTGGGCCTAAAATCCATACCAATGCTCCAATAGTAAGTAAAACCAATCCAGTATAAATACCAGCTGTAGTTGTACTAATAACTTCTGCATTTTGTTGCACCTTTTCGCTAAGGTCTAGTGATTCGTTTGTATCAGTAGAACCAACGAGTCTAAAGATTACGTATAAAACACCTGCTGCTAATATTCCTGCAATTGATAATGCCGTTTTCTTAGTGTTTGTAATTAACTGAACTAGGAAAAATACCAAGATAACTGCCACTCCACCAAGAATGATGTAAAGCGTATAGTTAATTGCTAACCCAAGACTAAAGCTTTTCATAAATTCTTCACGAACTTTTTCTTCAGCTTCACCGTTTGGTCCTAAAATCACCATAAAACAGGCTACAACACCAATGACAACTAGTACGACCTTTAAGACCGTCATTATCATATTTAGTTTTTTGTCGTCCATCGTTTAATTTTTAATGGTTAATAAATCTTTTTCTTCTAATTATTACGCTTTAGCTACTTTAAGCTTAAGCATCATGTCAATCAAAGAAATAGATGCATCCTCCATTTCGTTAACAATTCCGTCAACTTTAGAAACGATGTAGTTGTAAAAGATTTGTAGGAAAATCGCTGATACAAGACCAAAAACAGTTGTTAAAAGTGCTACTTGAATACCACCGGCTACTGTAATCGGAGATACTTGTCCATCTTTTACAATTTGATCAAAGGCTTGAATCATCCCAATTACCGTACCCATGAAACCAAGCATTGGTGCAAGAGCGATAAATAATGATAACCAAGAAAGTCCTTTTTCTAAAAGTCCCATTTGAACTCCACCGTAAGCAACAACTGATTTTTCAACCATGTCAATTCCTTCTTCGGAGCGATCCAATCCTTGATAGAATATGGAGGCAATAGGTCCTCTAGTATTACGACAAACATCTTTAGCTGCGTCAACACCACCATTTTTCAATGCAGTTTCAACTTCATCTAAGAATCTTTTTGTATTAATTGTAGAAAGGTTCAAGTAAACAATACGCTCAATTGAAAGCGCCAATCCAATGATCAAACAGATCAATACTGGTGTCATCCAAAACGGATCACCTTGGATAAATTTTTGCTTTAAGGTCTGTACAAAGCTCAATTCAGGCTCTTCTTCCTCTTGAGGTGCTGTACTCTCCTCGTTTTCAGCGTTGGCTGCAGTTGACACCGCTAATGCCGCTGCTTCAACTTGTGCAATTGAATCAGCAATTCGTAATGAGTCTTCTGGCGTTTGTTGCGCTGAACTTACGTTCGCAAATCCAAATGTGATAACTGCTACAATAGTTAAAGAACTAATTAGTTTTTTCATGTTCTCAAAGATTAATTTAATCGTATTCTAAGTTTAATATTAGGCCAAATTTAATAAAATTATTTTCACAATCCAGATGTGGCGATGTTATGATAGTATCAACGGATAATTCATACTCCATAAATTCATCTTTATCACTGCTAATCAACCCATTAAAAAAGGGTTTTTTCTCTATTCAATAATCACGATTGATCCTAACAAATTGTTTCAGGTTTTCAAAATGACCAAAACAGATCTGTTTTTTTAGAAAATTGTTTGATCTCGTGGTAACTCACGAAAAAGCCTGTGATTTCAAAGAATAGATGTGCATATCCATTTTCTAGTTGTGTAAAATAATTTTCAAAGACCGTTGCAAAATCTATAAAACCGAATGCTTGAGAATAGAATGTTCTGTTTGAAATTGTGTTCGAACCATCACACCTATCTATTCGGAGTACTTTTAGTTTTGCAAGTATCAATACTACTCAACTCTTTTAACAAAAAAAAGGCACAAGGCGAATACTTTAGCAAGTTGTTGCAATTGTTGAGTTAAGTGTAAACCTCACTGTTCAGTCGAATTAAATTGTCAGTGAATCGTTCTTAAAACGAATAGTTCATGTCTTTTCATTGTCATTTTGTTTAACGTTTGTATATTTACATTAAACAAAATAGGTTCGTTTATGAATTTCCTTGAGATGGAAGCTCAATTCTGCAAAAACCAAAAGCCTATTTGATTGAACTTGTTATGAAAAAATACTTAATCATTGGTGCCTCCTCTGGGATTGGCAAAGCACTTGCAGAAGAATTGTTAAATCAAGGACATCATGTCATCGGGACATACAATAGCAATACGATTGAACAAACGAGCCCAAATCTAGATCCTGTTCATTTTGACGTTATGGCAGAAGAGTTGAATTTCGACTTCATTCCTAGTGAACTTGACGGTTTGATTTATTGTCCAGGTGCAATTAAATTGCTCCCTTTTAAACGCTTAAAACAAGCAGATATCCTTTCAGATTTCCAATTGCAGGTTGCTGGAGCAGTTTCTGTTATTCAAAATTGTTTGCCCTCATTAAAAAATGGGACAGATCCTTCTATTGTTCTTTTTTCCACTGTAGCTGTTCAATCTGGATTTAATTTTCACACGCAAGTCTCCATGTCTAAAGGAGCAATTGAAGGATTAACAAAAGCACTGGCAGCTGAGCTCGCTCCAACAATTAGAGTAAACGCCATTGCTCCAGGCTTAACAGACACCCCGCTCGCTTCAAAGCTTTTGAATACATCCGAAAAGAAAGAAGCGAATGCTCAGAAACATCCAATGAAACGCATTGGAGAACCCGAGGATTTAGCAAATATGGCAGCGTTTCTTCTATCGGAGAAATCTTCTTGGATCACAGGTCAAATAATTCATGTAGACGGCGGAATGTCTAATTTAAACACTTAACTATGGCATTCTATCAATTCATCCAGACGCAAAAGGTGAACGCTTCTTTGGAAGATGTTTGGGACTTTATTTCGTCTCCGAAAAACCTAAAGGAAATTACACCCGATTATATGGGGTTTGACATAACTTCTGAAGGCCTCACTGAAAAAATGTACCCGGGAATGATCATCGGGTATCGGGTAAGTCCATTGCTTGGAATTAAAACGACATGGGTAACAGAAATAACTCAAGTGCGGGACTTGTCCTACTTTGTAGATGAGCAACGAATCGGCCCTTATTCTATTTGGCACCATCAGCATTTTATTGAGCCCATTGAAGGTGGTGTTCTCATGCGAGACATCGTAACGTATCAGCCTCCTTTCGCCTTTCTAGGAGCAATCATGAATCGATTGGTGATCCAAAAGAAATTAAAGGAAATATTTGCATACAGAACAAAAGCGGTAGAAAAAAGATATGGAACATTTGAAGAGTGATTTAAATGAGCGTGATTTAAACAGAATTATAGAAATGGCTTGGGAGGATCGCACGTCATTTGAAGCTATTCAGTTTCAATTTGGGATTACTGAAAAAACCGTAATACAGTTAATGCGGTCAAATTTGAAACGTAGTAGTTTCAATCTCTGGCGAAAGCGCGTAAATAGTGGCCCAAGTCAAAAACACGAACAAAAGCGTAGCAAGGATATTAATCGGTTTAAATGTTCGCGTCAACGGACAATTTCGAGCAATAAAATTTCAAAGCGACTTTAGGTTTATTGTATCAATCAGGCAATTAGATAACTGCGGCCTATAATCTTAGTAAACCTTAGAATACGAGCTAAATAAAGTCTAAGTTTTGGTTCTTGGGTTCTAGCGAAAAGATTTGTGAGTAAAACGCACATTCTTCTACATCCGAATAGTAGTAAATTAACTATTGTTTTATAAAACGAGCATTTTCAGAAATACCATCGTGATTATATAAACGTACGATATAACAACCTGATTCGAGTTCATTGATATTAACATACATCAATTGACTTACTTCCTTTGCACATTTAATTCTCTTAACCACCTTCCCTCTAACGTCAAAAAAAGCAACATATGACTCATCATCTTGCACTTTCATATTGATGTCTATTGTAATATTCGCCCCTGCAGGGTTTGGATAAATTGTCATGTTTGGGACATTATTATCAATACAATCGACCGATACAACATCAAAATATTCTTCGATGCCGTTAAGATCAGTTTGCTTTAACCTATAAAAATAAACACCTTGAAATGGATCAGTATCAGTAAAGGAATAATTAATTGTTTGAGAGCTATTACCTGCTCCCTGAAATGTTCCAATTTCTTGAAATGTTATTCCATCATTAGCTCGCTCTAATGTGAAAAAGTCATTGTTGTTTTCGGACGCTGTGGCCCAGTTAATAATTGCTTTTCTGTCTGCACAATTGGCCTCAAAATAGATTAATTCAATAGGGAGTGGTGAAGTTATAAGGCTTTTTGTACCGATATAAAATGTATTTGAAAGGTTCGAGGTAGATAGTCCATTTCTATTTACTTCAAGAGGGGTGTTATCGCTTGTTGAGGCAACAAATGCTCCTACGGTACTAGTCGCTAAAGTTAGATTTAAATCAACAAGTGAAAAAGGATTGAAGCCTGTTCCACCAAATCGCATAGAAATATTAGAACCACTTGAAGCAAACCCATTCGCTGTTGATACAACCCAGGATGAATTGGATATGCCCTCAACTAAAGTTCCGCCTGCCCAAGAAGGGTCTATGTGAGACGCAGGATTTGAGCCAGAAAGATAAATTGGATTGTGGACAACGCTTATCGTTCCTCCAGTAGTCAAAGCAGCAGACCATCCTTGCCATAGCGGACGGTAATCAATTGTGGAGGTTCCCATTGGGAAATGACCAATAGATGAAGGGATAGTAGTTGATGTAACATTGTCAAACCAACGCGTAAATGTACCACCATAAAGCCAACCCGAATTGTATGAAAGTGTTCCGGGTATTGCTGCTGACGTTCCAAGTTTAAGAGTGAATCCTGCGAGGTTGGTCTTTCCGGCTGTCATCGTTAGATTATTTTTTGCAGTTACGTTTGTTTCTATTGTAATTTGAGGAGCTATTGAAAAAGTGTTATTTATGGAGATGTTATGAAATTCTATATCACCATTTCCACCTATTTTTTGCGGGCCGACGCCATAGAAATTTACATTACTGGTACCGCTAAAAAATGTTCCTGTATTAAAAAAATCACCTACAATATTGTAAGTACCATTACCTTGAGTAGTTCCTGCATTGTTGATAGTAGAGATGTTTATAATTCCATCATTGGAAATGGTTGCAGTATTATCAATATTGATCGAATCCATACCAACTACTGTCCCTCCTTGAATCGAGATGTAAGCAGCGTTGTTAGAGATGATTTGTGCCTTTATTCCCTGTGTCGATAATATAAAAATTGCACAGACAATCAAAAAAACAATTTTGGCGAGTTTTTTTGAGCCCTCTATTCTTTCTAAGTTGATTGACATTTGATACTTATTAGATATAAAAATGAATAATAGAGATGCTATCTAACCATGGTTAGTGATAGTACTCTATTGTCAGCATTAACCTGTCCTCCCAAATCAGAAACCTGTCCGTCAACTTTCCACCTAACCTCAATAGTTTGGCCAGCCATAACGGTCGCAACTCCCTGTAAATAGACATCCGATGGTGCCGATAAGCTGGTTCTTGTTCTTCCAGAATTAGGAATCAAGACACCATTTGCATAAAGACTAAAAGTAGCCTCATGATTAACTGATGTAACAACAGTAGTAGACCCTGCTTGAAATATGGTTCCATTAACAATGCACCCAGTAGCGGTAAAACCTGTAATAGCACCCAAATTTGTACCAATATCCCCCGTATAAGTCGAAGGGCCAGTATTGGCTATGCCACCTGCACTGGTAAACATCACGAAAGAAATTAATGACCTAAAATTGATAGAAGAAGGATTTGTAGGTAATGAAAGTGTTCCAGCGCCAAAAGATAGGGCTCCAGCCTTTGTTAAAAATCTCCCAGATACTGCGCAGGCATTACCAACAGCGATTGCAGCACTGTTGGAAAATACAGTTCCTTGAATCGTGGTTGAAGCACCTAGACCGATTGCATCTTGAGCTATCCAATAAATATTTTCTGGAGATGCTCCATTTATTAAAGTTACGACAGTCCCGGCCGCGGTATTCAATGCTGCACTGCCTTTAATAACAAATAAGGAGTTAGGGTCACCTAACCCATCTAAAGTAAGTGAGCCTGCTATAGATATTGCACCCGTTACTGTATAAACTCCAGGAGTAAGAATTTCTCCAGATCCAAAAGTCAGAATATGCGGTGTATTGGTTCCTGGAATATTAATAATATCAGTATAAATCAAGTTTAAATCTGCTCCGGCAGTTGCAGTGCTAAATCCACTTGTGAAAACAGCATCAGGTAAGTCACATTGTGCATTAAAATTGACGATATAAGTTCCTTCACCAGGTGTCAATGTCATCCCGCCTAATAGTACATCTGTTGTTGATGTAGTTATAGCAATTGTTCCTGCATCAATAGAACTATATCCATCTGTATTTTCCAGCACAAAAGCAGTAGTAGCCAATTGAGTCGTATTTGTTCCTTGAACAGCTGTTGGGGCTATAGGAGTTCCTGTAAACTCTGGAGAGTCTGAAAATACTGCCAATACTGTTCCTGTTTCATCGGTTAAAGCCGTTGATAAACTTGTCGATGTGAAAGAGCCTAATGTTGTGGCATTACCTACCGATGTTACTTCACCTGTAAGGTCAGAATTACTATTCGATATTAAAGCAATCCAATTAATTCCGTCGTAGAAATTGAACTGATTCGTTGATGTATTGTAAGCCATCAATCCATTTGCAGGTGAACTAATGAGGTCTCTTTCAGCCTCAGTCATCCGAGGAATGAGCATTCCTTTAGTAGTCGTCCTCATTTCAAGGATCGATGATGGGTCAGGAATAATAGCAATACCGCTTATCCCCATTGACTGCGCATACGTGTTGTTTGCGTTAAAGAATAAAGCTAGCAAAAGAATTAATGAAGATAATAGATTTCGAAAACTAAACTTTAAGTCTTCCTTTATTCTATTGTTGAATAGTATTTTGTTTTTCTGACACTGCTTTTTCTCGCCCATAAATTTAATTATTTATTAACCGCTTTCAATAGCAGGTGTTAAAATCTCACTAGAAAAGGGGCAGGTTTATTAGTTTGGATTAAAGGTCTTTATGTTGGCTTTTATTCACTAATAAGTGTCAATGTAGTTAAAAAAATGTGTTTCGTGATCTATTATTTCATTTATATTAAAAAAAATTACGCACATGTACTCAGTATATGTGCTCAATACATATACTAAGTATAATCACGTATTGGATTTACTGCAATTAACAGTACGATTTATTTAAAACAGTTGATTATTAATCAACTGTTTTAAATTTGAAGAATGAAAACAAGAAAAAAGTTCAATAGAGAATTTATATTGAAAGTCATTGAAATGAGCAACAAAAACAGACCGTGTAGGTCGTGATTTTATTGAAAGAGGAGGATTATCAAACCGTTTCACTCAGGTGAAGGTTTGATGGACTCCACTGCGTTTCGGCTCGAACCGAGATTCTCATCCAACTCTATCAAAACGAAAAATGCCAGACCTTTCGGTCTAGCATTTTGCGGAGAGAGGGGGATTCGAACCCCCGTTACGTTTCCGTAAACACGCTTTCCAAGCGTGCGCGTTCAGCCACTCTGCCACCTCTCCTTTTTTAATTGGATTGTGAAATTAGCAATAACTCAACACTAATCGAGTTCACCTCTTAAATTTTCAGAAATTTTTCTTTTTGATTGTTCTAAATTATTCGGATCAACACAAGCCATTAGTTTTGTTATCGCAGCTTCAGTTGTCAAATTTGTCCCACTTATAACCCCAATTTCAGCAAACATTGAACTTGATTTATACAATCCTTGTTCTACCGACCCTGAGTTGCATTGCGTAATGTTTAAGACCAATCCACCACTAGAAATAAAATCTCCAACGATTCTTCTTAGAGATTCACTATCGGGTGCATTGCCAGCTCCAAATGTTTCAATCACAACAGCATCAACGTCTTCTTTATTAAAAACGGCAGCGTAAAGGTCAATGTTTATTCCTGGAAATAATTTTACAAGAGCAATTCTATCGTTTAAATTCGAACTGATTGCTACTTGATCATTATCGCTTCTGTAGAGCTTCTCTGTATTGTAATGCAGATGCACTCCTGCAGTCGCTAATTCCGGATAATTGGGCGATCTAAATGCCTCAAAATTTTCCGCTGAATCTTTTGTGCATCGATTGCCTCTGAACAGTTTATAATCAAAATAGACAGCAACCTCTGTAATCACGGATTTGTCATATTCGTCTTTTGCAGCAGCAATTTCCAAAGCCGTTATTAAATTTTCCTTGCCATCGGTGCGAATTACACCAATTGGCAATTGCGATCCCGTAAGAATCACCGGTTTTTGCAAACCATCAAACATAAAACTCAGTGCTGAAGCTGTAAACGCCATTGTGTCCGAACCATGTAAAACTACAAAGCCATCGTATTGTAAATAATTTTCGAAAATCGTTTCGGCAATATCTTTCCAGTGCTTCACATTAATCTCTGACGAATCCACTGGCTCATCAAAGCTCACGCTGTCTATTTCAATATTTAACCGATTGATCTCAGGGACATGGCGCGATATGAGGTTAAAATCCACATTAGACAATTCTTCTGTCGCAGGATCTTTAATCATGCCAATTGTCCCTCCGGTATAGACTATAAGTACTTTAGGTTTTAATTCCATCACTTTACATATCAAATTCAATAAACGTGTCTCACTATGAGAATTCTGCAGTAAGTTGTTGCTTGTGTTGATCTAAGCGTGCAAATTAAAGATTTCAATTGCATTAATTGAGGTTCTTTCCTCTATTTCTTTGAGTGTTACTCCATGAACGTCTGCCAATTTCTCTGCAACATGCAAAAGATATGCGCTTTCATTCCGCTTTCCTCTATATGGTACTGGAGGCAAATAAGGCGAATCTGTCTCTAAAATCAAATGCTCCAAATCAATTTCTCGAATCACTTCATCGATCTTGGCATTTTTATAGGTCAAGACACCGCCAATCCCCAATTTAAATCCACCATAGCCTAAAATGTGCTTGGCTTGATCCAACGTTCCTGTAAAGCAATGGAACACGCCTGTAAGATTGTCGTCGTTCATCTCATCAACAATCTCAAAGATTTCGTCAAAAGCTTCTCTTGCGTGAACTACAATCGGAAGATTAAGCTCTTTCGCCCATTCGACTTGCATTCTAAATGCTTTCTTTTGAGCCTCAATAAATGTTTTGTCCCAATAAAGGTCCATTCCCATCTCACCAACCGCGCAATACGATCTGCTGAACAAGTTGGTTTTCACAATTTCTAAATCGGATTCCCAATTTTCACCAACAGAGCTTGGATGCAATCCCATCATACTGACGCAATTGTTTGGGTATTTCTTTTCAAGGTTGTGCATTCGATCTATTGACTCAATATCAATATTAGGAAGCAAGAATTTTTCAACTCCTGCGTCGATTGATCGTTGAATCACAGCATCGATGTCTTCGTCAAACGCGTCGACGAAAAGGTGCGTATGTGTATCTATAAACATTATTAGTAGAGGGAAATACTGATTCCAGTTTGAACTTGATGCAGCTGAATACTGGATTCGTTCTTAAATACTTTATTGAAATTATAACTGGCAAAAAGGGCCCAGTTTCTAAACCCAACTCTGATGTGAGCTGAATAAATCAATCTATTGTTATCTGGGAAACCGAATGATTTCTTGATCGATCGTTGGCCATTAACAGTGCCAACTTGTTTCGAGAATGCATTGGCTTGATAGCCGATTTTTCCTCCAATATGAAATTTGAAATGTTTCCATCCTTCATTTCGGAACCTCAGCTCCACAGGCATTGAAAAACTATTCCCTCCAAAAACACTCTTTTTAAATGAGTCTGTTGGCGTTTTGGGAGCGTAAGTTGTCGTTCCAGCTGTATAATCTTTAATCAAGTTGTTGTTGTGGCGAATGTTCGTGAATTGATGTGAAACGCCAATTCCTAAAGCAACCTTATTCCCTGGTGTCAGGGGAATATCAAACATAAAGCTGGTATTCAAACCAATTGAAGCCCAGTGGTTTTGAAAAAGCTTCTGATCTCCGTTCCAATCGTTGTAAGTCACATCAAAAATTAGGCGGTCGTATTTGCGAACCTTATCTTCTTTTGCAGGACGCAGACCTGTGTAGAACCACATAAAACCAGCTCTAAAGCGAGATCTTGGTCCATCCGCTTTACTGTCATATTGGGAATACCCAATATTTGCCAGTAGAGCAAAACCAATAAGTAACACTAATTTATTCATCCATTAGTTTTTTCTGCCAATTCCAAGCATCAGTCATCGCATCTTCAATTGTGCGATCTGCACTCCATCCTATCAATTCTTTAGCTTTTGAGGTATCGGCAAATATTTCTTCAACATCACCTTCTCTTCTCGCTCCAAACTTCCATTTCAACGATTCATTTGAAACTTTCTCGAAAGTATGAATAATTTCTAAGACACTTGTCCCATTTCCTGTACCAACGTTGATTGTTTCCAATTTTGGTTCGCTCAAATTATTCAACCATTCATATCCTTTAATATGTGCTTGAGCCAAATCAACTACGTGAATATAATCGCGAACACAAGTCCCGTCGTTCGTGTTGTAATCGTTTCCGTAAACGGTAAGTTCATCCAAAAGCCCTGCAGCTGTTTGCGTTATATATGGAATCAAATTATTTGGTCTTCCGATAGGCAATTCACCAATGTCTCCAGATGGATGCGCTCCTACAGGATTAAAATACCTCAAATTCAGCATTCGCATCGCGCTTCCCGACTTATGTAGGTCCGAAATAATTCTTTCACACATTTGTTTCGTAGCACCGTAAGGAGAGTTGGCCTCTTGCGTTTCGGAGATTTCAGTTACAACCTTAACGCCTTTGGGCTCACCATAAACTGTGCAGGAAGAAGAAAAAACGAAGTTCAAGACTTTGAATTCCTCCGCCAATTCTAGGCAGTTAAGAAGTCCATCAATGTTGTTTCTGTAATATGCTAGTGGTTGAGCTACAGATTCACCGACAGCTTTATATGCAGCGAAATGTATAATTCCTGAAAACGTGAATTCTTCGAAAACGGCTTTCAATTGCTCCTTATTCGTCACATCAACCAAGCGCATTACTGGCTCATGACCTGTAATTGACTTAATGCCCTTTAGAACCTTCGCGTCCGAATTTCTGAAATCATCTACAATGACAGGGTTAAACCCTTTATTCATTAATTCTACAACCGTATGCGAACCAATAAATCCAGCGCCTCCTGTGATAAGAATATTTCTAATGTCTTTCATTGTTTCAAAGGTAAAAGAAATGATTTAAATTCGCTCTATGGAAGATAGGCCAAAAATTGATCTTAAACAACATACGTCAAAACGCGTTTCGCGCGTCTATATGCTTAAGATTGTCTTTTACGTCCTGCTTTTGGTTGGAATTCTTGTCTACTATTTTAGCCAAAATGGAGATGAAGCTTCAAAGAAAGAGATCGACAACGTTAAAGACGTTAAGGAAATCCAGAACATAACTATTGAGGAATAAAAAAAGCGTGTCGGTTGGACCGACACGCTTTTCAATAATAAGAAAGTAAATACTATACTTTCAATCCTTTAACAATACGATCTTTCTTTTTCGTTTTGTGTAATTTTTTCTTTAAAACCATAAGGTAAGCTGAACCACCTTCTTTGGCAACATAATATGATTGGTTTCCGTATTCAATTTTCCCTCCTTTTTTAGCGTCTGCTTTCCAGTCCGCTTGAATATAGAACTTTCCGTTTGGCTGTCCCGCTCTTGTTACGAAATGCAATACCTTTTGTGGACCGATTTCAAATCGAACAACAATTTCGCCATTTTCTCCGAATTCTTCAAAAACACCATAAGTTCCGATTGGAATAGTCACTATTTCTTCTTCACTGTTTGAATTACTCACTAAAACTCCAGAATCATCCGTTCCTTGATTTGCTGAAGAGCTACTTCTAATAAGCTTTACAGTAGTTGAAACCATGAATTGAACTTTTTTCACTTTCGCTTCAGATTCTAAACCGAACTCTTCTTTCACCGAGTTGGTGTATGCTATTTGTGTACCACAGCTAGCTAACAACACGCCAACAAATAAGATTAATAGGTATTTCATAATTGTAATTTTTGTCAAATATAATAAAGCTTCAAATCAAAAACGATGCCTTTATGGGAAGATTTACAAAATCATCCTATTTTTACACCAAATAATCTACAATATGGGCATTTCTGTTGTCAAATTTACATTCGGTCCTTTTCAAGAAAACACTTATATAGTGCATGATGGTGCTTCCTGCGTCATTATTGATCCAGGTTGTTCCAATCGACAAGAAGAACAAGAACTTGTTTCTGTAATTTCTGATGCTAATTTGACGCCAAAAGCGATTTTATTGACGCATGGACATATTGATCATATTTTCGGTTGCGATTTCGTTCAAAAGCACTACGGTATTGATTGCTATATGAATGAAACAGATATTCCAACCTTTCAAATGGCAGAGCGATCTGCGCAGATGTATGGAATTCCTGGGTTTACACAACCGCCTATTCCCAATGTTCTTTTAAAGGGAGACGAAACCTTGACGTTTGGTGAAATGACATTAGAAGTACTATTTACTCCAGGTCATTGCGTTGGGCACGTTGTTTTTTACAACCGTGAGAACTCTTTCGTGATCAATGGTGATGTTGTCATGAAAGGAAGTTTTGGTCGATTTGATTTACCAGGTGGCGATTTGAACACCTTAAAAGATTCGATTCTCAATACAATGTTCAGCTTACCAGAAGATACGTTGGTTTATAGCGGACACGGTCCTGAAACGACTATAGGTGAAGAAAAGCATTCGAACCCAATACGTCAATATTAGAACGAATGCGGATTGCAATCAATACTCGGTTTTTACTTTCTCACAAGATGGAAGGCTTCGGCTGGTACACTTTTGAAATCGTAAAACGTTTGGTTGAAAACCATCCAGAACACGAGTTCATTTTATTCTTTGATAGAAAATACGATCCCAAATTCGTTTTTGGAAAGAACGCGACTCCAGTTGTGATCTCACCGCAAGCGAGGCATCCAATATTGTTTAAGATTTGGTTTGACTTTTCCATTAAACGCGCTCTAAAAAAATACAATGCGGATCTCTTCTTTTCTCCAGACGGTTATCTTTCTTTGACTTCTGACATTAAACAAGTTGGCGTTATTCACGATTTGAATTTTGAACACTATCCGGAGGACATGAAGCCTGTAATGCGAAAGTATTATTTGAACAATTTTCCAAAGTTTGCAAAATTAGCAGATCATATTATTACCGTTTCGGAGTATTCGAAGCAAGATATCCTTTCGAAGTATTCTCTTCCTGAAGAAAAAGTAACAGCAATTTGGAATGGAGCTTCTGAAGTGTTCAAACCCGTGGACTCAACTACGCGGAGTGAAATACAAGTAAAGTATTCGGATGGTAAGCCTTATTTTCTTTTCGTCGGAGCGATTCATCCTCGGAAAAATTTGCAGCGCTTAATTCCAGCATTTGAAAAATACAAATTGAACAATCCTGATTCCGATTATCAATTGGTGATCGTTGGAACGGAGCTCTGGAGTAATTCAGGGGCAAATCTTGAAATTGATCCTTCAGTCAAAGCACAAATTCATTTTACAGGACATTTACCGTTGGATCAATTGGCTCGCGTTGTTGCCAGTGCCACCGTCTTTGCATTTGTTCCGTATTTCGAAGGATTTGGAATTCCATTGGTTGAAGCGATGCAATCTGGAACTCCAGTTTTATCAGGAAATCAAACTTCTTTGCCCGAAGTCGCTGGTGACGCTGCTTTGTATTGTGACCCATTTAGCATTGACGACATTTGCGAGAAGTTAACCACCATCGCGCATGACGAAAAATTGCGTTCGGAGCTATCTATAAAAGGATTAGAGCGTGCGAAATTGTTTTCTTGGGATAAGTCCGCGGAGAGTGTTTGGAGTGTACTTGAAAAGCATCTTGATTAACAAACTCTTTTTTGAGTATTTATTTTAAGAGAGAATCTGCTTGTCACTTATCTTAGAACGGCACTACCGTTTGTTTTTCAGATTCTGTGAATCTTCTTCAATCAAAAGCTAAGGCTTTTTCTTCTTAATCACGCACATAATGGAATGGTGGCGTGTAATTCGATATGAAATGTCCATCGTTTCAATGTTGTTTTGGATATAGGTCATTTCTTCTACTGTCATATATTTACTTAGTATTTCTGACGTTCGATTAAAATTTTCAAGCATCAATAAAGTAGTATTCGAACCATCCTCATTAACTTTAAATGCGGGATCTGGATAATAGACAGGAAGAGAAGTGTGAACATCTTCAATGATATAATATCCACCAGGATTAAGATGTTTAAACAAGAAACCAAGACTCACTTGTTGATGGTCCATAGCATGACCACCATCATCTAGGATAACATCAAATCCAGTTCCATATTTATCAATAAACGCTTGTAAATCATCTCTATTCGATTGATCGGCAACAAAGGTCTCTATTCCTGTTCCTTTGCTCTTTTCAGAATAATCCCAAATATCTATACCGTAAACTCGAGCATTTGGAAAGTATTCATTCCACATTAAATGAGACACTCCATTGAGAATACCGATTTCAAAGAACTTGTCCATTGTGTCTCTCATTGGAGCAAATAGAACATCGTAATTTTCTATGAAGTTGTGACCACTTGGGCACTTATCCGTTGGGAACTCTTCGCACATCTCTGCTAAAGAACTCCATTCACGCTTTTCTGGATTAATTGATACTGGCTTATCCTGAGTTTCATTTGACGAAGAAGAATTATTTGATGCGTCAAACACTTGATTGACAAATTCAAATGTTTTAAGCGCTACTTTTTCGCCCATTTTCCGCCCTTCTATATCATCTATAGGTGGATGGATTCCACCCCAGATACGAGACAAACACGTTTCATCTGCCGCCTCTCTGTAAGTTGCCCATTGAAGCGTAATAGTTTCACTCGGCCCGTTCTCAAATTCTAAAAACGAATCTTTTTCAAAGGTGATCTCTTTAAGTCCTCCGGGAAAATACGGATCCCCAGTAATCATTGAAATTATTTCGGCCGCTGCTATCGAGAATGTTGAATGACCAGAAACATACCCTGCAAATGGAGGCGTTGCAAATGAGTAACGTTGGTATGGCCACCAATTTTCGGCTAGAATCCAGCCGACACCAGCATTGTCAGTTAAGACATTGTCAATCTCGTCTGGCCC
The DNA here is from genome assembly GCA_034111925.1 of Crocinitomicaceae bacterium. Taxonomy (GTDB): domain Bacteria; phylum Bacteroidota; class Bacteroidia; order Flavobacteriales_D; family Crocinitomicaceae; genus UBA4466. The sequence continues at coordinate 63,479 of JAWUWJ010000039.1, forward strand.
TCGCCAAGCGTACAATTTTATCTTTCCAATGTTTTCTTTGTTCTTTTTTGCTAAAGGATCACCCTTTTTTACCATTTCGATCTGGCCTGGAATTAACGGCAAGCCCTCGACATTGAAATTACTCAAGGTTGTATCTGAAGATTGTCCCATTTCAGCCATCCAACGAATTGCAGAGATTGGTCGCACATAATCGTAATAGGCTTTAACACTCCATGCTGAAATCCCAGCATCATGTAATGCTCCTGAAAGCGCCAAATAAGATTTAATGTCCCATTCCAAATCACTTAAGACAGGTCCTTTTCCACCCCATTTTTTTTCAAATCGAGGATCATCAGAAGTCATATTAAACGTACTAAGCCAATGTCCGGGAGGTCCCATAGTATTTACTCCATCTACCCAATATTCTGCAATGACACGCGTGTAATCACCACGTTTTACAAGATTTGATTTGTACTTCTTATTTGTTTTTGGATTAACAATATTAGGCCTCGTAATGGTACCCCCTTCGAGAAAATTAAAGAATTTATAATAATCTTTAAAAGGGCCTGGCAACAAACCTCTCGTTGGCCCAATCTTTCCTGGAGAAATGTCAATTTCCACTTCATCTGCAGGATCGTTATGGCCACTCCATGAGTTGACGAGAGCAAAATTCCACTGGTAAGCAACAGTATGCTCAGCATTGGCACCAATTAATGGAGGAACTCCAGGATCGTTGTACAAATTGAATTCCAAGCCATCTCTAGTCTTGACAACCAATTCATCCTTTCCCATAGCAAATGGCGTAATCTGTCCCCAGTGTGGAGTTAGAAATTCATCTTCTGTTTGAATCAATAAAAAGTTCCAATCTTTCAAAGTTGAATCCACTCCTTTTTTATGAATATAGTCTGTGAGAGATAAAGGCTGCCACCTATTTTTGAACCTTAAATTTTTATTCCCTGGTGTCCCTGGATGCAACGCTTGATTCACAGGTGAGTAGAAATCACCTTCGTATCCATTATCATCTCCTGCTGATTCTTGCAGCCCAAAATCGATCAATTCATACGCAATGTAATTTCCCAAGGCTGCCGGAGAACCATTGCTATAATCTGTTGAGTTAAATCTATGATTAAATCCTAAAGAATCGAACTTTGCAATGAAGTCATCCATTACACGAACTTTGCTCGAATACGTATTGAATTTTAGAGATATAAATCGAAAAGCTGCATAGTTAATTGCAACATTCATGGCACTATCAATATTGTTTGGAAATTCAATCCCTTCAAATTTACATCTATAACTTCCATAGGATTTTCCAAGAAAGAAGGTGTTTAAATCTCCACCATTGTAAACTTCCCATACATCATACATGGCTATTGATAAATGAAATAAATTTCGAGCATGGATTGTTGGAGCCAGACCGTCTTTCTTGATTGCTTCAAGGTATTGATCCATCCAAACTCTAGCGGCACTATGTTCTTTAACCTCGGATTGTGCATTCGCTACACCATGAGAAATACACAGAGTAAGAATAATAAATCGAACAAACCTTTTTGTCATATTGAGTTTTCATTAAATGATAAATCCAGAGCTAAAGTATATCTTAACTCTGGATTATCTTCGTTTTATTTAAGTCCTAATCGTTAACGGTAACTAGACGAGTCGTTAAAATATTACCCTGTTCGTCCTTGGCATTCACAAAATACGTTCCTGTTAGTAAACGTTCCAATTTAACTTCTACCAATTTATCAATAGTTGTTTCAGAATAAACCAAACGCCCTCTTGTATCTACAAGCTCTATTTTAACCTCTCCATTCCATTCTCCATTGAGTTGAATTGAGAAATTACCATTTGTAGATGGATTTGGGAAAACAATTATTTCAAGTCCAGAATCATTCGCTAGTGGATCTAAGCCTACTGTTGAAGGAACACAAGCAGATGTGTCTGAACAACCATCTTGTGTGATAATCACAGCAAAGTCACTTCCGTAGGTTGGAGTATAGTTGTGATTTGTTTCACCAGGTAGATTTTGTCCAGTGTTACAATCAATCCATTGGTATGTTACCCCAGTCGTTGTATTGTTTGAAACAATTGTGATATTATCACTTGCCATTGTTGTTGATACATCGATAGCATTGATTGTTACATCTTGAGTTTGAGTTGATACATTTCCACATCCATCAGTAAATGTCCATGTTACTATGGTTGTTCCCAACGTATTGATTGGGAATATCACATCTGAAACTCCATCAATTACTCCGTTACAGTTGTCTGTTGCAGTAGCCGTTGGTGGTGTAATATCACAGAACCCAACTAACCCAGTAAGAGAAGCCACATCGAACAATGGAGCATCAACGTCCATAACGACAATCATTTGATACACATCAACTGAGTTTCCACAGTTATCAGATACTGTAAATGTTCTTGTAATTGTTTCAGGACAAGATAAACCATCTGAGACATCTGACACCCATGCAACCACAGGGGCTCCACAATTATCAGCTTCATCGGTAACCCATCCTGTAACCGGAGCAGGAACCTCTCCTAAACATTGAACATTTAAGTCAAGTGGATTGGACGCCGTTGGTGCGGTAACATCTTCAATGTAGATCATTTGAACTACATCAATACTATTTCCTGATCCATCTGCTACGTTATAAGTTCGCGTGATTGTATCCTGACATCCATTTCCTGTTACAACATCACTTACGTGAGTTACAGCGATCGCGCTTGTACAGTTATCTGCTTCATCTGTTACTACCGCAACATCAATAACAGCATCTCCAAAGCATTCATAAGTTGAATCTGCAGGGTTAGAAGCCGTTGGTGGAACAAGATCAGTCAAAATAGCATTTTGCGTTTGTGTTGAAACATTTCCATTCGCATCTGTATACGTCCAAGTAATTATTGAATTTGCTGTAATTGGCAATGTTGCATCATTAGACACAGTAACTGCCGAACAATTATCTGAAGCTGTTGGCTCAATAAGAGTCGAAATCTCACACAATCCATTGACGTCTCCCAATGATGAAACATCGGCAACTGGAGAAATTGTATCCAATACTGTTACAGTTGCAATGCAACTAGTTGAATTTGTGTTTCCGTCAGTTACAGTAAGTGTTACGCTGTTTGCTCCTAGATCAGCACAAGTGAATGCACTCAAATCAATTCCTAAAGTTGGAGTTCCACAGTTATCTGTTGAACCACCATCTACGTCTGCAGCTACTATTGAAGCATTTCCTACTCCATCCAAATAAACGTTTATGTTTTGACAAACCGCTGTTGGCGATAATGTATCCATTACGGTTACAGTTGCGACACACATGTTCGTGTTTCCACTGGCATCTGTTCCAGTTAATGTTACAGTATTCGCTCCTGTGTTTGAGCAAGTGAATACAGTTACATCAATTCCTAAAGTTGGAGCTCCACAATTATCAGTACTTCCTCCATCTACATCAGATGCAGCAATCGTTGCGTTTCCAGTTCCGTCTAAATAAACTGTGATGTCTTGACAAATAATAGTTGGAGAGATTGTATCCAGAACTGTAACAGTTGCTGTACACGTATTATCGTTCCCACTTGCGTCTGTTCCTGTTAATATTACAGTATTGGCTCCAGTCATTGAACAATCAAATCCACTTAAATCAATACTCATTGTTGGAGCACCACAATTATCTGAGCTTCCTCCATCAACATCGGTAGCAGCAATTGTTGCATTTCCTGTTCCATCTAAGTAAACAGTAATGTCTTGACAAACTACCGTTGGTGAAATCGTATCTAAAACTGTTACAGTAGCTGTACACGTATTATCGTTTCCACTTGCGTCTGTTCCTGTTAATGTCACAGTATTGGCTCCAGTCATTGAACAATCAAATGCACTTAAATCAATACTCATTGTTAGAGCTCCGCAATTATCAGAAGTTCCACCATCAACATCCGTAGCAGTAATTGAGACGTTTCCAGTACCGTCTAAGTAAACTGTGATGTCTTGACACACAACAGTAGGTGAAATTGTATCTAAAACTGTTACCGTTGAAGTGCAGGTATTATCATTTCCACTTGCATCCGCTCCAGTTAATGTTACAGTATTCGCTCCTGTGTTTGAGCAAGTGAATGCAGTTACATCAATTCCTAAAGTTGGAGCTCCACAGTTATCCGTACTTCCTCCATCTACATCAGTAGCGATGATAGAAACATTTCCTGTTCCATCTAAATAAACCGTGATATCTTGACAAACTACAGTTGGAGAGATCGTATCCAAAACGGTAACAGTAGATGTACAAGTGCTCATATTTCCAGTAGCATCTGTTCCTGTTAATGTCACAGTATTCACTCCGGTATCTGAACAATCAAATGCGCTTAAATCAATGCTCATGGCTGGTGCTCCACAATTATCAGAACTTCCTCCATCAACATCGGCTGCTGCAATAGTCGCATTTCCTGTTCCATCTAAGTAAACAGTGATGTCTTGACAAACTACTGTCGGAGAAATCGTATCCAAAAGAGTTACAGTTGATGTGCAAGTTCCTGTATTCCCTGAAGGGTCTATTACAGTTAACTCAACTGAATTCGCTCCAGTATCTGCACACGTAAAGCTGGAAATATCAGCAGTTAATGCTACACCACAATTATCTGAACTTCCTCCATCAATATCAGCAGCAACAATAGTCGCACTTCCAGTACCATCTAAGTAAACTGTAATATCTTGACAAACGGCAGTTGGCGATATTGTATCTAAAACTGTTACTGTTGAAGTACAAGTATTATTATTTCCACTTGGATCTGTCGCTGTTAAAGTCACAGAATTAGTTCCGGTGTTTGAACATGTAAAACCTATTGTGCTAATACTTAATATTAAAGAACAGTTATCAAAACTTCCACCGTCAATATCGGTAGGTGCGATTGATACGTTTCCTGACCCATCAAGGTAAAGCGTAATGTCTTGACAAACTATTGTTGGTGATATCGTATCTAGTATTGTAACAATTGATGTACAACTAGAAGTATTTCCTCCCGGATCTGTAACTGTCATTATAACCGTATTCACTCCAAGTTCTGCACACGTAAACGCGGTGATGTCAGCTCCAAATGCAAGGCTTCCTGAACAGTTGTCTGTACTACCACCATCCAAATCTGAACCGGTGATTGTGATATTCCCTGTTGCATCAAGATAAGATGTTATGTTTTGACAAACTGCACTTGGTGAAACTGTATCCATGACAGTTACTGTAGAAGTACACGTATTTGAATTTCCACTATCATCTGTAACAGTTAATGTTACCGTGTTTGCACCTACTTCAGTACAAGTTGCACTTGTCATATCAGCAGTTAACGTAAGAGACGCACAATTATCAGTACTACCACCGTCTAAATCAGAAGCACTCCAAATAGCTGTTCCAGCTCCATCAAGGTAAACCGTAATATTTTGACAAATTGCGGTTGGAGAAATTGTATCCTCAACTATTACAGCTGCTACACAATTGTCACTTAAACCTTCAGCATCATAAACCGTAAGCGAAGAAGTATTTAATCCTATATCCGAGCAGTCAAATGCAGTAGTTCCCACCACCATTGATACAATTCCAATATTATCGGTACTTCCACCATCAATATCAACAGCGGTAATTGTTACATTTCCTGTTCCATCAAGGTATACCGTAATGTTTTGGCAATTCGCGACAGGCGGTGTAATATCTTCTATCACAAATCCTTCACTATAAATCCCATAATAAGACGGATCTGCCTGTCCCGTTGCACCGTGATTAATTCCACTTTGCCATGCGTAAACTGCCTGTGTTGTATCGTTTCCGATGGCAACATCTGAAAAATTTTGAAAATCAGACGTTGTTGTATTAATCAAGACATCGTTCGCAAGGAAAGATCCGTTGGCATACATCGTTCGACTATAAACTCCTGTTTTGTCACCATCTGCATCATCATCTGTCCAAGAGATTACATATTTACCGCCTTCTCTAGAAACTGCAATTGCAGCATGATCTTGTGATCCAGTCGTATTTGTTGTAATGGCAATTTCACCACCATTGACAACACCTCCATTTGTATATCGTTGTCCATAAATCCCAAAATGGTCTCCATCTTGATCAAAAGAAGACCAAACGATCATAAAATCACCGTTTTCGTCCATTGCAACACGTGGTTCTTGTTGGTTTCCAGCGGTTGTTGTATTTACCAATGTTGGTCCAAGTACTAATGCATATGAAGCGTCATGCACCGCCATATAGATCCCTTTTCTATCACCATCCAAACCATCAGCTTGCCAAGTGAAAACATATTCTCCAGATGCTGACATAGCAACATCCGAGTGCGTTAAATGATTTCCAGTTGAAATGTGAACAACAGATGTTGCAGCCAGATTAGCTCCGTTTGTCAAGAAATATCTCTCCTCAATTTCGGATTCATTTTGTCCGGCAACTTCAGATGTCCAAGTAATTACGAATCGATCGTCTCCCGCCGCAATGGCTGGATGCATTTGATTTCCTGTTGTAGACGAATTCACGCGAGATCGACTAGAAACTGCTGCTCCGTCAATGGTATAAACTCTACGGTATACATCCCAACCTTGAGTTAGAAATTCGCCCCAAGAAACATTCCATCCTTGATCTTCTTGTGATTGCCATGTAACACACCATATACCTTCTGCAGTCATTGCTACATCTGGAAAACGTTGATCATTTACCCTATCGTCTGAAGTTGTTGTGATTTCAAAATCTGGAACACGAACTGTATGATCTTCATTATAAACCTTTGCAAAGATTCCAAATCCATCACCGTCTTCGTATTCACTTTCCCAAACTACAACATAGCGTCCCGATGTATCCATTGCAACTGCGCAATTTTGTTGTGTGCTATCTGTGGTTGTCGTGTTGACAAGAGTTTCTCCCGTCGAGCTTACAAGCTGAGAATAAACACTCGGTGCTCCAAAAAGGAACACGAGACCTACAATCAAGCTTAAAGCATTTGCTTTTAAATTTCGCATAAGCAGAGTTTAATACCGTTAAAGCGATTATTTATTATCAGTTGAAACCTCTAATGAAGATTCTGTCTCTACTTTTACTTCAAGTGATTTTACTTCACTTTTAAGATTTGTTAAAGCTTCAGCATATTCTGCCAAAGTTGAATTGTATTTTTCAATCAATTCGTTCTGTGCAGTTAATAGCTCTTTCTGCTCGTCAATTTGTTTTTGTTGGTCTTCAACTTTCTTGTTCAATTCTTGAGTTGCTTGAACCAAAGGAACTACAAATTCTGCATAACGAATACCGAACATTTGAGTTTCAGCATTCTCAGGAACTTTAACTCCAGAGAAATCGTAATCTAAAGATTGAGCCAATTTCTGAACATCTTGGGCAACAAATCCAGAATAAACATTATCGTCTTTCTCAATAGACTCCATTCCGTTTGCTGCATTAAAGTCATTCATTTTAGCAACATCGAAATTATATGTAACAGGCTTTAAACCTAAAATGAAGTTCAAACCAGGAACGTCACTTTCAATGTTCTTCTTGAAACGGCCATCTGATGTTGCTGTCCAGTTTACTGCTCCACCAATTGATGTTGTTGAGCTATTGCCAAGGAATACTTCGTTATCTGCTGTAATAGTTGTACCATACCCAATTGCAATCGAATTATATCCAGAAACAGAAGTTCCATTTCCTATTCCAATTGAGCCGTAGTCCGACACAACCCCTCTAGCTCCAATAACAATAGAAGAATCACTTGTAACTGAAGTAAATGCACCCATAGCAATAGAGTTCTCTCCAGAAATTGAAGTTTCATAACCAATACCAACTGTATATCTGTGATCCAAATATCCCTTTGATCCAAGTAACACACTATAATCAGCTGCTGATTCAGTGTTGGTTAAATAACCCATACTAATTGATTCGACACCATGTTGATCCATATAGTGACCTATTCCTATTCCGTAACTCGAAGATGTTTGAGACTGATAACCAATTGCGGTAGCGTCATTTGAACTTACCATACTGAATCCATCACCACTCCATTGACCGTGAGTTATAGTTCCCGTACCTCCAATAAAAACACATCTGGATCTGTCAGTACCCGAAAAATCCGCACCTGCTCCAATTCCAACATTGTCACTTCCTTTTCTATTCGTAAATCCACATGAATTTCCTAAATAAGTATTTCGATTTGCTGTACTTGTAAAATTTGTTCTGTTGTTGTCTCCTCCTGCGTAGGCTCCAACCATAGTATTCTGATCACCATGTTCAGTTGCACAACCTGCTCCATGACCTAAAAACGTGTTTTGCCATCCAACACCATTATCAATTCCTGCAGAATCCCCTACTGCAGTATTCCAGAACCCTGTTGTATTATCATACCCAGCTTCATCACCAAAAAATGCATTGGCATAACCCGTTGTATTCGATCTACCTGCTGTGTTACCAACAAAAGTATTGTCACTTGATGTGGTTGAGTTGTATCCAGCATCCTCTCCAATAAATACATTATCATCACCATCAAGTAGTGCCTGCCCGGCTTCTTCGCCGATAATAACATTATCACTAGCGCCTGAAACCATCGCTTGACCAGCTTCAACACCAATAACCGTATTGTCCGTTCCGTCACAATATCTACCTGCATACGTTCCAATGAAAACATTGTCGGTACCAGTAACTGCAAATTCACCGGCATATGCACCAATTATAGTATTGTCGAATTGAGATGTATGGCTCTTACCCGCATTAAAACCAATAAAAACTGTTCGTGATCCTGAACTTAAACTATTTCCACTGCTGTCTCCGTAATGTGTGTTGTAATCTCCAGAAGTAATACTAACTCCAGATCCAGATCCTTGTGTCTCGTTCATGACTTGAGCGGAAAGGCTCATAGAAACTAAGATAAATAGGCAAGTGCTTAAAATCGTTTTCATAATTGTTATGGTTTGATAGTAATGAGTTGCTGATTAAAGCAAAAACATGCGCTTTCAGTTAAAATTTGTTAAGTGAACAAAAATACAATTAAAAATTTAATTTCCAAAAACTGAATTCGACCGATGAGTTGATGAAAAATTACCATGAACAACAAAAAATAGGAGTTAAACAAGAAAAAGGGAGTCCCCAAACTGAACTCCCTTTAAACTACTTGACAATCATTTTGACCGTCTTCGTTTTGATGTGGTCAACAAAAAGTGATAAATAGTAAACACCAGGAGGCATTCCATCAGCGAAAATTGTCTTTTCTCTAGTTCCAGGAATATGACTTAATTTTTTATTCGATACTATTTTTCCTGATGAATCTAATATTGTTAAATATGCCGAGAAGCTTCCATTTGGGATCGTGTACTTCACTTTTGTTGACGACGAGAAAGGATTCGGTGCGTTTTGCAACAGCATAGCTACCTCAAAGGTATTCGCATTCTCAAATGATTCAATCTGAGCATTGCTTGAATTCTCCTCATCTTTTGATTCAACTAAAAGCAAATGTTCAATTGCTGCCAGTCGAGTTTCATATTCTTTAAAAATAGGCGATAAATCAACTTTAACATCAGCGCCATTCTCAATTCCAATTGTTAACTCCTGACCATTTAAAGTTGCAGATGTTAAGTCTTGTTGGTATTGCGACAAATCCACAGATGGTCCGTTGTTTATTTTCAATCGGTGGTCTTCCAAATTTAAATGTTTGGTCTGAACGTTGTCCCATTTCAAACCATCCCACGTTTGAAGCAAGTGATCCGAGGTATTGTAAATCATCATTCCTTCATCAGCCATTCCTAAAGCCATTTTAAAAATTTCCGCTTGCTCAGCCGAAAGTCGATTCACCAAAAGTCCTTTATCAATATCGGCTAAGTCCAAACTTGATAAAGAATTGGGGTATGATGTACCAATTCCAACTGAAACACGGTCTTCGTCTGTAACGCCTCCTAGAACCATTGTGTTGTCCATATCGGCGGAGGCACCATTCCCGATGGCGATTGCGTAATTTCCTGTTGCCTCGGAGTTTTCACCCATTGCAAGCGTTGTAGAATTGTTATTGCTAATTTGCGCTGAAGCCTTTTGGCTATTGGAGTCTGATTGTCCAAACGCGAGGACGGCCATTGTCAAAATGGCGCCAGTGAGTGCTGGTTTAATCATGAAAATTGGTTTTAAGGGTTCTTGAGTGTTGTTACTAATAATAACTTATGCGCGCATACCTTTATTGTGTTCGTTGGTATTTTTTTATCTTTCCACTTTCAAACGAAATATTTAATGCTACTTAAACATTCAATCTTCCCAATTCTTATCGCTCTACTTATTGTGGGATGTGCTGATTATGCGAAGGTTGAAGTTGCAAACATTGAATTATTAAAGCTTGAAGAACCTTCCGATGAAAAAATAAATCATGGAAATTCTTTCAAATTTGAAGTCTTGGCCGTCATGAAAAATGGAAGAGAAGAAAATATTACGCGGCATCCCGATCTTAAAATCGAATCTAAATTTCTTAATCCAAATGAGGAAAACGCATTTCGATTAGAAGCAAGGCCTTTGACTTTTCAAGACAAGAATTACGCAGTTTCTCTTTCGATAAGTGATGCCTCAAAAGAAGTTCAATCCATTGATCAACTGCAGCTCAATTATAAGGGGGGCTTTTGGATTCCATCGGAAAGTTTAAAAGGAACGGATGCCGAACCACAACGAAAAAGTGGTGTTACATTGTTCAATCCGAATGGCGTTGATGGCAAGCCTGGATTCGACGGTGAAGACGGTCAGAACGGCGGAAATTACACGGGGTATATCTGGATGGAAAATCAGGAGCTTCGATTCAGAATGGAAAACGACAGCACAAGTGTTGTTTGGAAATATAGAAGTAAAAAGTGCGACACGATTTTCATAGACCTTTCTGGCGGTGACGGCGGAAATGGGGGGACAGGAGGTGAAGGTGGCAACGGAAAAAATGGAAAAGCAACCAAGGCGCCTGGAAATGGAGGCAACGGAGCGAGCGGAGGAACTGCAGGATCTGGTGGAAACGGAGGATCAATATTGATTTTCGTACATCGCAATGCCGAATTTATTATTCCAAAGATTAATGTTGTTCAATATGGCGGACATTCAGGCCAGAACGGATCGGGTGGATTGGCAGGAAACCCGGGAAAACCAGTTAAAGGTCAAAGAAACGGATCTTTAGGCGAACACGGACGAAATGGAATTCAAGGAAATATGGGCAAAGCTGGGCCGGGCCATGTCATTTCAATAATCAACTTTGATTTCGAAGAGTTGGATTAGGTTCCGTAATACGGCGAGATCATTACATATACAACGACTCCACTTACCGCGACATAAAACCACAATGGCCATGTAAATTTCGTCCATTTTTTATGTTTCACGAAGTTCCCTTCCCATGCGAATAGGTACGTGAACAACACGAGCGGTATGACAACAATGCTCAATATTATGTGTGTGACTAAAATGATCAAGTAAATTGTTTTGTAATCACCTCCATACGAAGTTGAATCCGAAGTCATGTGATAGGCAACATAACAAGCAAGAAATAATAGGGAAAGCAGAAGACTAAAACGCATTAAACCACGATGTAGGCTCATGTTCTTCTTCTTAATGGCCATCAATGCAGCAACTAGGATTATAGCTGTTAATCCATTGATAGAGGCATATACGTCAGGAAGAAAGCTTAAATCAACTCCCTCGACTTTGACACCGAATAAAACTGCAACGACAATAGGAATTGCAAAAGAAGCGACATAAATAGCCGTTCTCGCCTTTTTTAATTTACTTGGATCGAGTGACTCCATACTCATATTTCAATAATTTTCTAAGATCTTTTGCTAATCGGTCAACTTCATCAACGTCAGTACCGATATAAACGCCTCTAACGAGACCTTCTGTGTCAACTAAGGCGAAATAAGGTGTGTGCCCAAACCCTCCTTCAATATCATCATTTCGCTCTGCGCCGTTAAAGAATTCTTTGGCCAACAAGTGCGTTGCATCTTCATCGCCCGTCATGAATGTCCAATTCGTCGCTTCAATTCTGTAGTCCTTGATGTATTGTCTAAGTCTAGAAGGCGTATCCTTTTTAGGGTCTATTGAAAAACTTAAGAATTGAATATGACCGCTCAAATCTGCAGTCATTTCAGTAAGCCTTTTCATTTGCGATGTCATCGGAGGACAAATCGTAGGGCAATGCGTGAAGAAAAAATCAGCGACCCAAATTTTATCTTTGAAATCCTTAGAAGATACCATTACAGAATCTTGGTTCAAATATTCAAATGAAGGAACATGGTGGTAGATTGTGTCAGCCACTTCTACTCCATCGACCATTTTGTATTCAACGTCACGTTCTCCAGCAATTGGCAAAACCCTTCCACTTTCTTCAGTTAAATCAAGTTCTTCGGCTTCAGTACAAGAAGTGAAAACAAATGCACCAACAACTAAAGCTATTAAGCTATTTTTTACGGTCTTTCCCACTTGATTCAATATCATATTGTTTTTGCAATAGTGCGATATGTTGTTTCATTTTTCGAATCATGCCCTCACTGTTTCCAGAAAGAATCATTCTTAAATGGTTTGTCTTATCAACCAAAAGCATCATTTCAAGATACGCTTTACCCGCAAAAAA